>DASVPC010000238.1:0-17012 GCA_036383055.1 Rhizobium sp. | reverse complement strand
GGTCATACCGATCTGCAGTCCAGAGTTCGCCGAGCGGCATTGGCTCCGCAATGGTCCGAAGGCTATCGAAGGCGCGCCACTGCTGCATGAGGACGGTGCGGAGCACGACCATTCCTGCCCGGACTGGAATGCCTGGCTGCGAGCGGAAGGACTATCCTATCGGTTGTCGCAGGGCGGCTTCCGTCTCAATCAATCGTCACTGGTCATCGATGCGGCGCTGGCAGGGCAGGGGCTTGGTCTCGGCAAGGTCCGGCTGGCGGAAGCAGAGCTCAGGGCAGGGCGGCTCGTCAGTCCCTTCGGCAGTCCCCAGCCAGTCAGCTTTTCCTACTTCTTTGCGACGACGGCCACCAAGGCGCGCCTGATGCGTGTCGATCTCTTCCGCAACTGGCTTCAGGCGGAGGCGAAGACGCTGCAGGCGATCGATGAGGTCCTGACGTGGAATACACGTCCGGACCTCAGCATTGTCGCCGCCGAATAGAGGCGTCTCTATTTCAGTTTGAAACCGAGCTTGCGCGCGGCGGCACCGAGGAGATGACGGCCCTTCAGTGCCTCGACGGTGCCGATCCTGTTCTTCACCTGTTCGGTCCAGTCAATGAGCGGGATGGCCTGCTCTGCCTGAAAACGGCCAAGTGCGGCATTGTAGTCCTTGAGATCATCAGGGCGAGGTGTCGTATCGTAGCGCTCGCGATAGAGGACGGTTGACTGCGGCAATCTCGGCTTGACCCCGGCGGGCACGGCCGGATCGGGATAGCCGACGGTCAGGCCGAAGACAGGGAACACGCCCTCCGGCAATTCCAGTTCGCGGGCGATCACCTCCGGATCGTTGCGGATCGCGCCGATATAGCAGGTGCCGAGTCCCAGCGACTCCAGCGCCGAGACGGCATTCTGCGCGGCGAGCGCCGCGTCGATGACCCCCAGCAGGAAGCTTTCGACATAATCGAGACCTTCCGCCGGCGCGCCGTCATCCGCCGCGATCTTGCGCGGCCGGTTGAGATCCGCAAGCCAGATCAGCAGGAGCGGAGCCTGCTCGATCTGCCGCTGCGTGCCGGCAACCGTGTTCAGCCTGCTCTTGCGCGCTTCGTCCGCAACGGCGATCACGCTCCAGGCTTGCAGATTGGAAGAGCTGGGCGCCGATTGGGCGGCGGCGATCGCCAGATGGAGTACGCTGTCCGGAACCGCCTTGGGGAGATAATTGCGCACACTGCGATGCGACAGCAGCGTATCCAGCGTCTCGTTCCAATCGCCCGAAAGGCGCTGGTCGTTGCGATAGCGCTCACTGGCAAGGGCGGTCAGGCGATCATCCTCTTCGGTTCTGATAGGGGCTAGTGCTATCATCGGTATTCTCCTTCATTCGGCGGCGATGGCATAGGGATTGGCGGGTCGGGCGAGGCCAAGATGGTCACGGAGCGTCCGGCCGGTATAGTCCTGTCGGAAAAGCCTGCGTCGGCGCAGGATCGGCACGACCTCGTCGACGAAAACCTCAAGCCCATGCGGCAGGACGTCCGGCATCAGGTTGAAGCCGTCGGCGGCGCCCGCGCGGAACCAGGTCTCGATGTCGTCGGCGACCGCTTCGGGCGTGCCGACGATGGTGCGATGTCCCGTTCCGCCGTTGAGGGCGCGGATGAGGTCGAGCACGGTCAGCCTGTCGCGCCGGGCAAGTGCAAGGGTTGCCTGAAAGAAGGTGTGCCCGCCGTCGGGCGGCTGGGGAATGTCGTCCGGCAAAGGCTCGTCGAGCTTCAGCCGTTTCGGGTCGATCTGCAGCACGCCGGAGAGCCGTGCAAGGCTGTATTCCAGCGGGATAAGCTCGCGCAGTTCTTCCTGCCGCCGCTTGGCTTCCGCCTCCGTGCTGCCGATGATGGTAGCGAGGCCGGCAAGCACCAGCAGACTGTCCGGCGCACGGCCGAAGCGTGCCGCCCGCGTCCGGAGATCGCCGGCATAATCCAGGGCCTCCTCTAGGGATTGGGATGCGGAGAACACCGCCTCGGCATGTTCGGCCGCGAGTTGCCGCCCGTCGTCGGAGCCGCCGGCCTGAACCAGCACCGGATGGCCCTGTGGCGGGCGAGGGATATTGTGGGGGCCATGGACGGAAAAATGTTTGCCGCGATGGGCGATCGCATGCACCCGTGCGGGATCGACGAAGCGCCCGGTGGCGACATCGCCGAGAAAAGCCTCTTCCTCCCAGCTGTCCCACAATGCCTTCACGACCGTCGTGAATTCGGCGGCTCGCTCGTAACGGCTGCCATGCGCCACCGGCTTCTCAAGGCCGAAGTTCCGGCTTTGCGAGAGATCGGCGCTGGTGACGATATTCCAGCCGACGCGGCCACCGCTCGCGTGATCGAGCGTCGCGAAGCGGCGGGCGATGTTGTAGGGCTCGTTATAGGTGGTCGAGGCCGTGGCGATGAGGCCGATGTGGTCGGTATGGGCGGCCACGGTTGCCAGCACGATCGTCGGCTCCAGCGAGGTCAGCGGCCGGAAATCGACACGATCGGAAATGGCCGCCTGATCGGCAAGGAAGATCGCATCGAAAGTGCCGCGCTCCGCGATGCGGGCGACGTTGACATAGTGGTTGATATCGAAGGAGGCGCGGGGATCGCTGCCTTCCATCCGCCAGGCGGCCGGCGAGAAGCCGGAATGCAGGATATTGATGTTGAGATGAAGCTGCCGTTTCGCGCTCATTGGAATATTCCCGGTTCAGGAAACTCTCCGGTCAGAAACCAGTTTCCGACATTGCGGGTCTTGTATTCGGCGGGGTTGTGAAGCGTGTGGATGCGGACATTGCGCCGGAAGCGGTCGAAGCCATAGGGCCTGACGGCGGAGCGCGCGCCCATCACCTCGAAAATTTCGCTTGTCACCTCAAGAGCAACGCGGCCCGCAAGGACATTCGCCGAGGCAACGGCGATCGCCGTCCTGCCGCGATCTTCCGCCGTCAAATCCTGCCCCTTGGCATAGGCGTCGTCCAGCACCGTCAGCGCCCGGTCGGCAAGTGCCGTTGCCGCCTGTACCTTGACCCAGAGTTCGCCATATTGCCGCTTGATCCAGGGATCGTCCTGATGGCGTTCGACGCCGGAATGGATCCAGGGCCGCGATTTGGTGATGGTGTAGTCTCGCGCCGCGATCAGAGCGCCCTGGGCGCTGCCGATGAAGACGTTCAGCAATACGCTCTGTTGCTGCATCGGCGCTAGCAATGCGATCGGGTCGCGCGACCGCTCAGGCAGAACTTCGTCAGCCCGGATCTTTACATCCTTGTAGAAGACCTTGCCGCTGCCGGTCTGGCGCTGTCCGATGCCGTCCCAATCGTCGGCGATGGTGATCCCTTCGCGGCTCGGCGGGATATAGGCGACGCTGCGCTCATTCGTCTCCTCGTCCTCCCAGGCGACCGTCAGGTAGTCGGCGACATGCGATCCGGAGGCGAATGGCCGGAAGCCGTTGAGGACAAATCCACCGTCTGGTTCACGCCGGCCGAAAAGGCTCTTCGAGAAGCTGTTGGTCGTATTGCCCCAGAACCACCGTTCGGCCGCCGAGCGGCGCAGGATGTCCTGTGAACGTGCATCAGGACCGGCGTTAATGGCATTCTGCAATGGGCTGAAATGATAGCCATAGAGGTGCCCGATCGACCCATCCACCTTGGCGAACTCACGGACGATCCGCATCGCCGTCGAATAGCGCTCGCCGAGGCCGCCGAAGTCCCTGGGGATCAGCAGATTGACGAGCCCGCTCTCTTTCAGAAGCCTGACCTGCTCCTCGGGCCTGCCGCCCTGTTGGTCGCGTTCGATCGCGTCGCGGGCAAAGATTTCCCGCAGTTCCACTGCTTTCGCCAGATGCGGATTTGTCGTATCCGGTACGAAAAGCGTGGGCGAGGGCAAGGGTGTCTCGAAACCGCTGGGTTTTACGGTCATCGTTCATTCCCCTTCATTTGTGGAGGCGCGGGAAGCCGTGGCGCTCGGACAGCAGCTCGAGAATGCGATCCGTCGAGTTGACGAAGCGGGTTCCATTCCGGTTTCCGGCGTCTGCAGGCGCTTCGCCCGCAAGAATGAGCACCGGCAGGGACTGGTTTTCCTCGCCGACGGCGTCGATCACCTTCCGGCGTGGCCGGACGAACGGAACACGCTCGACATCGATGCTGGCTGCGAGATCGGGGAAGCTGGCGAGCAGGCCCTCGATCCCATTGCAATGGGGGCAGACGAAGGCAGTGCCGGGGTGCTTGGGATCGGAAAACCCCGGTGAAATCAGAAACAGCTTGTCACGCGCCATTGGTATTCTCCTATTCTGCTGCGACTGCATTGCCTGCGGAAAAACTGTTGGGCGGGCGCTTGAGCCCGAGATTGTCGCGTAGCGTCGAACCCTCGTATTCCTCGCGGAACAGGCCACGGCGGCGCAGTTCCGGCACGACGAGATTGATGAAATCGGCCAGTCCGCCCGGCATGATCGGGGCCATGATGTTGAAGCCGTCAGCGCCGTAGTTTTCGAACCGCTCTTCCAGCACGTCGGCGATCTGCGTCGGCGTGCCGACGACCTGCCAATGGCCGCGCGCGCCGGCGATGCGCAGATAGAGTTGGCGGATGGTCAGGTTTTCGCGGCGGGCGAGATCAAGCAACAGCTCCTGCCGACTCTTGCCGGCATTGGTCACCGGCGGATCGAGCGGCACCGGTCCGTCGAGTGGGTAGGAACGCAGATCGACACCGCTCAATTGCGATAGGAGATTGAGGCCGACTTCCGGCTGGATCAGCTCCTGCAGCGCCTCGAATTTCTCCTGCGCCTCGGACTCGCTTCCGCCGATCACCGGGAAGATGCCAGGCAGGATCTTCAGATCGTCGTGCGAGCGGCCGAATTTGGCGAGCCGTCCTTTGACGTCAGCGTAAAAGGCGGTGGCTTCCTCAAGGGTGATCTGTGCCGCAAAGATCGCTTCCGCCGTGCGGGCGGCGAGTTCTTTGCCGGGCTCGGAGGCGCCGGCCTGCACCACGACCGGCCGGCCTTGCGGCGAGCGCGGAATGTTCAACGGCCCGCGAACCTTGAAGTGTTGGCCCTTATGATCGAGCCGATGCAATTTCTCGGGGTCGAAATAGCGGCCGCTTTCGCGGTCACGGACAAAGGCGTCATCCTCCCAGCTATCCCAGAGGCCGAGCACGACGTCGGCGAATTCCTCGGCGCGGTCGTAGCGGTCGCCATGCAGGATCTGCGTGTCGTGGCCGAAATTATAAGCGGCGTCGGGATCGGACGAGGTCACCAGATTCCACCCCGCGCGTCCGCCGCTCAACCGGTCGAGCGATCCGAACTGCCGGGCGAGATTATAGGGATCGGAATAGCTGGTGGATGCCGTGGCGATCAGGCCGATATTTTTCGTGATACTGGAAAGCGCCGAAAGTAGCGTGATCGGCTCGAAGGGATAGACGCCGCTATGGGCCTTGCGGCTTGCCGCATCGACATCCTTCAACCGTGCCGCGACGCCGTCGGCAAAGAAGATCGCATCGAACTTCGCGGCCTCCGCCAGCTTGGCAAGCTCGATATAATTCTCGACTTCGGTGCCGACCGACGCCTGCGGATGCCGCCAGGCGGCCACATGATGGCCGGTGAACAGCAGGAAGGCGCCAAGCTTGATCTTATCCTTGCGTCTTGCCATGGAGGGTCCTTTCAGCGGTACATGGCCGGTACGGGAAACTCGCCGGTCAACAGCCAGGTGCCGACGGTGCGTTTCTTGTATTCGGCGGGATTGTGCAGGCTATGGGTGCGGACATTCCGCCAGAAACGGTCGAAACCGTTGGCGTTGGTGGCCGAGCGCGCGCCCATGACCTCGAAGATTTCACTGGAGACGGCAAGCCCGACTTCGCCGGCATAGACATTTGCTGTGGCAATATCGATGGCGGCGGCACCGCGATCTTCGTGCGACAGGCTTGGCCCCTGGTTGAAGGCTTCGTCCAGGCTCCGGGCCGCCTTGTCGGCAAGCTCGGTCGCCGCCAGCGTTTTGATGTAAAGATCGCCATACTGCCGCTTGATCCAGGGATCGTCGCTGTGCTTCTCGACGCCGGAATAGATCCACGGACGCGATGAGGTCGTCGTATAATTCCGCCCCTCGCCGAGCGCGCCCTGGGCGCTGCCGACGAAGACGTTGAGCAGCACGCTTTGCTGCAACAGGGAGATCAGCGATGTATAGGGCGTCAGCGGCACATTCGGCGAGCTGATCACCTCCTCGTCGAGAATTTCGACATCGTGGAAGCTGACCGTGCCGCTGCCGGTCTGGCGTTGGCCAATTCCGTCCCAATCATCCTCGATGAGGATGCCGTCGCGGCTGGCGGGAACGGCGGCGCTGAGGCGCTCTCCCTCCGGATTTTCCCACGAGATCTGAATGTAGTCGGCGATATGGGAGCCGGACGAGAAGGGACGCTTGCCGTTGACGATCCAGCCATTGTCGATGCGCCGTCCCGACGAGGTCTTCGACATGGCATTGCCGGAATTGCCCCAGATCAGGTTTCCCGCCGCCGAGGCGCGCAGCCAGCGATCCTTCTGCGCGTTCGAACCGCGAAAGAGAACGAGATTGAGCGGGAGGTGGTGATATCCGAAAAGATGCGCCAGCGAGCCGTCCGTTCGAGCGAACTCGCGCACGACGCGCAGGATCGACAGCCAGCTTGCACCCTGTCCGCCGTAGTGCCGCGCAATTTGTGCCGACGGCAGCCCGCTTTCCTTTAAGAGCTTGATCTGTTGGACGGGCCGGCCGCCCTGTTTGTCGCGCTGTACGGCGTCGCGATCAAAGATCTGCCGCAGCTCGACGGCCCTGGCGATCAGGGGATCTGTTGTATCCGGTTCGAAGGTCATGGTTGCCTCACGCATCTGGCCGTGGCGGCCCTGCTTCGCATCTTGCGTCAAGGGTTCGGCGACTGGTGCTGCAAGTCCAGCAATATCTATTTGATCTCATGAGAAGAAAATCTTTCGCTGCGCGGCAAACCTGGCCGGATCGATCGCAAGAGTTCCGCCAATGCCAGCCCTATGATCGGCCTCATGGAACATTGTCCGTGCCGAAGGTGTCGCCAGCGATGACAAAATCCGGGGTGGTCTGTCTAAATAGAATATAATTTCTATAGATTATAATATTTACTGGTAGCCTCTCCTGACTCTGTTGGGGAGAGAACGATGACCGGCAAAAAACGCCAGCTCAGGTGCAGAGCTTCCCTTTAGCCGACAGGCCATCGCCGCCGAAGAGGGGATAGAGAAGAATGAGCAATCCTTCGCATCTGAAGATCAGCCATGTGACGCGGCGGTTCCAGGTCAATGGTGAAAGCCTGACGGCGCTCGACGATGTCAGCCTTGAGGTAGCCGAGGGCGAGTTCGTCACCATTGTCGGTGCCAGCGGCTGCGGAAAGTCGACGCTGCTGCGTCTCGGCGCCGGGCTGGATACCGCCACCTCCGGTTCGATCACCCATGCGGGCAAGCCCGTCACCGAACCCAGCCTCGATCGCGGCATCGTCTTTCAGGAGCCTCGGTTGTTTCCGTGGTTGACGGTCGCCCGCAATGTGGCGCTCGGTCTGGAAAACTCAGGATACGGCAAGGCCGACAAGAAGAGGCTCGTTGAAGAGCATCTGGAGCTGGTCGGGCTTTCCGGTTTCGCCAAGGCCTATCCGCATCAGCTTTCGGGCGGCATGGCGCAGCGCGCCGGCATCGCCCGTGGTCTCGTCAATCGCCCTGATGTCCTGTTTCTCGACGAGCCCTTCGGCGCGCTCGACGCCATCACCAAGGCTAGGCTGCAGGACGAGCTACAGGAGATCTGGGCGAAGGAACGCATCACCATGGTGCTGGTGACGCACGATGTCGATGAGGCGGCCTATCTCGGCGATCGCGTCGTCGTCATGTCGCCGCGACCTGGCCGCATCCGCGAGATCATTCCTGTCGATTTACCGCGATTGCGCGCGAGGACCTCGCCCGCGCTGACCGAGGTTCGCAATCGCGTTCTGGAAAGCCTCAATGCCACGACGCATCCCTCGCCCGGCCCGCGTGCAGTCTCCCCAGGCGCAGAACAATGGTTAGCCGATGCTAGACCGGCCATCGCCGCCGTCAGATAAATCAGGAAACGGAGTAGCTTTATGAAACTCGTATCTATTTCCCGCCTTGCCGCGGGTGTTGCCCTTGCGCTGGGCATGTTTGCCACTTCGGCCCAGGCGGCAGAGCCGCTGGTCATCCATGTCGGCTACGCCGCAATCGGCGTCGACAATCGGCCGTATTCCGAAGGCACTTCGGCGGCGACCGCGCGTGCCGGCGAATATCTGGAAAAGGAGTTCGCCAACGATCCCAACGTCAAGATCGAATGGACCTTCTTCAAGGGCGCCGGCCCGGCGGTAAACGAGGGGTTTGCCAATGACCAGCTCGACTTTGCCTATCAGGGCGATCTGCCGGCGCTGATCGGACGGGCCACTGGCCTCAAGACCAAATATCTTCTCGCCAGCGGCGCACGCAAGCCGCTCTATCTGGCGGTCGCCAAGGATTCAGGCATCAAGAAGATCGAGGATCTGAAAGGCCGCAAGGTTGCCCTGCAACGCGGCACCAACGGCCATCTGGCTGCGATCAAGATTCTTGAGGCGCATGGGCTGACCGAACGCGACCTTCAGGTGATCAATCTCGATGGTGCCGGAACGGTGGCCGCTCTTGCCAGCAAGGACATCGATGCCGCCTTCGGCGACACGCAGCTCATCAATCTCGCCGCCAAGGGCAGCGCCGATGTCATCTATACGACGAAGGGCGACGATCCTCGCTTCGGCCGCAATGCCGGCATCGTCGCGCGCGAAGCCTTCATTGACGCGCATCCGGAAATCACGCAGCGGGTTGTCGACGCCTTCGTCAAGGCGGCGCAGTGGTCTTCGGAGGAGCCCAATCGGGCGGCCCTTTTCGAGCTCTGGCACAAGTCCGGCACGGAAATTCCGATTCTTGAGGAGTATTTCCGCAACGATACGCTCGCCTACCGCAATTCGCCGCTGATCGATGACCTGCTGGTCTCGCAGTACAAGGAACAGGCGGTGAAGAGCAAGGAATACGGCCTCATTCGTCGCGATGTCGATCTCAACGGCTGGTTCGAGCCTAAATATCTCAACAATGCGCTCGAAAAGCTCGGCCTGAAGACATTCTGGCAGCCCTATGGCGCGGATGGAAAGCCGGTCGCGTCCTGATCGCTGGCCTTGAAAACAGAGTGAAGGGAGCGGGCATGGTCGCGTTTTTCGAGACAGCCGGACATGCCGGCATCCGGCTTCCCACTCCATGGCGCAGGCGTCTTGCGATCGGCGCTACGGCTTTGGTCGTTCCGACGGCACTGCTGGTCCTCTGGTGGGTTGCCTCCGCCAGAGGCTGGCTGCCGCAACAGATCCTGCCGGCGCCCGATTATGTCTATCGGACGGCGCGGGATATGATCCTCAGCGGCGAGCTGCTTTACCATACGGGCGTCAGCCTGCGCCGCGTCGTCATCGGCTTTGCCATCGGCGCCAGCGCCGGCCTTGTTCTTGGCATATCGATGGGCTTTTCGGAGAGGGTCGAGGACTACGTGAAGCCGCTGTTCATCGCCTTCGCGCAGATCCCGACACTCGGCTGGATACCGCTCCTCATGCTGCTCGTCGGCATCGACGAGACGCTGAAAATCATCGTCATCGCCAAGGGCGCGATCGTGCCGATGACATTGAACACGCTCGCGGGCATTCGCGGTGTTTCCCCCAGGTATATCGAGGTCGGCCGGGCATTGCGGTTCAGCCGCTGGCAGACCCTGCGGCTGATCGTGCTGCCGGGCGCCGTGCCTTCGATATTCACCGGCATCCGCTATGGCCTTACCCATTCCTGGACCTCGCTTGTCGGCGTCGAACTCCTGGCCTCCTCGGAAGGGCTCGGTTACCTCCTGGTCTGGGGACGGCAGATGTTCTGGCTGGACACCGTCATCGTTGCGATGATCGCCATCGGCCTCGTCGGCTTCATCATGGACAAGAGCCTGGATCGCACCGAGGTGCTGCTCCAGCGCTGGAAGCGGCGGGAGATCTGACCATGGCTACCGCAAGCAGGGCAGTCCGCTTTCGCCGTGGGATCACTTTGCCGATCCTGATGTTCGTTGCCTGGGAAGTGTCGAGCCGGACCGGTCTCGCCGATCCGCGCTTTTTGCCGTCGCTGGAAGATATCGCCTACACGGCAAAGCGTGAGCTGTTCGACAACGACCTGATCGGCGAACTCGGCTTCAGCCTGATGCGCAATATCGCCGGATTTCTGATCGGCTGCGTGATCGGGATCGCATTCGGCACGTTCCTGGCACTTTCGCGCGTTGCCGACAGACTGCTGACGCCGACCTTCAACGGGTTGAAGCAGATTTCGCTGCTCGCCTGGATACCGCTGATCTCCGTCTGGTTCGGTTTCGGCGAACAGGCGAAGATCGTCTTCGTGGCGCTGGCATCCTTCATTCCCATCGCCCTCAACACCTATGACGGTATGCGCGATGCGCCGGATGACCTGATCGAGGTCGGGCGCGCCTTGAAATTCAACGCCCGGCAGCGCGTGCTGCGTATCTATCTTCCGTCCGCCATGCCGTCGATCGCGACGGGCGTGCATCTCGGCCTGATCTATGCGTGGCTTGCGACGGTCGGCGCCGAATATTTCCTCGCCGTCGGCCGTGGTGTTGGCGGTCTGGTCATTGCCGGTCGAGAACGGTTCGACATGGCCCTCGTGATGGTGGGCGTCCTCGTTCTCGGCCTTGTCGGCTTTTCGCTAAATCGTCTGGCGCATGTCCTGGAATCCTATCTGCTTCGCTGGCGGCCGAAACAGATACCCTGAGGGGCCGCGCCGGATAGGCCGAAAGACATTCTTCGCCACCCGTTCATATTGGAATTTCTTTTCTCGGCGGCTTAAGCCATTAAACATATAGATTAAATAGATAATTGAAAAAGTTTGATGGCGGATTAGATGGGTTACGCGCTGAGTTTGCTCGACAAAAGTCCGATTGACGGACAGGAGGCGGCGAGTACGGCATTGGCCAGGACGCTTGCCCTGGCACAACGGGCCGAGCGCTGGGGCTTCCATCGTTTCTGGGTGGCCGAACACCATAATAATGCACGGCTGGCGAGCTCTTCCCCGGAAGTGCTGATTGCCTTCCTGCTCGCGCATACATCCCGCATCAGGATAGGTTCCGGCGGCGTGATGTTGCAGCATTACAGCGCCTACAAGGTCGCCGAGAACTTCAATCTCCTGGCAACGCTGGCGCCTGGCCGTATCGACCTTGGCGTCGGCAAGGCACCCGGTGGTCTGCCGTTGTCGACCCGGGCGCTGCAGGGTGCCTATGATCCGGCGCGTAAACCGACATTCGCCAAGCAGCTGGCAGAGCTCGGTGCCTTTCTTGGCAATGCGGCGGCCGATGGGGATCTGGAAGCCGAGCTTCGGGCCTATCCGGTGCCAGCCATTCCCGTGCAGCGCTTCCTGCTGGGTGCCAGCATCGAGAGCGCGGAGCTGGCGGCAACCCACGGCTGGGAGTTCGTCTATGCGGGCCATCTCAACGGCGACGAAGCCTTGCTCGATGAGGTGCTGGCGACCTATCGCAACCTGAGCGGCGGGAACGTTCCGATACTGGCAATCGGCGTGATCGCCGCGGAAACGGATGCGGCGGCGGAGCGTCTTGCCGGTGATCTCAGGCGCTTCAAGGTGGAGGTGAAGGACGGCCAGAGCGTCACCGTCGGCAGCCTTGCCCAGGCGGAAGAATATGTCCGTCAGGCCGGCGTGACGGATTACCGGATCGAGGAGAAGATGCCCGGTGTCATCCGTGGTACGGCCGCGCATATCCATAGCGAATTCGACCGGCTTCACCGGCGCTATGGGGTCAGTGAATTTATCCTCGATTGTCCCGTCGCCGACGCGCAGGCGCGTCTCGCCTCGATCGACCTTCTGGCGGCGGCGCATCTCGCTGTCGCCGCATGACGCATCTCTTCCAACAGCAAGCCAGCCACCGGGCAGCCGCATCAAGGGCGGCAACAGCGCAATCCACGCGGCACGGGAGGCCGTTTAACGATGAGTGACAGCATTCGTATCGCCACGGTCGATGATGCGCCGGTCTTGCATCGGCTGCTGCAGGCGGCCTATCAGCCATTGCGCGAGATGAACATCCAGTTCACCGCGACCACGGCCGGCGTCGATCTCGTTCGCGAAAAGGTCCGCCGGCATACGACATTCGTTGTCGAGCGCGACGCTGCGATCATCGCCACGGTCTCCGTCCGCTTTCCCTGGCCGATGGGCGAAACGCATCTGACCAGCTATCCGTTCATCCACTGGTTTGCGGTTTCGCCGGACTTCAAGCGGCAATCGATCGGCAGCGCTTTGCTCGATCATGTGGAGCTGACCTTCTTGCGCGACCAGATCAAGGCGCCGGCCGTCTATCTCGCGACCGCCACCCGGCACCCCTGGCTTGCCGGCATCTACGAACGTCGAGGCTACGAGGGCTTCTACAAGCACACCAAGAACGACGAAGAGATCGTCCTTTTGCGCAAGATCCTCAATCCGGACATCTACGAAACGCTGGAGGTCGCCGAATACAAGCGCTTCGAGCCGCAATTGCTGGCACAGGCGCAATAGCGGTCGACCGACATTCAAGGGCATTGAGGGGACTGGGGCATGGCAGTAACGAGAAGAGGTTTTATAGGAACGGTGGGTGTCGTCGCATTGACGGCTGCGATCGGTCCACGGGCTGTGTCGGCGGGGAGCAAAGCGGTTCCGGTCAAGGGCGGTTCGCTAGTCTATGGCGTCGAAACTGAACCGAATACGCTGAACCCGCATCTCAACGGCCAGGCCAAGGCCAAGCTCGTGCTGCGCAACGTCTATGAATCCCTGCTGGCACGGACCGCCGACGGCGGCTATGTTCCCTGGCTCGCGTCTGCTTACGAGATTTCCGACGACGGCAAGACCTATACGTTCAAGCTGCGCGACGACATCACCTTTAGCGACGGCGAGACATTCGATGCCGCGGCCGTAGTGCTGAATTTCACCAAGCTGAAGGAGCCGCTCTATTCGGGCAGCATCAGCGCCGGCTATCTCTCCTATGTCGTTGAAGCCAAGGCGTCAGATCAGCACATTGTCGTCTTGAAGCTTGATCGGGTCTACGCGCCGTTCCTCGACGGCGTGGCCAGCATCGATATCCTGTCGCCGCGCGCCTTTGCCTCCACGCAGATCAAGTCCGGCGGTCCGGAGATCGCCGGCACCGGACCTTTCATTCTCGATCGCTACGTGAGGGGCCAGGAAATCCATTTTGTCCGGAATCCGGACTACAAATGGGCGCCGGCAAGTGCGGGGCACCAGGGGCCGGCCTATCTCGATGGGGTGACCTATCGTTTCCTGTCAGAGTCTTCGGTCCGTACCGGCGCGCTCATCTCCGGACAGGTCGATGTCATCGAAGGGATTTCCGGCAACGACGCCGCTCTCTTCAAGGACAATTCCGATTTCACCTACCAGAGCGCGCTCAATCCCGGCACGCCCTATACGCTTTATCTCAACACCACCTACGGCCCAACTAGGGATGTGAGGGTCCGCAAGGCGGTGATCGCCGCGACCGATGTCGGCCAGATTGTCGACTCCGTCTATCGCCGCGAGCGCACGCGCGCCTGGGGCGTGCTGACGCCGGCCGACAAGGATTTCTACGACGCCAGCATCGAGGGTAGCTATGGCTTCGATCCGAAGCGCGCCAATCAACTGTTGGACGAAGCCGGCTGGACTGCGCGCGATGCCGATGGTTTCCGCACCAAGGACGGTGCGCGCCTGGCGATCGAGATCGTGCAGGCGCAGGTGACGCTGCGCGATCAGCGCGATGTATTGCTGCAGGCATTGCAGGCTCAGGTGCGGCAAAGCGCGGGCATCGAACTCATCCTGAACAATGTCGATTCCGGCACCTATAGCGAGCGGCAGAAGAGCGGAAAATACGGCGCCATTCCCAACTCGACGACCAATCAGGGGAACGCGGTCACCATCTATTTCCACTACCTGCCGCCGGCCCAGGGCGGCTCGATCAACTACAGCCGGACGGAAGCGCCGGAGGTTCTGGCCTGGCTCGACAAGGCCGCCTCAACGCTGGATGCCAAGGAACGCTTTGCCACCTACGCCGACCTCCAGCGCTTCGCCATCGTCGAGCAGGCTTACGGCTTGCCGCTTTATGTCCCCGAAGACCAGATCGCCGCTTCAACAAGGGTGCGTGGGGTCGGGTTCCGCCCATTCAAGCAACTGCCCGAAAATGCCTACGACATCTGGCTGGAAGCCTAGCCGGAGACGGGGGCGTATTCGGTTGTCTTTTTCATCATGGAGATAATGTTCAATATGTTTTCCCGACGATCTTTCCTGAACGCTACGGCCGCCACGCTTGTGACGGTTCTGTTGCCTGTCACCGCTTATTCACAGGACGGGAATCCGGTCAGCGGCGGCAAGCTCGTCTGGGGCGTGGAGACGGATCCGGCAACGCTCAATCCGCAGCTCAACGGGCAGGACAAGACCAAGCTCTTGCTGCGCAATGTCTACGAGTCCCTGCTGGCCCGAACGGTGGACGGCGGGTACGTTTCCTGGCTTGCCACCGGCTACAAGATCTCCGATGACAGCAAGACCTATACGTTCACGCTGCGCGACGGCGTCACCTTCAGCGACGGCGAGGAGCTCGATGCCGCTGCCGTCGTCACCAATTTCACCAAGCTCAAGGATCTCGCCTATTCCGCCGGCAGCGCAAGCGCCGCACAGGCCGCAAGGATAGTCGATGCCAAGGCCGTTGACGCTCACACTGTCCAGCTGACGTTGGGTGATGTCTACGCGCCGTTCCTCGATTTCGCCGCCAGCCTCGAGATTCTGTCGCCCAAGGCCTTTGCGTCTTCGCAATTGAAGTCCGGCGGTACGGAGATCGCCGGCACCGGCCCGTTCATCCTGGAGCGTTACGTCAAGGGCCAGGACATCCACTTCGTCAAGAATAAGGCCTATAATTGGCCGCCGAAGACCGCGTCTCATCAGGGGCCGGCCTATCTCGACGAAGTCACCTATCGCTTCCTGCCGGAATCCTCCGTGCGGACGGGTGCGCTGACCTCCGGTCAGGTCGATGTCATCGAGGGCATCTCCGGCAATGATGCCGTCCTGTTCAAGGACAATCCGGACTTCAGCTATCAGACCGCCTTGAATACCGGCACGCCCTATTCGTTGTTCCTGAACGTCACCTATGGGCCGACACAGGATATCAAGGTGCGCAAGGCGCTAGCGGCCGCCATCGATGTCGATGCCGTGCTGAAATCCGTCTATCGCGGCGAGCGCACCCGGGCCTGGGGCATTACCTCACCGATCGATACGCAATTCTACGACAAGACCATCGAGGGCGCCTATGGCAGCGATCCGAAGCTTGCCAACAGTCTCCTCGATGAAGCGGGCTGGACGGCACGCGACGCCGATGGCTTCCGCACCAAGGATGGCAAGCGCCTGACGATTGAGGTGGTGCAGGCACAGGCGACGGTGCGTGACCAGCGCGACGTACTGCTGCAGGCCCTTCAGGCCCAGGCGCGTCAGAATGCCGGGATCGACCTCCTGATCAACTATGTCGATGCCGGCACTTATACCGACCGTCGAAAGACCGGCATCTTCGGCTCGATCGCCAATTCCAACACGCCGACGAACGCGATCGATATCGAATATCACTATCTGCCGCTCGATAAGGGTGGCTCGATTAACTACAGCCGCGCGTCGGCCCCGGAGTTGCTCACCTGGCTGAAGGCTGCCGCCTCGACGCTCGACGACAAGGAGCGCTTCGCTCTCTATGCCAAGCTGCAGCGCTTCGCGATCGTCGATCAGGCCTACGCGCTTCCGCTTTACGAACCGGAAGACCAGGTTGCCGCCGCTTCTTACGTGAAGGGCATCAGCTTCCGTCCGTTCAAGCAATTGCCCGAGAGCGCCTACGATATCTGGCGCAGCGAATGACGATCTGAACCCGAGCCGCCTTCCGCATCGTTGCGGAAGGCCAAGGAGCAAGAGATATGGACGTTGAGAATGTGACAGCCATCCGCCAGGCTCCGGCCTCCCCGGTGTCCCAGCGGCTCTTTCCGGCGCGGGGCACGTTGCTATCGCAGATCCTTGGCCGCGTCGGCTCCGGCATCGTCGTGCTGTGGGCGGCCGTGACGCTCAGCTTCGTCAGCCTGCATATCGCGCCAGGCGATATCGTCGACCTCCTGATCGGCGAGCAGCTCCGCACGCCGGCGGTGGAGGCGGCGATCCGTACGGAATGGGGCCTCGATCAGCCGCTATACTCGCAATATCTTTCCTATCTCGGGCGTATCCTGCACGGCGATTTCGGCCGTTCCTACATTCTCCAGACCGATGTCTCGACGCTGGTGCTGTCGCAGCTCTTGCCGACATTGAAACTGACGGCTGCCGCCCTTGTCGTTGCGGTTGTCTTCGCGGTGGTGAGTGCCGTCGTGACGGCCGGCCGGCGCTGGCCGCGGCGCGTTGCCGGCGGCCTGGAACTTGTGCTGATCTCGACGCCATCCTTCTGGCTCGGCATCGTCCTGCTCTTCGTCTTTTCCTTCACGCTCAAGCTCTTCCCGGTCGCCGGCGACCGCACGTTCTCGGCGCTCGTGCTGCCGGCTCTCGCTTTGGGTCTGTCGCTCGGTGCGGTGATCGGTCAGGTGCTGCGCGAAGGTCTGGAGCGGGCGCTCGAGGAGCCCTTTGCACTCACCGTGCGTAGTTGGGGAGCGAGCAGTCTGACCCTGCGACTGCGCCACGGGCTGCGCCATGCCGCCCTCCCGGCTGTGACGCTGACGGGCTGGCTCGTCGGCGGTCTCCTGTCCGGCGCCGTCATCACCGAGCAGGTTTTTGGACGCCCCGGCCTCGGCAAGGTTACTGTCGACGCGGTGCTCGGCAAGGATCTGCCGGTAGTGCTGGCGGTCGCGATCCTGTCCGCCTTTATCTACGTCGTGCTCAGCACGCTGGTCGATGTGCTCTACCTGTTTCTCGACCCGCGTCTGCGGTCGCGTGCGTGAGGGATCCGACATGAGCCTCTCGACAACAGTTTCGCC
>DASVPC010000237.1:0-9864 GCA_036383055.1 Rhizobium sp. | reverse complement strand
CAACAGCCGCGGCATCGACGGGCCGTAGATGTCGGCGTCGAGAATGCCGACCCGCAGGCCATTGGCCTTCAGGGCCAGGGCAAGATTGACAGAGGTCGTCGACTTGCCGACACCGCCCTTGCCTGAAGCAACAGCAATGATGGCGCCGACGCCCGGAATACCGGCTTTTGCCGCAGCCGTCGGTGTGCGCGGCGCGGCGGCGGCGGCCGGTGCGTGGCTATGGCCTGCATGGGAGTGTCCAGCATGCGAATGGCCCGTATGGGATGATGCGGTGGCCGGGCGCTGAACCGGGGCTGAAGACGAGGCACCTTTCTTGTCGGCGGTCAGCGCCACCATGGCGCCCTTGACGCCGGGGATATCCTTGACCACCCGCTCGGCCGCGGCCCGCAGCGGATCGAGTTCGCGGGCGCGCTCGGCCGGAACGGTGATCGAGAAATACACCTTGGCGTCGGAAATGAAGACATCCGACACCATGCCGAGCTCAACGATATTGTGCTCCAGGTCCGGTCCGCGAACGGTCCTCAGCGTATCCAGAACCTGTTCCTTGGTGATGCCAGCCATTCCATCCTCACTGCGCAATTTCCATCCTCAGTGCGCCGCATCGGGCAAACACTCCGGATCTCTCAGGCTTAGATAGTGGAGTGGCGGGGCTTCGCCAAACAAAATTGAGGGGAGGATCGACAAAAGTGGCTGAGTTCGTTGCGGCCGGCAGGTCCGCCGGGTTTTATAACCCTACCAGCCGCAACGCTCGCTTGGAGACGCAAAAGATTTGCGGGGGCCGGGATAAAGCAAAGTCTGGAAAGGAATAGGGCAAGTCGGCGAAAAATCGCTTCGCAATGTCCGTTGAACTCAGGGACGTGCCAAATAAGCAACAGCCGCCGCCAACACCTGTCGCCGGGAGAAGCAACGACGATGGTATCGACGACGGCTGCCTGATCCGCGCACATTCATTGGCGCTGTTATCAAAGTCCCCTCTGGACCTCTGCCTATTGCGATGCAGAAAGCATGCCAGTTCCGATTAATTGGAAAAATCATTGTTTTTCAGCCTGTTGACCAAGCGTCGTCGATTTCGGCCCACAGAGCACAGCAAACAGCGCAAGCAAATTTTATAGGCAGCGCACAAAATTCGCGCAGAAAACTGCCCGGATTCCGCCCGGCCTCACACTTGTCTGCATGCTATCTATTTTATCAACCCGACGCGCAAAGCCTTGGCGACCGCCTGGGTGCGATTGACGGTATCCAGCTTCTTGGTAGCGCGGTTCAGGTAGTGATTGACCGTATGTTCGGAGAGCGTGAGGATTTCGGCGATTTCGGCGCTGGTCTTGCCGGCTGCCGTCCAGTTCAGGCAATCGAGCTCACGGTCGGTCAGCGTATCGACGATACGGACGTCAAGGTTGCGGATTTCGGCGAGCCGGTCGAAGACATGGATCGCGACATAGCAGAGGTCCTTGGTCTCCTCAGCCGTGAAGGGCTCGCGATCGCCCGAGAGGATGACAGCGCCGCGAATGCCAGATGCATCGTGGGTCGGCAAACAGATGCTCCGCGCCATCCGAAAACGTTCGAACAAAGAAGCCCTGAGCTGAATTTTGCTGTCATCGCGATTGGTGTTTGCCGCTGTGTCATAGACAAAGGGCAATGTCGAAACGCGCAGGCGCCGCGACACGGTGCTGTTGCGCAACAGCCCTTCCTGATCATAGACCGTCAGCAGTTCGGCCGGCCAGTTGTTGATCACCGAATTGCTCTGCAACTCGAATGACGTAAGCGACGGCAGGTTCACAACCATGAAAGCCCGGCAACGATAGGCATCGGTCACGCGCTTCATGAAGCGGAAAACGTCGAACTGAGTTTTCAGACCGGCAATTTCGTCAATGTAATCTTCACCGCGAGGGGACCGTCCTACCTGCACCAATGCTGCCATCATCAGTCTTCTTTACGTAAAGGAGAGACAGGGGAAGAAGTTCGAACTGTTGCCCCCACGCCTCCGGGCCATCACACGAACGTCGAAACATCGGCGCTCGATGAAATATAAGTAAAGATCTCGCCTACTGCGGCATTCACCACGACGACGCCCGGTAAAGCATTTCGCCAAACTCCCCCCGAAGATGGCCCAGGTATTCGTCAAGAAGTACAGTTCATCGGCGCTTCTCTACAGAGAATACAGAATAAACGTGCAAACCGCCCAAGGTCCAGTGCACGTAAACGTAAAATCAATGTATTTCGCATGACTGTCGAGAAAAATCGGCAAAACTAGCGCTTCGGACCCAAGCGGCTGTGCATATCCTGCATGATCGAGGCCGCAGCAACCCTGACTAGAGGCGCCCATTCCTCCAGCTTTTCCGGCGTGACGCGATAAGCCGGCCCGGTCACCGAGACGCCGGCCAGCATGTTGCCGTCATCCGAGCAAATCGGCGCGGCGACGCAGCATATGCCGCTTTCGTGTTCCTCGCGGTCAAAGGCGCAGCCACGCACTCTGATAGCCGCTATATCCGCGAGAAGATCCGCCACGCCGCGATGGGTATGCTCGGTATAGGCGTGAAACTGAAGACCGGCGTGGCTGGCCTCGATCGTGGCATCGTCGAGCACGGAAAGCGCCGCCTTGCCGACGCCGGTGCAATAGGCCGGCGAGGCGTTGCCGATCTGCGAATACATCCGCACGGATTGCCGGCCCTCGACCTTATCGAGATAGATGACCTCGATGCCGCGCAGGACGCCAAGATGCACGGTCTCGCCGGTCCGCTCCTGCAGAAGACGCAGATGCGGCTCGGCGATCGCACGGAATTCATTGCGTGCCCAGCTGCGCGAGGCGAGGCTCAAGAGCCGGATGCCGGGGAGATAACGCCCATCGCGATCGGTCTCCAGCAACCCCTCCTCGACCAGGTGCGACAATTGCCGGTGAAGCGTGCCGCGTGGCTGGTCGGACAGCGAGAGGATGTCGGTGAAGCGCATGGGGTAATCAGAGAGCGCAACGAGATCGAGCAACCCCATGAGCTTGCCGAGCGTGCCGGTCTCCCGGACGCGGCGGGCATTGCCCATGGTATCTTCCTGCTTCACATTCACGATCGCCTCATTGTGTCAGCGGCACTCCATCATGTCCTTGACATGGCCGAAGGGTAATCCGATAATTCCACATAGTCAAATTTGGTTCCAAATAATGGAACTTTTAGCAAAGAAACACCAGAATCTATCACCGATCCAGGGAGGGAGAGGAATTTGACCGAGGCACAGGCACAGTTTCCCGATCTGAAGGATCGCACCGTTCTGATCACCGGCGGCGGCTCCGGCATCGGCGCGGCACTTGTCGAGGCTTTCGCGCAACAGGGCGCCAAGGTCGCCTTCATCGACATTGCCGAGGAGCCGAGCAAGGCGCTTGCCGCCCGGCTGTCGGCGCAATCGGCGCACCCCGTCGCCTTCTATCATGCCGACCTGCGCGATGTCGGCAATATCAAGAGCACGGTTGCCGCCGTCGAATCCGATCTCGGCGCGATCGGCGTCCTCGTCAACAATGCCGCCTGGGACGACCGCCACGACTTCGATACGACGACCGAGGACTACTGGGACAACAGCCAGGCGATCAACCTCAAGCAGGTCTTCTTCGTCTCGCAGGCGGCAGCGCCCGGCATGCGGGCTTCCGGCGGCGGCTCGATCATCAATTTCTCGTCGATCGTCATCAAGATGAACCAGCCGCAGCTCTCGTCCTATGCGACCGCAAAGGCCGGCGTCATTGGCCTGACCAAGAGCCTCGCCGGCCGTCTTGGCCCGGAAAACATCCGCGTCAACGCCATCCTGCCGGGCATGGTCGTCACCGAGCGGCAGATGGAACTCTGGCTCACCGAGGAAGGCATCGCCAAGACGGTCGAGCGTCAATGCCTCAAGCATGTTTTGAAGGCCGCCGATCTGATCGGCCCCACTCTCTTTCTCGCATCCAACTGCTCGGGCAGCATCACCGCGCAGTCCATCATTGTCGACGGAGGCATATTCTAATGACAAGGCCCGCATATGTAGCGGTAGACTGGGGCACCAGCAGTTTCCGGCTGTGGCTGATCGGCGAGGACGACAGCGTTCTCGGCGAGCACCGCAGCGGCGAAGGCATGACATCGGCAGCGCAGACCGGCTTTGCCCAGGTGCTGCAATCGCATCTGACCGCCCTCTCCGCACCCGACAACCTTCCCGTGATCGTCTGCGGCATGGCCGGGGCGCGCCAAGGCTGGGTGGAAGCCGGCTATATCGACACCCCGACATCGCTCGCCGCCATCCTCACCGGCGCTGTCTCCGTGCCCGGTCAGCCACGCGATGTCCGCATTCTGCCGGGCCTTGCGCAACGCGCCAAGGATGTGCCGGACGTCATGCGCGGCGAGGAAACGCAATTGCTCGGCGCGATCCCTGCCGATGCCAAGGGCGAGCAGATCGTCTGCATGCCGGGAACGCATTCAAAATGGGTGCGCGTGGTCGACGGCCAGGTTACCGGCTTCTCGACCTTCATGACCGGCGAACTGTTCGACGTCATCACCAAGCACAGCATCCTCTTCCACGCCGTTGCCGGCGCCGCCGACATGCCGGCCGACAGCGCCACCTTCGAAGCTGCGATCAAGGCCGCCTTCGAGAGGCCGGCGCTCGCCACCAACCTGCTCTTCACCGCCCGTGCCGGCCAGCTTCTGCATGGCCTGACGGCAGCCGGCGCGCAGGCGCTGATTTCCGGCACGCTGATCGGCGCCGAAATCGCCGGTGCGCTGTCATCCTCAGGCCAAGGCGCAACGATCACCCTTGTCGCATCCGGACGCCTGCAGGCGCTCTATGAGGATGCCTTCCGCACCCTGTCCCTCACCTATACGACTGTCGATGCCGATGCCGCCGTCCGCCGCGGGCTTTCCGCCGCCGCCAAGGCAATCTGGCCGAACAACGAAAGAACACACTGATGACGACCCGCGTCCCCTTCCCCTCCATGAAACGCCCGCTCATTGCCATCCTCCGTGGCATCAAGCCGGAGGAAACCGCTGATATCGTCGGCGCGCTGATCGAAACCGGCCTGACGGCAATCGAGATCCCGCTGAACTCGCCGGAGCCTTTCCGATCGATCGAGATCGCCGCCAAGCTGGCGCCCGCCGATTGCCTGATCGGTGCCGGCACGGTGCTGACCGTCGAGGATGTCGACCGGCTGGACGCCGCCGGCGGCAAGCTGCTGGTGACGCCGAATGTCGAGCCCGCCGTCATCAGCCGCGCCCGCGACAAAGGCATGGTGACGATGCCCGGCGTCTTCACCGCCACGGAAGCGCTGGCCGCCGCCCGCGCCGGCGCGACCGGGCTTAAATTTTTCCCCGCAGGCGTGCTTGGCGCCTCCGGCATCACCGCCATCCGCGCCGTGCTGCCGCCGGAGCTGGTGATCGCCGCAGTTGGCGGCGTTTCGGACAAGAATTTCGCCGATTACACCAAGGCCGGCGTCCTCGCATTCGGTCTCGGCACCAGCCTCTACAAGCCGGGAATGACCACGGCAGAGGTTGCCGAACGCGCCAAGGTGACCATTTACGCCTATGACGCCGCCATAGGAGCTTGAGCATATGACCGCGATTCACGATTTCCAGGGCACCATTCTTTCCGACACCGCTTCGGTGCTGGGCGAAGGGCCGACCTATGATCCCGATACCGACACGGTCTGGTGGTTCAATATTCTCGGCAAGGAATTGCATGAGCTGCATCTTGCGACCGGCAAGAAGCAGGTGCACGAGCTGCCTATGATGGCGAGCGTGCTGGCCCGCATCGACGCCGGACGCCAGTTGATTGCCACCGAAGAAGGTCTGTTCCTGCGCGACGTCGCGACCGGCGAGCTGACCTTTTATGCCGCCATCGAGGCGGACAAGCCGGAAAATCGCTCCAATGACGGGCGCACGCATATCTCCGGTTCGCTGTGGATCGGCACCATGGGAAAGCGTGCCGAAATGCAGGCGGGCGCCATCTATCACGTTGCCGGCGGCAAGGTGACGAAGATCTTCGACCAGATCAGCATTCCGAATTCGATCTGCTTTTCTCCCGACGGCACCATGGGCTATTTCACCGATACCCGCATCAGCCAGCTGATGCGGGTGACGGTCGATCCGCTGACAGGGCTTCCGACGGGCGAACCCATCGTGCTGGTCGACAGCATGGAGGATCCGGGCGGCATCGACGGCTCGGTCTGCGATGCCGACGGCTATATCTGGAACTCACGCTGGGGCTCCGGCTTCGTCGATCGTTATAGCCCCGATGGTCTACGCATCGAGCGCTACCGCGTGCCCGCCATGCAGCCCTCCTGCCCAGCCTTCATTGGCAAGAATGCCGATCGCCTGGCGGTGACGACGGCCTGGGAGGGTCTCGACGACGACGCCCGCTCTACACAACCGCAAGCCGGAGCGCTTCTTGAGCTCGGCCCGACGGTCAAAGGCGTTTTCGATCCGCCCTACAAGATCTGATCGCGTTTGCCGTCTCTGCAGCGGTGGCGATCACCGTGAAGACGGCTCGGGGAAAAGCATGGTGCAGGGCGCTCGGATAGAACCGCCCCGCACCGGGAGCCGAGACATCCTCACCGCAACCGGCCCAACAGATCGACTTCTTTTGGTTGCATCGATCCTTTCATAACAAATTGATTTCTCGTTATATTTTTCCGCCCCCGGGGCGACGCAGCGCCGTTTTCTGCAACTTTTTCCGGAACCAAACCTCTCCTCGACCTGTTCCCCTACTGAACCGGCACGACGATGGTCAGCCAAGAACGTGGCGCCACCCGAGCCGGGGAACATGCCCATCAAAATGAAAGGTAGGTTCACGATGACCGGCAAACTATTCACCTCCGTCGCTGTTGGCGCGGTCTTTGCCACAGCATCTGTCCTCTCACCCATGGCCTTCGCCCAGACACAGCAGCCGTCGACCGGCAACAACGCGCCGCTGACGCAGACTGCTCCGGCAACGCCCGACACCACCAAGCCGGCACCCAAGATGCCGCAGAACGATGCCCAGGCACCAGCCACCGCACCGACGACAACGACGGCGCGGGCCGGTGGCTATCTGACCGAGCAATCGGCGGATCAGATCAGCGCCAGGACCTATATCGGCCAGTCGGTCTATAATGGTCAGAACGAAAGCATCGGCAGCATCAACGACCTTGTCCTGCTGAAGCAGGGCGGCGTTGTCGCCGCAGTCGTCGGCGTCGGCGGTTTCCTTGGCATGGGCCAGAAGAACGTCGCCGTTCCCTTCGACAAGATCACCGCGACGCAGAATGTCGAGGACGGCAGCGTCAAGCTGACGACCACCGAAACGGCCGATGCGCTGAAGACAGCGCCCGAGTTCAAGACGCTAGCCGCCCAGGCCTCCGAAAAGGCCGCGCGCATGCCGGCGGCGGTACCCGGTACCGACAGCACGACGACCTCGTCGACGACCAATAAATAAGCGTAACAATGAAAAACGGCGGCCCTCATGAGCCGCCGTTCGGCCTTTAATGTCCCAACCTCTTGTTGCGCGCCGCCAAGGTCTTTAGCCTTAACCCGTTGAGCTTGATGAAGCCCTCGGCATCGTGATGATCGTAGCTGCCCGAGCCCTCCTCGAATGTTACGAGATCCATTGAATAGAGCGAATTGGGGGAACTGCGCGCAATCACGCTGGCCGAACCCTTGTGGAGTTTTACCGTCACCTCGCCGGCAACATGGGTCTGGCTCCGGTCGATCAGCGCCTGCAACATTTTCCGCTCCGGCGCATACCAGAACCCATTGTAGATCAGCTCCGCATAACGCGGCATGATCTCGTCCTTCAGATGAGCCGCGCCACGGTCGAGCGTGATCGACTCGATCCCACGATGCGCCGCGAGCAGGATCGTGCCGCCCGGCGTCTCGTAAACTCCGCGCGATTTCATGCCGACGAACCGGTTTTCGACCAGATCGATCCGCCCCACCCCATGCTTGCCACCCAGTTCATTGAGTCTGGTCAGTAGCGTCGCCGGTGACAGATCGACGCCGTTGAGAGAAACCGCGTCACCCTTCTCGAAGCCGATGGTGATGATCTCCGGCAGGTTGGGCGCGTCCATGGGATCGACGGTGCGCTGATAGATATAGTCCGGCGCGATGTCGGCGGGGTCTTCCAGAACCTTGCCCTCGGACGAGGTATGCAGCAAATTCGCGTCGACCGAGAACGGCGCCTCGCCACGCTTGTCCTTGGGGACCGGAATCTGGTTCCGTTCGGCATATTCGATGAGTTGGGTGCGCGACTGAATATCCCACTCGCGCCACGGCGCGATGACCTTGATGGATGGATCGAGCGCGTTGACCGTCAATTCGAACCGGACCTGATCGTTGCCTTTGCCGGTGGCGCCATGGGAAATGGCATCGGCACCCACTTCCTGAGCAATTTTGACGAGATGCTTTGCGATGAGTGGACGGGCTATGGAGGAGCCGAGCAGATACTGGCCTTCATACACTGTGTTGGCGCGGAACATCGGGAACACGAAGTCGCGAACGAACTCCTCGCGGACGTCCACGATGCGGATGTCCTTGATCCCGAGCATCTCAGCCTTCGAGCGCGCCGGCTCAAGCTCCTCGTCCTGACCCAGATCGGCGGTAAAGGTCACCACCTCGCATTTATAGGTTTCCTGCAGCCATTTGAGGATGATCGAGGTGTCCAGGCCGCCCGAATAGGAGAGGACGATCTTCTTGATATCTTTGACCATGAGTGATTTTCGTTCCCAGTGTTGGTGTTTTGGAACGATAGGTCAAAGGTCGTGCAATTGGCTTGCGAAGACAGTCGCGAGTTTGCATAATATTGGCATATTATAGCGTCGATATCGAACACGGAAGCAGATGATGCCACCAGCACTAGACGCCATCGATCGGCGCATACTTCGCGCACTTCAGCGCAATGGACGAATTGCGAATGTGGAGCTGGCCAAGGAAGTGGGACTTTCGCCCTCGCCCTGCCTGCGCAGGGTACGTCTACTGGAAGAATCTGGCGTCATCGATCGCTATGTTGCCGTGCTCGATCCGGCAAAGGTCGGCATGGGCCTTACGGTATTCGCTCGCGTCTGGTTCAAAACGCAGGACGCCGAGATTACCCATCAGTTCGCGGAAACGGTCAGAAAGTTCCCCGAAGTCGTCGAATGCTACCTGACGACCGGTGAATGCGACGCCATCATGCGGATCGTCACCGCCGATCTCCACAGCTATTGGCGCTTCCAGGCCGACCATCTGACACGCATACCCAGCGTCCAGAGTGTCAAGACCGACGTTCCAATGGAAACCATCAAGCAGGGCCACGAACTGCCCTTGCCATAGGCTTGACGACGCGCTGAGGCGCGCCGTCCGTCTTCTTATCAGTTTCCGTGGAGATAGCGCAAGGTGGCGGTGCTATCGGCGGGCTTACCATAATAATAGCCCTGCCCCATGGCGCAGCCGAGCGATTTGAGTTTGGCCGCCTCAGCGTGATCCTCGATGCCTTCTGCAACCACTTCGAGGTCGAGCCCCTCGCACATGGCAAGAACCGCCTTGACGATGTGTTCGGAGGCGCGATCCGAATTAATGCGCGAGACGAAGGCGCGGTCGATCTTGACCTTGTCGAAGATGAAGTCGCGCAGGCGGCCGAGGCTCGACTGTCCGGTGCCGAAATCGTCGAGCGAGATGCGAACGCCGGCCTGGCGCAGATCGGAGATGATGCGGTGTGCGGTGTCGGCCGAGCTCATCACTGCCGTTTCGGTGATTTCGAGCTCCAGGCGATGCGGATCGAATCCGACGCGGCCAAGGATCGACAGCACGTTGGCACTGGTGCCGGGGTCCATCAGCTGGGCCGAAGACAAATTGAAGGACATGAAAAGCTCGCGCGGCCAGGAGAGCGCAGCTTCGGCGGCCTTCCGCAGCAACG
>DASVPC010000236.1:0-15592 GCA_036383055.1 Rhizobium sp. | reverse complement strand
AGCGTCAGTCTCTCGACGCCGGCGGAGGAAGCCGAGACGAGTTGGGATGCCGTCATCGACGCCAACCTCAAGGGCAATTTTTTGATGGTACAGGCGGCGGCTCCTTTGCTCGCAAGCCCCGGCGGCCGCGTCATCAACATCAGTTCGATCGGTGCGCAGACCGGCGGCAGTAGGCCGGGCAGCCTTGCCTATGCTGCGGCGAAATCCGGCCTGCACGGACTGACCTATGCGCTGGCGCGTGAACTGGCGCCGCGCGGGATCACCGCGAACGTCATTGCGCCAGGCTTCATCGCGGACACGGGCTTCACCGGTGCCTGGCCGGAAGAACGCATAGCCTTAATCGTCGCCGAGACGCCGGTGGGACGGCCGGGCACGCCGGCCGACATTGCCGGCGCCGTGCTCTGGCTTGCGTCGCCGGCGGGTTCCTTCGTCACGGGCGCCGTAATTCCGGTCAATGGCGGATGGCGAATTGGCTGAGACCGCGATGCGTGGCACGGTCCACTGCTTTTGCGAGCAAGCGGACAAAAATGGCTAAGTTCAATCACCAGGCGCAGAGCGACCGTGACGTCGGCGTCAAGCGCGCCACCCCGATGTCACGCCAGCACAGGCTGTCCATGCGCGGGTAGATGTCGTCCGTCCAATCGGCATTCCGGCGCAGACGCTCCCGGTAGCGCGCCACGCCTGCCTCGTCCTCGTGGCATTCGAACCAAACGAAGACGGTCTCGCCCTCGCGAACCGGGAGCCTCCGAAAACCGTTCGGGCTTTGCTCCGTGACAAACGCGGCCTCAACCCGTGCGCCGGCATCATGGATAATCGGGAGTGCGTGATCGAAAAAGAAACTCGCGAAATCGGTCTCTTTCGTTGGTGCCAGCGAGCAAGTATTCGCAATGACGATGCCGCTCGTTTCGGGCCGCTCCGTCTCCTGCTTTCGTTGCAGATTGCGCGCGAAGGGTTGCATGGCGCCCGCCGATTTCAGCAGCAGCACATTGTCCGAGTTGAGCATCGTGGCGTTTGCGTCTGGCCCGTGTTTTTTCCAGATGGGGCCTGAATAAAAGGATTGGAGCGCTTCCGTCCGCGCTTCCATGTCCCGGAAGGAGCGGACCCAGACGAAAGCATTGGGATCCTCAAGGTCACGAAACTCCGCCTCGACACGCATGCCCAGCGCTTCCTGCGGTTCAACGAATTCCCTGTCGAACAGGTCAATCAACGGTTCCCGGCCTCCGGGAAGCAGCCGGTAGCGGCGGAGTTCAAATACGGTATGGGATTCCATGTTTTCTCCTAACAGGTCAATCGTCCTGTTTTAAAAAGAGGATGATTGACCTGTTTTGTCAAGATGCTATTCTCTTGAAAAATTGGTCGGAGTTGCATGATCGGAAACGGAAGAACCAATGACCCTCAAGGCGTGCGTCGCCGGATCGTCGACACGGCCTATGATGCCTTCGTCAAACAGGGTTACATCGCAACCGGGATGCTGGAGATCCGGGAAAAGGCTTCGGTGTCCGGCGGGGCGATGGCGCATCATTTTCCGGCAAAGCGCGCGCTGGGGCTGGCGGTTATCCGTGATCGGGTGAGCCACGCTGTTCAGCAGACGTGGATCGAGCCGCTGGATAGATGTGTCGACGCGCCGGCCGCCATCGATCTGATTTTCGGTGATATCATCGGCGAACTGGCGCCCAAGGGCTCGGTTTCCGGCTGTCCGCTCAACAACATGGCGATGGACGTCTCCCCCCATGATCCGGAAATGCGCCTTGCCCTCGGCGATATTTTCGCTGCTTGGCACGGGGCATTGTCCGCAAAATTTCAGGCGGACCTGGCATCGGGGCGTGCGAGCAACATCCAGCCAAGCAGTCTCGCGACGCTGGTCATCGCCATCTATTCCGGCGCCATGGCGATGGCAAAAGCACGCCAGGACGTCGGTGCGCTGGTCGAATCCAGGGCGGAGCTGGCAGCACTTCTGGCACCGAAATATCGCCGAGTAACGCCTGCCGGCTGATACTCCATTTTCAGGTCAGGGCGATCCCTGCAGCTCATTCCGCCTGCAAGCTTCGTGCGAACGCGGTGGAAACCGTTGCAGCTTGCTCCATGAAGGTTGCTATCGTGCGCAATTCATCCTCGGAATAGCCTTCATAGAGCCGTTCCATCGCTGCCTGCAAGGGCGCATAGATCTGCCAGAGCGTCTGCATGTGCTCGGCGCGGGTCGTGACGAGGACTTTGCGTCTGTCGTTCGGATCGTCCTGCCGTTCCGCATAGCCGGCATGCACAAGCCGGTCGATCGCGGTCGTCATCGCGCCGGTCGAAAGGCCCGTCCGGCGCGCCAGCTCGCCGGCGGTCACGCTTCCGCTCATCTGGATGATGTCGAGGCATTCAAGGTCGGTCATGTTCAAGCCGACCTTCGCCGCGACGTTGTGGCTCACCATCAACGCCAGCGCACTGGACTTGCGAAGCGCATCCGTCAGTCGTGTGGTTGTCTGGATCAGTTCTCTTGACATTATGATATCTCGATAATTAAGATATTTGATCGCTAGCCTATATTGGACAATTACGCCAATGAATTTTCATGCCGTCATCTTGCAGGCAGCCATGGTTTTCGGAGCGATCGGGTTGGGCGGCGGCCTGTACGAGGCCCTGCTGATCGATCGCGCCTGGCCCAGACTGCCGCACCTGATCCAGCCCCAAAGAGGCGGGATAGACCGCAAGTTTTTCTGGATTCCGATGCATACGGCCTATGAGCTTGCCCTCGCCGTCTCGCTGTGGGCGAACTGACAGAGCCCTTTCGCAAGGTATTGTATCCTGGCGGCGCTGGCGGCGCACGTAATCACGCGAGCCTGGTCCTTCGTTCACTTTATCCCTGCTGCCCTCCGCTTCGAACAGGCTGGTGACCTCAATCCCTCGCAGGTAGCGGCTGCCTGGGCCTGGACGCGACAGAGCCGTTGGCGGATTGCGATCGAAGCTTGTGCTGTCTTGGCGCTGGCCGTTGCTCTCAGTGGCGGGTGATACCGCGAGCGCGATCGATACGGGCGGGTGTTCAGTCGTCCGGCTCTCATCACGAATAGAGAGCCGCAGCTTCGCGAGACCAGGTCGGCGGTATCGATCGCATTGACGAAAAGGCGCCGGGCGCTTGATTGTGTCATCAATATATATTATATGTAATTGTATATTGATATTTGCCACGGAGCAGTCACCATGACTTTCGTCAAAATCACGGATAATCTGGCAATATCCGCCCAGCCTGTGCTTACTGCCTTCGGCGAACTCGCCAAACAGGGCTTCGCTCACATCATCAATGCCCGGCCGGACGGCGAAGAGCCTGGCCAGCCGGGTAATGCTGCCGAGGCATCGGCCGCGCACGCGGCCTCTCTCGGCTATAGTTTCATTCCAGTCACCGGCCCCGCCATTACGGAGGCGGATATCCACGCATTCCGAAAAGCTTTGTCGGATGCACATGGGCCGGTCCTTGCCCACTGCAAGAGCGGAACGCGCGCCTTGACGCTTTACGCCCTTGGGGAAGTTCTCGACGGGCGGATGAAGCGTGAGGATGTAGAAAGCTTCGGCCGCAATTTCGGTTTCGACATCTCCGGTGCGGTGCGCTGGCTGATGCGCGAGGATACGCGCGTGCCGAAGGTCAGGGGCTTCTACGATCCTCGTAGCGGCAGCATTCAATATGTCGTTAGCGATCCCTCGACCAAGGTCTGCGTCATCATCGATCCCGTCCTTGATTTTGACGAGAAATCCGGGGCGACCGCGACCGCGCATGCTGACGCCATTCTTGGTTACGTGCGGACCGAAGGGCTGACGGTGGAATGGATTTTCGACACGCACCCGCATGCCGACCACTTCTCGGCCGCCGATTATCTCAAGCAGAAGACTGGCGCGCCGACGGCGATCGGCGCCCATGTCGTCGGCGTGCAGCGGCTGTGGAAGGATATCTACAACCTGCCGGAGTTTGCGGTCGACGGGTCTCAATGGGATCGGCTGTTCGAAGATGGCGACACGTTCAGGATCGGCAATCTCGAAGGTCGCGCCATGTTCTCGCCCGGTCACACGCTCGCCTCGGTCACCTATGTCATCGGCGACGCCGCCTTTGTCCACGACACGCTCTTCATGCCGGATTCGGGTACGGCCCGCGCCGATTTTCCCGGCGGTAGCGCGCGAGTTTTATGGGCATCGATCCAGCGCATCCTGTCGCTGCCCGATGAGACGCGACTGTTTACGGGCCACGATTACCAGCCGGGTGGGCGAAATGCGAAATGGGAAAGCACGGTCGGCGAGCAGAAGCGCGCCAACCCGCACATCGCCGGAATGAGCGAGGAGAATTTCGTGGCGGCCCGCGAGGCACGCGACAAGACGTTGCCGATGCCGAAGCTGATCCTTCATGCGCTGCAGGTGAATATTCGCGGCGGCCGGCTGCCGGAGCCTGAGGATAACGGCCGACGTTACCTCAAACTCCCGCTCAACGCATTGGAGGGCGCCGCATGGTGAGCAAGTCGAATTCGACACGCGCCGCCGTCCCGCCCGAGGAGATGGCGAGCCGGGCCGGCGAGGTCGCTTCATTGCTGAAGACGCTGGCGCATCCTGTCCGCCTGATACTGGCCTGCACGCTGGCCGAAGGCGAATATTCGGTCGGCGAGCTGGAGGAAAGACTCGATATTCACCAGCCAACGCTGTCCCAGCAGCTTGGTGTTCTGCGTGAGGCGGATGTCGTCGAGACGCGCCGTGAAGCCAAGCAGATCTTCTATCGGCTGACGGAAGAGAAGGCGGCACAGCTCATCCAGGCGCTCTACGGTATCTTCTGCCAGCCGGAGACGCGAGCATGACGCCATACCTTTTTCCGTTTGTCGGCGGCATGCTGCTCGGCCTGTCAGCGGTGCTGCTCTTGCTTCTCAACGGCCGGATCGCCGGCATCAGCGGCATCCTCGGCCGCCTCCTTGGCGGCCATAGCATGGCGCCCAACGCCGCTTTCATCGCCGGCCTTCTCGCCGGCCCGTTCCTGTATGCCGCAGCCTTCGGCCAAATGCCGGCCATGACCGTCTCCGCCTCGTGGCTGATCGTGCTCCTTGCCGGCCTGTTGGTCGGGATAGGCACGCGCCTGGGTTCCGGCTGCACTTCGGGCCACGGTATTCTCGGTCTTGCCCGCTTCTCCAAGCGTTCATTTGCGGCGATGGCTGTCTTCCTTGCCACGGGAATCGTCACGGCGACTGCCATGGGGATATTGAAATGAGCCTCTCCGCCCATGCTCGCCTCGCCGGCGCCCTTGTCGCGGGCGCAATCTTCGGCTTCGGCCTGTCGCTGTCGGGCATGGTCGATCCTGCCCGCGTCCTCGGCTTCCTTGATGTTGCGAGCGGTCTTTGGGACCCGAGCCTGATATTCGTGCTCGGCGGCGCGGTGTTCGTTGCCGTGCCGGGCGTCCTGCTCCAGCGCCGGATGGCGAAGCCTGCGCTCGACCGGCAGTTCCATCTGCCCTCGAAGACCGCTATCGACAAAGAGGTATTGATCGGATCGGCGATCTTCGGCATCGGCTGGGGGCTCGGCGGTTTCTGCCCCGGGCCGGCCATCTCGGCGCTTGCGACGGGAGCACTGCCGGCTTTTCTGTTCGTCATCGCCATGGCCGCCGGCATGGTTATCCACGATCGGCTGATCGCCAGGAGCCTTCAATGATTGCCGCCTCCATTCTCACCGCGGTTGGCTCCGGCGGACTCGTCGGCTTCTCGCTCGGGCTGATCGGTGGCGGCGGATCGATCCTCGCCACGCCGCTGCTTCTCTATGTGGTCGGCGTCGCCAATCCGCATGTCGCGATCGGCACGGGCGCGCTCGCCGTCTCGATCAACGCTTATGCCAATCTCATCAACCATGCCCGCAAGGGACATGTATGGTGGCGCTGCGCCATCGTCTTCGCTCTGGTCGGAACTTTGGGCGCGATGCTGGGTTCCAGTCTCGGCCTTCTGGTGGACGGCAAGAGCCTGTTGTTTCTCTTTGGTCTGGTGATGGTTGCCGTGGGATTGCTCATGCTGCGCCCGCGCCGCGATGCCCAGGGGCGGCAGCGTCCCGTCGACCGGCGCATGTGTGTCGTCACCGCCGCGGCCGCCATCGCCACCGGCGCCGCGTCCGGCTTCTTCGGCATCGGCGGCGGATTTCTTATTGTCCCCGCGCTGATCTTCGCCACGGGCATGCGAACCATCAGCGCCATCGGCTCGTCTTTGCTTGCCGTCGGCACCTTCGGTCTTGCGACGGCATTCAACTATGCAAGCGCCGGTCTGGTGGACTGGCCGCTGGCCGCCGAGTTCATTCTTGGCGGCGTCATCGGCGGCGCACTCGGTATGCTGTTGGCCACCCGCCTCTCCGCAAACGCAAGAGTTCTAAACTGGATATTCGCCGCGCTCGTCCTTGCCGTCGCATCCTATGTCATCGTCAGAAATGCTCCGCATCTCATCTGATGAGCTATGGATGGTGGGTGAAGGAAGAGCGCGGATGCTACCGAAATGGAAGCATAGAGCCCGGATCGGTGGCCCTTGGCGACAGCTGTTTGCTGACCTGGTTCTTTTGAGAAGAATGGCGGACAAGGTGGGATTCGAACCCACGGTACGCTTTCACGTACACACGCGTTCCAGGCGTGCGCCTTAAACCACTCGGCCACCTGTCCATCTGCACTTCGCATCCGATGAGGAGCTATCGTGGGAACGGCGCGATATATACCGATGAATTTTCTGGGATCAACCCAAATCTGACAGTTTTTTGACTTCTGAGCAGAAAACTATGCGCTTCTCCTCCATTGCGCTTGTCTCATTCCCAACTTATCTAAAGAGAAAGACGGAAAAAGAATGCAACCGGCCAAGCGTATATGGCCGAGGATAATTGAGTATCGGGAGGAGTTCATGCGTTTCCTGTTGCGTTTTGCCAGCCTCGTCGCGCTCGTGGTTGCGGTGGTTGCCGGAACCATCGATTCCATCCAGTCGGTCGCAGCCTCCGCCGTCGTCATGACGCCGATGGGAGATGCCTGGAAGGATGTCAGTCCGTCCACGCTCGCCACCGTCCAGTCGCTGATCGCCTATTATATTCATCCGCGCCTCTACGACATGGCCATGCAATGGCTGCTGTTCCAGCCGGCTTTCGCGGTCTTCCTGGTGCTCTCGCTGCTATTGTGGATGGTTGCCTACAAGAAGCCGCCGGTTGCGGGCCGCTTCAGCGTCTGAGACCGGCCGCTCTTCCGCGATATCATACCTTGAAAGCCGTTCCGGCTATGCAATTCGGCGACGTCCGGAGACGTATCGGTGCGGCTGTTGTCGCCTTCAATCGTCGCTTGATTGGCTAATAAAATCGCAGTCCGAGAGCGGAATTGTCCAAAAAACAGCCCCTTTGAGCGGGCTTTTGGCAATTCCCACAAATCTTTACCAACTGAAAAATTTCTGGTGAATTTTTCGTGCAGCCATGCAAGGATGCGCGCCAGCTTGGCCTCGGGGGAGGCCGGCGGTTCCGCAGACATGCCCGGTCAACGGGCTTGCGGGAGGACCCAACAAGATAGAAACAACAGGGCTGCAACTCATGAAAAAATCCCTTTTGACGCTTTTCGCCTTGGCTGCCATGTCGGCAACGGCGCTTGCGGCCGACATCAAGCCGGCGATCGTCTACGGCACCGGCGGCAAGTTCGACAAGTCCTTCAACGAAGCGGCCTATAACGGCGCCGAAAAGTTCAAGAAGGAAACCGGCATCGCCTATCGCGACTTCGAACCGACCGGCGACACCCAGGGCGAACAGGCGCTGCGCAACTTCGCCAGCAAGGGTTTCAACCCGGTTATTGCTGTTTCCTTCGCTTGGACTTCCGCCCTCCAGAAGGTTGCAGCCGAATATCCGAAGACCGAATTCGTTCTGATCGACGACAGCCTCGACCTGCCGAACGTCCGTTCCGTCAAGTTCAAGGAAAATGAAGGTTCGTACCTCGCCGGCGTCATGGCTGCTCTGTCTTCGAAGACCGGCAAGATCGGTTTCGTCGGCGGCATGGACATTCCGCTGATCCGCAAGTTCGAATGCGGCTATGAGCAGGGCGCCCGCGCCGCCAATGCGAAGATCGAAGTCTTCCAGAACATGACCGGCACCACCGGTGCTGCCTGGAACGACCCGGTTCGCGGCGGCGAGCTGACCAAGAACCAGATCGACCAGGGTGCAGACGTGATCTACGCGGCTGCCGGCGCCACCGGCCTCGGCGTGCTGCAGACGGCTGCCGACAACAAGAAGCTCTCCGTCGGCGTCGACTCGAACCAGAACTACCTGCATCCGGGTTCGGTTCTGACTTCCGTCGTCAAGCGCGTCGACCTTGCCGTCTACAACGCCTTCACCGATGCCAAGGCTGGCAAGTTCACGCCCGGCACGCAGGAACTCGGCCTCAAGGAAGAGGGCGTTGGCGTCGCCCTGGATGACAACAACAAGCCGCTCGTCACTCCGGAAATCAAGTCTGCCGTCGACAAGGCGACCGCCGGCATCATTGCCGGCACGATCAAGGTGCACGACTACACGACCGATAACGCCTGCCCGAAGAGCTGATATGAAATTAGGGCGTATGACGGCATCAAAACGTCATACGCCCTTTTCTTATCCGGAATTATGATTTCTGGAGCCGTGTAGTGAGCCAATTGCCTGCCATCGAACTTGTGGGCATCGACAAGAAGTTCGGTGCCGTCCATGCCAATAAAGACATCAACCTGACCGTTTCCAAGGGCTCGATCCACGGGATCATCGGTGAGAACGGTGCCGGGAAGTCGACTCTGATGTCGATCATCTACGGCTTCTATCAGGCCGACAGCGGCGAGATCCGCATCAACGGCAATCCCATCGCCATCCGTGACAGCCAGACGGCCATCGCCGCCGGTATCGGCATGGTGCACCAGCATTTCATGTTGGTCGATAATTTCTCCGTGCTGGAAAACGTCATGCTCGGTGCCGAAGGCGGAGCCCTTCTGGCCAAGGGCGTTGCTGCGGCCCGCGCCGAGCTTGGCAGACTGGAGACGGATTACGGTCTGGACGTCGATCCCGACGCCTTGATCGAAGAGCTTCCCGTCGGCCAGCAGCAGCGCGTCGAGATTCTGAAGGCCATGTATCGCGGCGCCGAGATCCTCATCCTCGACGAGCCGACCGGCGTATTGACGCCCGCCGAAGCCGACAACCTGTTCCGCATCCTGCGCGTGCTGCGCGACCAGGGCAAGACGATCCTTCTCATTACCCATAAGCTGCGTGAGATCATGGCGATCACCGATACGGTGTCGGTCATGCGCCGCGGCGAAATGGTCGCCACCCGCAAGACCGTTGAAACCACCGTCGAAGAGCTGGCCGAGCTGATGGTCGGCCGCCGCGTGCTGCTGCGCGTCGAGAAGGGCTCCGCCCATCCGGGCGATGTCGTCCTCTCCGTGCGCAATCTGACCGTCAAGGATGGTCGCGGCGTCACCATGGTCGACAATGTTTCCTTCGATGTGCGCGCCGGCGAGATCGTCGGCATTGCCGGCGTGGCCGGCAATGGCCAGTCCGAGCTGCTGGAGGCGATCGCCGGCATCCGCAAGCCGGCCTCGGGCGAGATCTGTCTGCATGGCAAGCCGATCGGCACCGCCGACCCGGCGGCCCTGCGCGCCCTCGGCCTTGCCCATATCCCGGAAGACCGTCATCACATGGGCCTTGTCCTCAAATTCGAGGAATATGAGAATTCGATGCTCGGCTATCACCGCGACGCCAAATATGGGCGAGGTGGGATGCTCGATCTCGACGCCATGCGCAAGGATGCGATCGAGAAGATCGAGAAATACGACATCCGACCGCCGAACGCCCGGCTGAAGACCGCCAATTTCTCCGGCGGCAACCAGCAGAAGATCGTCGTCGCCCGCGAGATCGAGCGCGATCCGAAGGCCCTGCTGATCGGCCAACCGACGCGCGGCGTCGATATCGGCGCCATCGAATTCATCCATCGCCGCATCATCGAGATGCGCGACGCCGGCAAGGCGATCCTGCTGGTCTCGGTGGAGCTGGATGAAATCCGCGCGCTGTCGGACCGCATCCTCGTCATGTTTGCCGGCCATGTCGTCGGCGAAAAAACGGCTGACGCCGGTGAACAGACACTCGGCCTGATGATGGCCGGAATTGCCGCGTGAGGCCTTGATGAGTACCGCTTCCGTTCCGCTTCCCAATTGGATCAATTACGGCCTGATCCCGCTGATCAATCTGCTGTTGGCTTTTATCGTTTCAGGTCTGGTGATCTGGCTCATCGGTGAAAGTCCTCTCGATGCCCTGAATTCTCTTGTTCAGGGTTCGCTGGGCAGTGGCGAGGCCATCAGCTACACGTTGTTCTATGCCACGAGTTTTATTTTCACGGGTCTTTCCGTCGCTGTCGCGATCCATGCGGGCTTGTTCAACATAGGCTCGGAAGGCCAGGCCTATATTGGTGGTCTCGGGGCTGCCTTGGTCGCCCTGTCGCTCGACAATTATGTGCCCTGGTATGTCACCATGCCGTTCGCAATGATTGGCGCTGCGGTGTTCGGCGCGGCATGGGCTTTTATTCCGGCCTGGATGCAGGCAAAGCGCGGCAGCCATATCGTCATCACGACGATCATGTTCAATTTCATCGGCGCACCTCTGATGGTTTTTCTGCTGTCGCACGTTCTGATCGTGCCGGGAAAACAGTCCGCGGAAAGCCGCACCTTTCTTGAAGGCGGCCAACTGCCGAAGCTCGATTGGCTGATCAGCATGTTCGGCTCGACGATCGGCGCCGCGCCGCTCAACGTCTCGTTCCTGATCGCGCTGGTGATGTGCTTCCTCGTCTGGCTGCTCATCTGGCGCACCAAGCTCGGCTATGAGATGCGTACGCTCGGCCTCAGCCCGACCGCCGCCGTCTATGCCGGCATTCCCTATGCCCGCACCGTCATCATCGCCATGCTGATATCAGGCGGTCTGGCAGGGATGATGGCGCTAAACCCGGTCATGGGTGCGCAGGCCCGTCTTGGTGTCGAGTTCGTCGCAGGCGCGGGCTTTGTTGGCATCGCCGTGTCGCTTATGGGCCGTAACCATCCCTTGGGTATTATCTTTGCGGCGATCCTGTTTGGTATCCTTTCCCAAGGCGGCGATATGGTTAATTTTGATATACCAACCATTAGCCGAGATATGGTCATCCTGATCCAGGGTCTCGTTATTCTGTTCGTTGGTGCGCTCGAATACATGCTGCGTCCGACATTCGTGCGTATCTACCAATTGTTCGGCAAGGCGTGAGGATCGGCCATGGATTATTACGACATCCTGATCAGCATGCTCGGTTCGACCATCCGTCTGTCGATTCCCCTGATCTTTACGGCGCTTGCCGGGTTGTTTTCCGAGCGTGCCGGCGTCTTCGATATCGGCCTTGAAGGCAAGATGTTGGCGGCCGCATTTGCCGCCGCGTGCATGGCCACGGTCACCGGATCGGCTTGGGCCGGGCTGGGCGCGGGTATTATCGTCTCCGTCATATTCGGCCTCCTGCACGGCTTTACCTCGATCACCAATCGCGGCAATCAGATCGTCTCCGGCGTCGCGATCAACTTTCTGATCGCCGGCTTGACCGTCGTGCTTGGTCAGGCCTGGTTTGGCCAGGGAGGACGTACGCCGCAGCTTGGCGCGGACGCGCGGTTTGTGCCGATCATCCTGCCCGGCGCCGATGCGATGCGAGGCGTGCCGATCATCGGACCACTCTACGCCAATGTCATTTCCGGTAACAACATCCTCACCTATCTCGCTTTTCTTGCCGTGCCGATTTCCTGGTGGATTCTGTACCGGACGCGATTTGGCCTGCGCCTGCGCGCCGTCGGGGAAAATCCCGGCGCCGTCGACACGGCCGGTATTTCGGTCGCATGGCTGCGCTATCGCTCCTTGATCTGCGCCGGCATTCTATGTGGCTTCTCCGGTACCTATCTCGCCATTGCCCAGTCGGCCGGCTTCATAGCCAACATGTCGGCTGGCAAGGGCTATATTGCGCTTGCCGCGCTGATCTTCGCCAAGTGGAAGCCGGTGCCGGTGATGTTGTCCTGCCTGCTCTTCGGCTTCCTCGATGCCTTCTCCAATTTCATGCAAGGCAAGGCGGTTCCGGGCATCGGCGAAGTACCGGTGCAGATTTTCCAGGCGCTGCCCTATATTCTCACCTGCATTCTGCTCGCAGGCTTCATCGGCGTCGCCAAGCCGCCCAAGGCCGGCGGCGTGCCCTATACCAAGGAGCGCTAGTTCATGTCGCACGATCTGTTCGAGGCCGCCCGCCGGGCGATGGCCTTTGCCCATGCCCCCTATTCGAAATTCCCCGTCGGCGCGGCGATCCGCGCCGAGGACGGCAAGATCTATGCCGGTGCCAACATCGAGAACCTGTCTTTCCCGCAGGGCTGGTGCGCTGAACCGACCGCGATCAGCCATATGATCATGGGCGGCGCCAAGAAAATCGTCGAAATGGCCGTCATCGCCGAGAAGCTGCCGCTCTGCCCGCCCTGCGGCGGTTGCCGGCAGAAGATCGCCGAATTTGCCAGTAAGGAGACGCGCGTCTATCTTTGCGACGAAACCGGGGTGAAGAAGACGATGACCATGGATGAATTGCTGCCCTTCAGCTTCGAAACCGAGATACTGGGATGACCGCCGCCGTCGATATCCTGGCCGCAAAGCTCGGTGATCTCCAGCCGCGCTACGGTATCGTCCTCGGTTCCGGCCTGGGTTCGCTCGTCGATCAGGTGCAGGACGCCGTGCGTGTTCCCTATGCCGAGATTCCGGGCTTTCCCGTCAGCGCCGTTTCCGGTCACGCCGGCACGCTGGTCGCGGGCCGCCTCGGCGACGTCCCGGTCATCATGCTGTCCGGCCGCGTGCATTACTATGAAAAGGGCGATGCCAACGCCATGCGCGTGCCGATCGAGACGCTGAAGGCTCTCGGCGTCGACACGCTGATCCTGACCAACTCGGCCGGGTCGCTGCGCGAGGAAATGCCGCCGGGATCGGTGATGCAGATCACCGATCACATCAATTATTCCGGCATGAACCCGCTGATCGGCGAGGAAAGCGACAAGCGTTTCGTTGGCATGACCAGCGCCTATGATGCCGATCTCATCATGCAGATGCGCAAGGCGGCGGAAAAGGCCGAGATCAAGCTGTCGCATGGCGTCTATATGTGGTTCTCCGGCCCGAGCTTCGAAACGCCGGCGGAAATCCGCATGGCGCGCATCCTCGGCGCCGATGCCGTGGGCATGTCGACGGTGCCGGAGGTCATTCTGGCGCGTCTTTTCGGCCTAAGGGTTGCCGCGGCCTCCGTCATCACTAACTATGGGGCTGGCATGACCGGCGCCGAGCTGACGCATGAGGAGACCAAGGACATGGCTCCGGTCGGCGGCGCCCGGCTCGCGGCCATCCTGACAGAAATGATTGCGGACGGAGGAAACTGACAATGACGAGCCATTCCCTGAGAGAAACGGCGGCCGTTGCGCTTTCCCTTCTCGATCTCACCAATCTCAAGGATGATTGTACGCCGGCCCAGATCGAGACGCTCTGCGAACGGGCGCAATCGCCCTATGGCAACACCGCCGCAGTCTGCATCTGGCCGCGTTTCGTCGCCCAGGCGCGCGGCATCCTCGGCACCGACCATGCGGTGAAGATCGCAACCGTGGTGAATTTCCCGGCCGGCGACATGGAAGTGGCCGACGTTGCCGCCGAAGCGCGCGAGGCGATCGCCGATGGCGCCGACGAGATCGATCTCGTCATTCCCTATCGCGCGCTGCTCGCCGGCAACGAGCAGGCCGTCACCGACATGGTCGCAGCCGTCAAGGCGGAATGCACGGGACCGGTGATCCTGAAGACCATCCTCGAAACCGGCGAGCTCAAGGACGTGGCGCTGATCCAGCGCGCCTCCGAGCTGGCGATCGAGGCCGGTTCCGATTTCATCAAGACCTCCACCGGCAAGGTCGCGGTCAACGCGACGCTTGAAGCGGCCGACATCATGCTGCGGGCGATCCGCGACAGCGGCAAGAAAGTCGGCTTCAAGCCGGCCGGCGGTATCGGTTCCGTTGCCGATGCGGCGCTCTATCTGAGCCTTGCCGAGACTATCATGGCGTCGGACTGGGCCATGCCCTCGACCTTCCGTTTCGGCGCTTCGAGCCTGCTCGACGATATCCTCGGCGTGCTGGCCGGCGGACAGTCCAAGACAGCGTCTTCAGGCTATTGAAGCCATGATCCCGCAGGAGATCATCCGGCTGAAGCGCAACGGCGGCATTCTTTCAGCCGCCGATATCGACAGCTTCATCGGAGCGCTTGCGCGCGGCGAACTGGCCGAGAGCCAGATCGGCGCCTTCGCCATGGCCGTCTGGTTTCGCGGCATGACGCGCGAGGAGATCGTTGCGCTGACGCTGGCCATGGCCCGTTCCGGCGACACGCTCGCCTGGTCCGGCATCGGCAGGCCGATCGCCGACAAGCACTCGACCGGCGGCGTCGGCGACAATGTCTCGCTGATGCTGGCTCCGATCGCCGCCGCCTGTGGGCTTGCCGTGCCGATGATCTCCGGTCGTGGCCTCGGCCATACTGGCGGGACGCTCGACAAACTGGAATCGATCCCTGGCTACGGTATCACCCCTGATGCGGCGCGCTTCCGCAAGGTGGTGGACGAGGTGGGTTGCGCCATCATCGGCCAGACCGGCGCCCTCGCGCCTGCCGACGGCAAGCTCTATGCGGTGCGCGATGTCACCGCCACCGTCGATTCCGTGCCGCTCATCACCGCCTCCATCCTGTCGAAGAAGCTGGCTGCCGGGCTTGAAACGCTGGTGCTCGACGTCAAGATCGGCAGCGGCGCCTTCATGACCTCACCGGAAGAGGCCGAGACGTTGGCCCGCTCTCTGGTCGACGTGGCGAACGGGGCGGGGGTAAAAACCTCGGCTCTGATCACCGACATGAATCAGCCGCTGGCGGACGCCGCCGGCAATGTCGTAGAGCTTCGCAATTGCCTGGACTTCCTGACAGACGGCAAGGCGGGAACGCGGCTCGAGACGGTGGTGCTGGCCTTTGCCGCCGAAATGCTGACGCAGGCGGGCGTCGCGAAGACACTTGCCGAGGCCGAAGCCAGTGCCCGAAACGTGCTCGCCTCCGGCAAGGCGGCTGAACTGTTCGGCCGCATGGTCCATGGCCTCGGAGGTCCAGTCGATCTGTTGGAGAATCCGGCTAAATATCTCGCCGTGGCGCCGGTGCAAAAGCCGGTTCTTGCGTCTTCGGATGGTTGGCTTGCGGCCTGCGATGCCCGCGCCATCGGCATTGACGTCATCGATCTTGGCGGCGGTCGTCGCCGTCCGCAGGACAAGATCGATCATCGTGTCGGCTTCAGCGATATCCTGCCGCTCGGAACGAAGGTGAACAAAGGCGATCGCATCGCGACCGTTCACGCGGCCGATGCGGCAAGCGCCGAAAAGGCTGCAATCGACCTCGCCGCAAACTATCGCATCGCGGATGCCGCGCCCGTTCTGCCGCCGGTGATCGTCTCGCGGATCTGACGGATTACTGCGTCAGGCGCAATGAGCCGCTTTCGACACCGTAGGAATTGAGTTTTTTGAGAAAGCTCATGCCGATCAGCGTGGTGTTCAATGCG
>DASVPC010000235.1:0-4185 GCA_036383055.1 Rhizobium sp. | reverse complement strand
GGACATTCGACCGGCGGCGGCGAAGTTGCCCGTTACGTTGCCCAATATGGCGGCCATGGCCGGGTCTCCAAGGCAGTACTGATCGGCGCTGTGCCGCCGATCATGGTCAAATCGGAGAAGAATCCGGGCGGTCTGCCGCTCGAAGTCTTCGACGGCTTCCGCTCGGCACTGGTCGCGAACCGCGCGCAGTTCTTCCGCGATATCCCGGCTGGCCCGTTCTACGGCTTCAATCGTCCGGGTGCTAATGTCTCGCAGGGCGTCGTCGACAATTGGTGGCGTCAGGGTATGATGGGCGGCGCCAAGGCCCATTACGATTGCATCAAGGCCTTCTCGGAAACCGATTTCACCGACGACCTGAAGAAGATCGATGTGCCGGTCCTGGTGATGCATGGCGACGACGACCAGATCGTGCCGATCGCCGATTCCGCTCTTCTGTCCGCCAAGCTGCTGAAGAAGGGCACGCTGAAGATCTATAAGGGCTTCCCGCACGGCATGGCCACCACCCATGCGGATGTCATCAATGCCGACCTGCTCGAATTCTTCAAGGCATAATGATCCTTGATGGAATAGGGGCGTCCGCTTTCGGGCGGGCGCCCGATGATTTTATCGATCCAGCTTGAGCGAAAGCTGCACGGCGCGCGGCAAGGGCGGCAGCGGCCGGCTGATGTCGACGCGGCGTTTCCAGGCCGCGAGCCGTTCCTGCTCGCGTTGCCGCAAAGCCTTCGAAACTGCGACGAATGTCATGGCACGCTCTATGACTTGCTGTGTGTCAGTCATGGATATCTCCATATGTTCACTTTATGTTCTCATATTGAGCGTAGATAGTCAAGCCGGTGGGAGCCGGCCCATCCATGGGCACTTTGTCGCGCCTCGGGCGAGGCGCTTGCGGGGCGAAGGATGCGGTTTCTATTCGGCCGCGGCCGTCAGGCACCCGTCGATGATCCCGCGGATCTCGGCACGGCACGAGCCGCAATTGGTTCCCGCGTTCAGCGCTTTGCCGACCGCATCGACGCTGTGGCAGCCGTTACGGACCGCACCGACGATCTGGTTGACGCCGACGCCGAAGCACGAGCAGACGGTTGCTCCGGGATCCGGCGTGTCGGCACCCGGTCGCCCGGCGACGAGTGCGAAGCGCTTGCGCAGATCGCTATGGGAAGCGGTGAGCTGCGCGATCGCCCAATTGCGGGCCACGGCCACCGGCTGGCGAGCGAGAAACAGCGCCGCTAGTAATCTGTCACCGTCGAAGAAGGCGAGACGAAAGTCGCCAGTCGTTCGATCGGCATAGCCAAGCGGCTCGATATGCGCGGGGATATCGAAGGTGGCGCGGCACCAGCTTGTCCAGTCCTCCTCCGCCTCGTCAAAGCCAAGCTCCGTGCGCCAGCCGCCATCGGCTTTGGCGAGCGCCCAATAGGCGCTTTCCAGCCGCTGCGGCCTTGCCATGGAAACGGCAAAGCCATAGCGCGCCGCCTTGAAGGGGCGGGCGGCGACAGCGACATTCTTCGACGCTGGCTGGCCGGAAATAGGGTCGGTCAAAGGCGTGACGACGGCGTCGATGCGCGCCTTTGCGGCGAACCGGTCGTTCCAGTGCATCGGCACGAACAGGCTGCCGCGCGCCTGACGTTCGGTTACCAGGGCGCGCACGATTACCTTGCCATGCGGGCTTTCAATTTCGATCAGACCGGCGTCGCCAACGCCGATCTCGATCGCATCGCGGGGATGGATTTCGGCAAAAGGCTCGGCAATATGCGCCGACAGGCGGGCGCTCTTGCCGGTGCGGGTCATCGTATGCCACTGGTCGCGAATGCGGCCGGTGTTGAGCGTGAACGGGAAGTTCGTATTGGTGCGGTCTGATACCGGCGGCTTGACCGGCACGAAGCGGGCCTTGCGATCGGCATGAAAGAACCCGCCTTCTGCGAAGAAACGCGTCGTCTGCGATGGCGATCCCGCGGGCTGCGGCCATTGGAACGGTGAAAGCGTATCATAGGCATCCATCGGCATTTGTGCGTAAGCACCGATATCGAAGTCCCGGCTGCCGTCATTCTCAAAGCTGGAAAGGGCGGCATGTTCGGCAAAGATGTCGGCGGCCGCCCCAAAGGAGAAAGCTCCGGAAAATCCCATCCGTTGGCCGACTTCGGCCATCTGCCACCAATCCGGCTTCGCATCGCCGGGAGCGGGGAGATGTCCACGCTGCCGGGAGATCCGGCGTTCGGAATTGGTCACCGTGCCGTCCTTTTCGCCCCAGCCAAGGGACGGCAACAGGACATGCGCGTGCCGTGTCGTGTCCGTCTCTTTCAGGACGTCGGAAACGACGACGAAGGGACAGGCCTTGATGGCCGCCTCGACGGCGTCTGCATCCGGCATCGACACCACCGGGTTGGTCGCCATGATCCACAATGCCTTGATGCGGCCATCGGCAACGGCGCGGAACATATCGACCGCCTTTAGCCCCGGCCGCTCGGCAATCGCTGGTGCGTTCCAGAAACGTTGCACCCGATCACGGTCTTCGGCATTTTCGATTGCCATATGGGCGGCGAGCATGTTGGCGAGGCCGCCGACCTCTCGCCCTCCCATGGCGTTCGGTTGGCCGGTGAGCGAGAACGGCCCCATGCCGGGCCGGCCGATACGCCCGGTTGCCAGATGGCAATTGATGATGGTGTTGACCTTGTCGGTGCCGGAGGAGGATTGGTTGACGCCCTGGCTATAGCAAGTCACCACCTTTTCCGTCGTTTCGAACAGGCGGAAGAATTCGCGCAGCTGCATTGCCGGCAGGCCAGTCTTGTCGAGCAGGTCGCTGAAGCTCAGTGCGGAGGCCTCGGCAAACGCATCCGCGAAGCCTTCGGTATGGAGCGCGATGAAATTCTGGTTGATGGCAGCGCTCTGGGCAAGCTGGGCCAGCAGTCCCATGAACAAGGCGACATCGCCATCCGGGCGGATCGCCAGATGCAGGTCGGCAATGTCGGAGGTCATCGTCCGGCGGGGGTCGATCACGACCACTTTCATCCCCGGCCGCGCGGCCTTGGCGGCGGCAAGGCGCTGGTAGATGACCGGATGGCACCAGGCGAGATTGGAGCCGGTCAGGATCACCAGATCGGCGAGTTCTATATCCTCGTAAGTTCCCGGCACGGTATCCGAACCGAAGGCGCGGCGATGGCCGGCGACGGAGGATGACATGCAGAGCCGCGAATTGGTGTCGATATTGGCCGAACCGATGAAGCCTTTCATCAGCTTGTTGGCGACATAATAATCTTCGGTCAGAAGCTGGCCTGAGACGTAGAACGCGACCGAATCCGGACCATGCTCGGCGATGGTCTCGGAAAAGCGCGTTGCGACGAGATCGAGCGCTTTGTCCCAACTTGTCTTTTGTCCGTGGATTTCCGGATAGAGGACGCGGCCGTCGAGATCAATGGTTTCGGCAAGCGCCGACCCTTTGGAACAGAGCCGGCCGAAATTGGCCGGATGCTCCGGGTCGCCTTTGACGGAAACCTTGCCTTGGTCGTCGACGCTGGCAATGACGCCGCAGCCGACGCCGCAGTAGGGGCAGGTGGTTTTTGTCTCAGCGGACATGAGTGCTCCGGTCACTCCGCCGCCATCATCAAACTATCGAGAGCAATCGACAAGGCCCCGTTCTCGTTGCGCACCGGGATGGTCCTGACCGAACCGTTGTCCGCGCCGAGTGCCTCGCCGGTTTCCAACGAGATCACCCAGTTGTGCAGCGGGCAGGTGACCGCCGCGCCGTGGACGATGCCTTGCGAAAGCGGACCGCCCTTGTGCGGGCAGTGGTCCTCGATGGCGAAGACCTGGTTTTCGGCGGTGCGGAAGACGGCGATCTTGCCCTGCGGGGTCTTCACGCAGCGTGCGCCGCGCAGCGGGATATCCGAGATATCGCCGATTTCTACCCAATTCATGTCCATCGTCTCACTCCGCTGCCTGATGGAAGCCGACCGTCGCCATCGGCCGGAATTCATGCTTGTCCTTGCCCGAGACCCGCTCGGACCAGGGGTCGACCTGTGCGAATTTCTGGCTGAAGACGAAGCGATCGTAGTAGGCCTTGCGCTTGTCGGCATCCCCCATGATCTGCCGGCGGATCTCGTCAAGGCCAATGCGCTTGGCCCATTTGTAGATGCGTTCGAGATAACGGCCCTGCTCGCGGTACATCTGCGTCAGCGCCACGATATGCTCCAGCGC
>DASVPC010000234.1:0-10718 GCA_036383055.1 Rhizobium sp. | reverse complement strand
TGAGCGACGGCGAATTCACGATCCCGAAGAAGAGCTGGACGGCGGTCGCGACCTTGTTGACATTCTGGCCGCCGGGACCGCCCGCCAGAACAAATTGTTCCGTCAGTTCCCAGCCGGCAATGGTGATCCGGTCGTTGATGTAAAGGGCGTCGCTGGCCATGATTTTCTCCGCGCCTGTCTATCCCATATTGTTCGGCGGTTGAAAACAGCACGGCGGCAAAATGAAACCCCGGCAGACCAGCTGCCGGGGTTTCACGTGAGTCATCAATGCTATGCGGCGGATCACTCCGCCGCGGCGCGTAGTCCCGGGGCCGCGTCGCGGACGTTGCCGTCGACATGGTCCTCGAACTTGGCAAAGTTCGACACGAACATCTGCACCAGCTTGGCCGCCTGCGCATCATAGGCCTGACCATCGGCCCAGGTGGAGCGCGGGTCGAGGATGGCACTGTCGACGCCCTCGACGGCGACCGGTACGGCAAAACCGAAATTCGGGTCGATGCGGAACTCGGCCTTGTCGAGGTCACCCTTCAGGGCGGCGGCCAGCAGAGCGCGCGTCGCCTTGATCGGCATGCGGCGACCCGTGCCGTAAGCGCCGCCGGTCCAGCCGGTGTTGACGAGCCAGCAGCCGGCGCCGTGGCGGGCGATCAGCTCCTTCAACAGATTGCCGTATTCGGTCGGGTGACGCGGCATGAAGGGAGCGCCGAAGCAGGTCGAGAAGGTTGCTTCCGGCTCGACGACACCCTTTTCCGTGCCGGCGACCTTGGCGGTGTAGCCGGAGAGGAAATGGTACATGGCCTGTTCCGGCGTCAGCCTGGCGATCGGCGGCATGACGCCGAAAGCGTCGGCCGTCAGCATGATGATCGTCTCGGGATGGCCGGTCATGCCGGATTCAGAGGCGTTCGGGATGAAATCCAGCGGATAGGCGCTGCGGGTGTTCTCCGTCAGCGAACCGTCGTCGAGATCCGGAACGCCATGCTCGTCGAGCACGACATTTTCCAGCACGGTGCCGAAGCGGCGGGTCGTCTCGTAGATTTCCGGCTCGGCCTCGGCCGATAGGCGGATCGTCTTGGCGTAGCAACCGCCTTCGAAGTTGAAAATGCCGTTTTCGCCCCAGCCATGCTCATCGTCACCGATCAGCGTGCGCGTCGGATCGGCCGACAGCGTCGTCTTGCCGGTGCCCGACAGGCCGAAGAAAATCGCAGCGTCCCCTTCCGGCCCGACATTGGCCGAGCAGTGCATCGGCATGACGCCGCGTTCCGGCAGGAGGTAGTTCAGCACGGTGAAGACCGACTTCTTCATCTCGCCGGCGTAAGACGTGCCGCCGATCAGGACGATGCCGTTGACGAGATCGCAGGCGATCACCGTTTCCGTGCGGCAGCCATGACGCTCGGGATCGGCGCGGAAGCTCGGCAGGTCGATGATGGTCAGCTTCGGTGCGAAGCTTTCCAGCGCCGAACGGTCCGGGCGGATCAGAAGGTTGCGGATGAACAGCGAGTGCCAGGCGAATTCGGTGACGACCCGCGTCGGCAGGGCGTAATCATGATCGGCACCGCCGATCAGATCCTGGACGAACAGATCCTTGCCGTGCACATGCGCCAGCATGTCCTTATGCAGCAGCGCGAAATGCTCCGGCGACATCGGCTTGTTGTTGTCCCACCAGATCTGGTCTTCGGTCACTGAATTGCGGACGACGAACTTATCCTTCGGCGAACGGCCGGTATGTTGCCCGGTCAACGCCCTGAGCGCGCCATGAGCGGTCAGATCGGCTTCGCGCCGACGAATCGCTTCCTCATAAAGATGGGACTCCAGGAGGTTATAACGCACGCTGGCAGCGGCTCCCAGACCGATCGAGTCGAGTTCGATTGCGGGATTACGGACGCCGAATTGCTCCATCGCTTCATTCCTCTACAGGGCCGTGGCCGTTAAACTAAATGAAACCTAGTGGCGTCTTTTTAAAAGCACAAGAGCAAATAACGAGAAATATCGAATGATATCAGGTATTTAATCGATTTAGATAAATATCAATAATTTTAAATCGTTTGAATGCGGGCCATCGAGACGTTTGGTCGCACAACTCCAGGTCAGGGTTTTTCCCGTTCAGCAATCCACCCCTTTATCTTTGCCACAATTTGTTCCACCTTTATCCCCATAAGCGCGCCAGGTTATCGCCAACCGAGCTGGCAACCCACCTGGGCTGGATTCCAAATCCGGGAGATGCGCAATAATGACGGAGACGAACACCATGTTGACAATCGCGCTCGTAGACGACGACCGCAATATCCTCACTTCCGTGTCGATTGCCCTGGAAGCCGAGGGATATAAGGTGGAAACCTACACCGACGGCGCTTCTGCGCTCGATGGCTTGCTTGCCCGGCCGCCGCAACTGGCGATCTTCGACATCAAGATGCCGCGCATGGACGGCATGGAGCTTCTGCGCCGCCTGCGGCAGAAGTCCGATATACCGGTGATCTTCCTGACCTCGAAGGATGAAGAGATCGACGAGCTCTTCGGCCTGAAGATGGGTGCCGACGACTTCATCACCAAGCCCTTCTCGCAGCGCCTGCTGGTCGAGCGCGTCAAGGCAGTGCTCCGCCGCGCCTCCGCCCGCGAAGCCGCAAACAATGCCGGCGGCAGCGCGGCACCAAAGCCGGGCGCCACCCAGCAGGCCCGCTCGCTGGAGCGCGGCCAGCTCGTCATGGACCAGGAGCGCCATACCTGTACCTGGAAGGGCGAGCCGGTAACGCTGACCGTCACGGAGTTCCTGATCCTGCACTCGCTGGCGCAGCGCCCCGGCGTCGTGAAGAGCCGCGATGCCCTGATGGACGCCGCCTATGACGAACAGGTCTATGTCGACGACCGCACCATCGACAGCCACATCAAGCGGCTGCGCAAGAAATTCAAGATGGTCGATCTCGATTTTGATATGATCGAAACGCTGTATGGCGTTGGCTATCGCTTCCGCGAAGCTGCCTAGAGCCGGATGCTTTCAGGTCAAATCGACCTAAAATCTCAATCCGCTCTAGAGGCAAAAATGGAGCATGATGCCGTCCGAAAACCGCTTACACTTTTCGGCATCATGCTTGAATAGTTAACTGGACCATGCGGCGGACAATGGAATAAGAGCATGCGGACGGGATCGATGATCCCGTTCTTCGAAAGGGCCGTTGGCTTGGCGCAGCTGGTGCAGCACAGAGATAGAGATATCGACGACGCGGAAACCCCGAGCGGTGCCAGAATCGCCCGGCGCCGCTGGACTCACCCTTTTACGCTGATCCGCCGCATCTTCGGCAATGCCGTCTTTTCAAGCCTCACCCGGCGCATCCTGTTCTTCAACCTCGCCGCCCTCGTCGTTCTCGTCGGCGGCATCCTCTATCTCAATCAGTTCCGCGAGGGCCTGATCGATGCCCGCGTCGAGAGCCTGCTGACCCAGGGAGAAATCATCGCCGGCGCCGTCTCGGCCTCCGCCTCGGTCGACACCAACTCCATCACCATCGATCCGCAGAAGCTGCTGGAGCTGCAAGCCGGCCAAAGCATCACGCCCGTCCCGAACGACGAAGACCTGGAATTCCCGATCGATCCGGAAAAGGTAGCCCCCGTGCTCACGCGGCTGATCTCGCCGACACGCACCCGCGCCCGCATCTTCGACGCCGACGCCAACCTGCTGCTCGACAGCCGCCATCTCTATTCGCGCGGTCAGGTGCTGCGCTACGACCTGCCGCCCGTCGACGACGAGAAGCAGAGCTGGTCGGACTGGTTCAGCGGCTTGCTCAACAAGATGCTGCAGCCCGGCAACCTGCCCGTCTATAAGGAAGCGCCCGGCGGCGATGGCTCGATCTATCCGGAAGTGATGAACGCGCTGACCGGCGTGCGCGGCGCCGTTGTCCGCACCACCGAAAAGGGCGAGCTGATCGTCTCGGTCGCAGTCCCCATCCAGCGTTTCCGCGCCGTCCTCGGCGTCTTGCTGCTCTCGACCCAGGCCGGTGACATCGACAAGATCGTCCATGCCGAACGCCTGGCGATCATGCGCGTCTTCGGCGTCGCGACGCTGGTCAACGTCGTGCTGTCGCTGCTTTTGTCCTCGACCATCGCCAATCCGCTGCGCCGGCTTTCCGCCGCCGCCATCCGCGTGCGCCGCGGTGGCGCCAAGGAGCGTGAGGAAATCCCGGATTTTTCCGCCCGTCAGGACGAGATCGGCAATCTGTCGATTGCGCTGCGCGACATGACATCAGCGCTCTATGACCGCATCGATGCGATCGAGAGTTTCGCCGCCGATGTCAGCCATGAATTGAAGAACCCGCTGACATCGCTGCGCAGCGCCGTCGAGACGCTGCCGCTTGCCAAGAGCGACGATTCCAAGAAGCGGCTGATGGACGTGATCCAGCATGACGTGCGCCGTCTGGACCGGTTGATCAGCGATATCTCCGACGCATCGCGCCTCGATGCCGAACTCGCCCGCTCGGACGAGAAATCTCTCGACCTCGAAGTGCTGCTGCGCGACATGATCGACATTTCCCGACAGGTCGGACACAGCAAGAAGGCGGTCGAGATCGAATATATCGTCGACCGCAAGCCCGGTGTGAAAACCAAATTCACCGCCAACGGCCATGACCTGCGCATCGGCCAGATCATCACCAATCTCATCGAGAACGCCCGCTCCTTCGTTGCCAAGGAGACCGGAAAGATCACGGTCCGGCTGACGCGCACGAGAACGCGCTGCGTCATCTATATCGAGGATAACGGTCCCGGTATTCAGGCGGAAAATATCGACCGCATCTTTGAGCGCTTCTATACCGACCGACCGGATTCGGAAGAGTTCGGCCAGAATTCGGGTCTCGGCCTGTCGATCAGCCGGCAGATCGCCGAAGCGCATGGCGGATCGCTGCGCGCCGAAAACATCGTCGACGGCGACAGCACGACGCTGCTCGGCGCCCGCTTCATCCTCTCGCTGCCCGCCGAAACGCCGGCATGAGCACCGCCGCGACCAACGTCCACGCAACGGCGATCGTCGTCGGCAAGACCGGCCTTTTGTTTCTTGGGGCCTCAGGCAGCGGCAAATCCTCGCTTGCCTTCTCGTGTCTTGCCGCCGCCAAGCCGCTTGGCCTTGCCGCGGCCCTGGTCGCCGACGATCAGGTTTTCATTGCGCGGCGGGACGGCGCCGTCATCGCCGAATGCCCACCGTCGATCGCCGGCCTGATGGAGATCCGCTACACCGGTATCGTACGGATGCCGCATGTTTCACAGGCCGAAATGCATTTCGCCATACGCCCAGTCGATCCGGCAACGGCCGAGCGGCTTCCGCCCGAGAACGAACAGGTCGATGTCACCGGATCCATCCGACTGCCGCTGATCAGGCTCTCGGCAATATCGGTTAATCCGCTCGCCGCAATTATGGCAAAAATCGCTGTGGATTTAGATTAATCGGCCGTTCTGGCCTCTACAGCCACGCAATTATCGTATTTTAAGCTTGCACTTCGTCTTTTCATCGCCAAGATGTCCCCCCACTGGTGGACGACATTGCTGCATTGCGATATGGCCCACCTGTTTGCGTGTGCGATGGGAGCAGTAATATCATGATCGGACTTGTGCTTGTCACTCATGGCAAGCTGGCTGAAGAGTTTCGGCATGCGGTCGAGCATGTCGTTGGTCCGCAGAAGTTCATAGAGACGGTATCGATTGGTCCCGAAGACGACATGGACAAGCGGCGGCAGGATATCCTGCAGGCCGTGACCGGCGCTGACGACGGACACGGGGTCATCATCCTCACCGACATGTTCGGCGGCACTCCCTCCAATCTCGCCATCTCCGTCATGAATAGCGGCCACACCGAGGTCATTGCCGGCGTCAATCTGCCGATGCTGATCAAGCTCGCAGGCGTGCGCGGCGACAACAACATGGAGCGCGCCCTGGTCGAAGCTTCCGAGGCCGGGCGCAAATACATCAACGTGGCCAGCCGCGTGCTCAGCGGCAAATGACGAGACAAGCATCCCACCTATGACGGCGCTCTCCCGGGAACTTCTGATCATCAACAAGCGCGGCCTCCATGCCCGCGCCTCCGCCAAATTCGTCCAGACCGTCGAAGCCTACGACGCCACCATCACCGTCTCGAAGGACGGCACCACGGTGGGCGGCAACTCGATCATGGGCCTGATGATGCTGGCGGCCAGCCCCGGCTGCAGCGTGCTGGTCACCGCCAGCGGCAAGCAAGCCACCGAAGCGCTCGAGGCGCTGGACAAGCTTGTCGCCGACAAGTTCGGCGAAGAGATGTGAGCGGCCGCAGCTCAGCCCCTCACATCGGGACATAAAGACATAAAGACTTCTTTATATCATTATTGATTTCCGACCTGAAGCCTGCTACACGGCATCATCCTACCACGCTGTCAGCGTGCAATTTTGTTGCATTCGGCCGAGGCGTTTGCCCAGGCGCGATTGCATCGTTCAGGCTGGAGACCCTTTGATGAGCAATGAAAACGACTACATCGTCGCGGATATCGGCCTTGCCGACTTCGGCCGCAAGGAAATCACGATCGCCGAAACCGAAATGCCAGGCCTCATGGCTTGCCGCGCCGAATTCGGCGAAGCGCAGCCGCTCAAGGGCGCGCGCATCACCGGCTCGCTGCACATGACGATCCAGACCGCGGTTCTCATCGAGACGCTGGTCGCTCTCGGCGCTCAGGTTCGCTGGGCCTCGTGCAACATCTTCTCCACCCAGGACCATGCCGCCGCCGCGATCGCCGCTTCCGGCGTTCCGGTCTACGCCATCAAGGGTGAAAGCCTCGAAGACTACTGGATCTACACCGACAAGATCTTCCAGTGGACCGATGGCGGCTTCTCAAACATGATCCTCGACGATGGCGGCGACGCCACCATGTACATCCTGCTCGGCGCCCGCGCCGAAGCCGGTGAGGATGTCCTCTCCGATCCGCATTCGGAAGAAGAAGAAATCCTCTTCGCACAGATCAAGAAGCGTCTGAAGGCATCGCCGGGCTGGTTCACCAAGCAGCGCGACGCCATCAAGGGCGTCACCGAAGAAACCACCACGGGCGTCAACCGCCTGTACCAGCTCAGCCAGAAGGGCCTGCTGCCCTTCCCGGCGATCAACGTCAACGACTCCGTCACCAAGTCGAAGTTCGACAACAAGTATGGCTGCAAGGAGTCGCTGGTCGACGGCATCCGCCGCGCTACCGACGTCATGATGGCCGGCAAGGTCGCCGTCGTCTGCGGTTACGGCGACGTCGGCAAGGGTTCGGCTGCCTCGCTCTCGGGCGCCGGCGCCCGCGTCAAGGTCACGGAAGTCGATCCGATCTGCGCGCTCCAGGCTGCCATGGACGGCTATGAAGTGGTCCTGCTCGAAGACGTCGTCTCCAGCGCCGACATCTTCATCTCCACCACCGGCAACAAGGACGTCATCCGCATCGACCATATGCGTGCGATGAAGGACATGGCGATCGTCGGCAACATCGGCCACTTCGACAACGAGATCCAGGTTGCGGCGCTCCGTAACCTCAAGTGGACCAACGTCAAGCCGCAGGTCGACCTGATCGAGTTCGCCAAGGGCAACCGCATCATCCTTCTGTCGGAAGGCCGCCTCTTGAACCTCGGCAACGCCACCGGCCATCCGTCCTTCGTGATGTCGGCTTCCTTCACCAACCAGACGCTGGCGCAGATCGAGCTCTTCACCAAGCCCGGCCAGTACCAGAACCAGGTCTACGTGTTGCCGAAGCACCTCGACGAGAAGGTTGCGCGTCTGCATCTCGGCAAGCTCGGCGTGAAATTGACTGAGCTTTCTGGCGAGCAGGCTGCGTATATCGGCGTGACGCCGCAGGGTCCGTTCAAGTCTGACCACTACAGATACTGATCTAGCGATCTATATCCACAACATCTTGTGGCCCTGGCATTGACAAATGCCGGGGCTTATTTTTTGGCCGGCTCCCTTCCCGGCGATTCCCTTAGGCAGTATTGTTTTTAGACTTGATTCGTGACGAACCGGGGCATGCCCGGAGCCATGAAAATGGGATGTCTTGTCGAGATGCGGCACAGTAGAGTCGGATGATTTTAGGTCGAATCGACCTGAAATCTGAATCCGCTCCACAAACAAATAAGTAGAGCATGATGTCGTCCGAAAACCGCTTGCACTTTTCGGCATCATGCTCTGAAGGACGGAGACAGACCGCTTATGTCTGAAGCGAAAGACAACCTGCTTGGCTCGGCGATGCCCGAAAAGGCATTCGCGCGGCGGCGGCAGGGCGGCGCATATATATTTTTACCCTGGATGAAGCGGCGCGAGGATATGCGCCCATTGGCCTCGTTGGCGCGCTTGCTGCGCCTCAGCATTTTCGGTGGCATTGCGACCAGCCTGGCGGGTCCTGTTCTGGCACAGACCAGCACAGCTGCGCCAGCGGTGGTCCGTCTCTTCACCTCCTCCGAAATGGCGGTTTTCTCCGTCATCATCGGCGTGATCTCGGCGGCACTGCTGTCGACGGTCTGGATGGTCCGTCAGCGTGGCAATCTGGAAAGCGAGAGCCGCGAAATCCGCACGGCCCTTTCCGATGCCAACCAGCGCATCTCGCAATATCAGGCACTGATCGCCGACAAGAACCGCCGCATCATCATCTGGGACGGCCAGAACGCACGGCCGGAGCTGCTGGGCCAGCTTCCCGCCGAGACCGGAGCGCCGCAGGACAACGAGTTTCTCGCTTTCGGCCGCTGGCTGAAATCCTGGTCGGCCGGCGAGCTGGAAAAGGCGATCGACAAGCTGCGCGGCAGCGGCCAGAGCTTCGACATGGTGGTCGAAACGAACCGCGACGAAATCCTGGAAGCCCAGGGTCGGATCTCCGGCGGCCGCGCTTTCGTCCGCTTCATCGCGCTCAACAATCTGCGCGCCGAACTGGCCGAGCTGAAGATCGAGCGCGAACGGCTGATGACCTCGATCTCCGCTTTCCAGAACCTGCTCGACGCCATCGACCTGCCGGTCTGGCAACGCGACGCCGACGGCCAGCTCACCTGGGTCAACCATGCCTATGGCGAAGCGGTGGAGGCCGTTTCGCCGGATGAGGCCATTCGTGAAAGCCGCGAATTCCTGACCACCGTCGCCCGCGAGCGCATTCGCGCCTCCGCCACGCCGGAATCACCCTTCCACGACAAGATTTCCACCGTCGTTCACGGCAACCGCACCTTCTTCGACGTCGTCGACGTCAAGTTGCCGAATGGCTCGGCCGGCATGGCCATCGACGTTTCCGAAACGGAGACGGTTCGCGCCGAGCTGGAGCGCACGCTGAAGAGCCACGCCGAAACGCTCGATCACCTCGCGACACCGGTTGCGATCTTCGACGGCGACCGGCGGCTGCAATTCTACAATCAGGCCTTCGTCCAACTCTGGGAACTGGATATCGCCTTCCTCGAGAAGAAGCCGGATAACAGCGAACTGCTCGACCGGTTGCGCAGCGCCAAGAAGCTGCCGGAACAGCTGAACTGGAAGACCTGGAAAGACGGCGTTCTCTCCGTCTACCGCGCGCTCGACACGCAATCCGACCTCTGGCACCTGCCGAACGGCCAGATCCTGCGCGTCTTCGCCACGGCGCATCCGCAGGGCGGCGCCACCTGGGTGTTCGAGAACCTGACCGAACAGGTCGATCTCGAAACGCGCTACAACACGCTGGTCAAGGTGCAGGGCGAGACCATCGACCACCTTTCCGAAGGTGTGGCCGTGTTCGGCCCCGATGGCCGCATTCGCCTCTCCAATCCGGCGTTCCGCATCCTCTGGAACATCACCGAAATCCAGGCCAAGCCCGGCACACATATTCAGGCGCTTGCCGAAGCCTGCACGCCGTCCTATGACCGGCCGGATGGCTGGAAGCGCTTTGCCGAGCAGATCACCAGCTTCGACGATGAGCGGCCATCCTCGCAAGGCACCCTGGAACTCTATTCCAATCTGGTGCTCGACTACGCCGTCATTCCGCTGCCGAACGCGCAGACCATGCTGACCTTCGTCAACAAGACCGACAGCGTGCGCGCCGAACGGGCGCTGACCGAAAAGAACGAAGCGCTGCTGAAGGCCGACGAGCTGAAGAACGACTTCGTCCAGCATGTCTCCTATGAGCTGCGTTCGCCGCTGACCAACATCATCGGCTTCACCGACCTCCTGAAGACGCCGGGCATCGGCTCGCTGAACGACCGGCAGGCGGAATATATCGACCATATCTCCACCTCGTCCTCGGTCCTCCTGACGCTGGTCAACGATATTCTCGATCTGGCGACCGTCGATGCCGGCATCATGCGGCTGAACTATTCCGAAATCGCGCTCGACGACCTTCTCGATGAAGTGTCGATGCTGATCGCCGATCGGCTGCAGGAAAGCGGCGTGACGCTGGAAATCACCGTGCCCGCCCATCTCGGCTCTGTCGTCGCCGACCAGCAGCGGCTGAAGCAGATCCTGCTTAAGCTCCTGACCAATGCCGCCAATTTCGCGCCGGAAGGCTCCACCATCGCGCTCACCTGCGGGCGCGACGGCACGGATTTCGTCTTCTCGGTCGCCGACAAGGGTCCGGGGATTCCCGAAGAGATCATGCGTACGGTGTTCAACCGCTTCGCCTCCAGCGGCAAGGGCGGCAAGCGCAGCGGCGCGGGCCTCGGCCTCTCCATCGTCGAAAGCTTCGTCAGCCTGCATGACGGCCAGGTCTCGATCGAAAGCCAGCCGGGCAAGGGAACCACGGTCAACTGCC
>DASVPC010000233.1:0-30153 GCA_036383055.1 Rhizobium sp. | reverse complement strand
TCTTCTCGTACATGTCGGCAATATCCTTGCCGTCGACGCGCAGGCCGTAGCGGACGCCGTCATAACGGGCGAGGTTCGACGATGCCTCGGCGGGGGCGACGATGTAATAGGCCGGCAGGGCGTATTTGGTGTGCGGCAGCGAGATGTTGACGATCTCGGCGCCGGCATCCTTCAGCCAGGCAATGCCCTGCTGCCAGAGCGTTTCGATCTCTCCCGGCATGCCGTCGACGCGGTATTCGTTCGGAATGCCGATCTTCATGCCCTTCAGCGACTGGCCGAGCGAGGCTTCGTAATCCGGCACCGGCAGGTCGACCGAGGTCGTGTCCTTGGCATCGACGCTTGCCATCGACTTCAGGAGGATGGCGGCGTCGCGAACATCGCGAGCGATCGGGCCGGCCTGGTCGAGCGACGAGGCGAAGGCGACGATGCCCCAGCGCGAGCAGCGGCCATAGGTCGGCTTGATGCCGACCGTGCCGGTGAAGGCGGCGGGCTGGCGGATGGAACCGCCGGTGTCGGTGGCCGTGGCGCCGGCGCAGAGATGCGCGGCAACGGCTGCGGCCGAACCGCCCGAGGAACCGCCCGGAACGAGTTGCTGGTTTGAGCCATTGGCACGCCACGGGTTGATCACCGGGCCGTAATAGGAACTCTCGTTGGAGGAGCCCATGGCGAACTCGTCCATGTTGAGCTTGCCGAGCATGACGGCGCCGTCGCTCCAGAGGTTCTGGGTCACGGTCGATTCATAGCGCGGCTCGAAACCGTCGAGAATGTGGCTGCAGGCCTGGGTGTGGATGCCTTCGGTGCCGAAGAGATCCTTGATCCCCAGCGGAATGCCTTCGAGCGCGCCTGCCTTGCCGGCGGCGAGACGCGCGTCGGAGGCCTTGGCCATGTCGCGCGCCTTTTCCGGCGTCACCTTGATATAGGCGTTGAGCTGATCATTGACCGCATCGATCGTCGAGAGATAGGCCTCGGTGAGTTCGGTGGCGGTGATATCCTTGGCGCGCAGCTTGTCGCGGGCTTCGGCAATGGTCAGGCTGGTCAGTTCGCTCATCTTGTTTCGCTTCAGATCTTTAAAAAGGGCAACGGGTCGGAACAGGCTCGCAGCGAGCCCTTATTCGACGACTTTGGGCACCAGGAAGAAATTCTGATCGGTATTCGGCGCATTGGCGACGATGTCGGCGGCCTTGCTGCCGTCGGTGACTTCGTCGGTCCGCTTCTTCATCGCCATCGGCGTAACGGAGGTCATGGCCTCGACGCCATCGACATTCACTTCGGAGAGCTGCTCGACGAAGCCCAGAATGCCGTTCAGCTCGCCCATCATCCGCTGCGCTTCGTCTTCATTGACGGCAATGCGGGCGAGATGGGCGACGCGTTTAACGGTGGCAAGATCGACGGACATGGCATTCTCCGGATAGGATTTTTCCTATCGCTATAAAGGCCATGTCCGCCATACGCAACGGGTATCGTTATGCGGAAATGCTCTCGCCCGGCTTCGGCGCCGCGACCGCCGTCTTCGAACCCTCCAGACCGGCGATGAACTTTTCCGGGGTCTGGTCGATGATCGGGAAGGTGCCGTAGTGGCAGGGAATGGCGGTCTTGAAGTTGAAGAAGCGCTGGCACGCGAGCGCGGCAACGGCACCACCCATGGTGAAGCGGTCGCCAACGGGCACGATGCCGATATCAGGCTGATGCAGCTCGTTGATCAGGCCCATGTCGGAGAAGATGTCCGTATCGCCCATGTGGAACAGCGACGGCTCATCGTCGAAATGCAGCATCAGGCCGTTCGGATTGCCGAGCGCATGCGACACGCCATCCTCGGTGATCTGCGCCGAGGAGTGCAGTGCGTTGGTGAAGGTGGCAGAGAAGCCGCCCAGGGATATAGTGCCGCCGGTATTGCCCATTTCCAGCTTCTCGACGCCCTTGGTACCGAGCCAGGAGGCTAGATCGGCATTGGCGAGGACGACAGCGCCGGTGTCCTTGGCGATCTGAACTGTGTCGCCGACATGGTCGGCATGGCCGTGGGTGAGCAGGATATGGGTGACGCCGGCGGTGGCGGCCTTGAGATCGAGACCCGCAAAAGACGGATTATAGGTAAAGAACGGGTCGATAAGGATTTTAGCCTTGGCCGTTTCGAGACGGAAAGCGGCATGGCCGAGCCAAGTGATCTTCATGGATTTCTCCTTAATACTTGATTTGAAATGCAAGACTGGTGTTAGGACATATCCGAAACCGTCACAAAGAAAAGCAGCACGGACTTCACTTTGTTTTGACGGGGAGACAAGAGCATATGACCACACTGACCATCGAAGACCTTGCCGTGATGCTGCTGCCCGGACAGGCGATTGCCGGGCTTGATCTTGGCACCAAGACGATCGGCCTTGCCATGTCCGATCTCGGCCGCCGGTTCGCCACGCCACGCCCGGTCATCAAGCGGGTGAAATTCACCCAGGACGCCCAGACGCTGCTTGCCTTCGCCGAGAAGGAAAAGGTCGCCGCCTTCGTTATCGGTCTGCCGATGAACATGGATGGGTCGGCGGGGCCGCGCGTTCAGGCGACGCGGGCCTTCGTGCGCAGCATGGCCGACAAGACCGCCCTGCCCTTCGTCTACTGGGATGAGCGGCTGTCAACCGTCGCCGCCGAACGGGCGCTGTTGGAAATGGACGTTTCGCGCGCCAAGCGGGCCGAGCGTATCGACTCGGCCGCCGCAAGCTTCATTCTTCAGGGCGCCTTGGACAGGCTCTCGGCTCTCGGCAGGCCGGCCTTCCCCGATCTCGATTCCTGACGACGCTTCCACCACGCCAGGATCTCGGCGCGCTTGCGAAAGGCGAGGATCGCGAAAACCAGCAGGGTGTCGAAGGCAATGGCACGGGCCACCAGCGGCGGAATGGTCTCCGGCGGGATCCCGAGGATATTGCCATAGATATGGAAGACGAGGTCATGCATTTGCCGTGTCAGCATGAAGATGCCGAAGCTCATGTCGTAGTATGACAGGTAATACCACGCCCCGAGGAACGAGACAGGCGCGGCCCAGAAGATCAGCAACCACTTCATGCGGTTCCCCTTCGACGCTGATATTGCGTCGTTCCAGTCGAAAGGACCAGCCAGTTCGTCAGCGCCATGGCGCTCAACACCAGTGCCGGCACCGTTATATCTAGTGCCAGAATGGCGAAGAACATCATCGCCGCGATGAGAAACGCGATTTTTACGGGTCTGGACCCCATGGCTGCACGCTTATTGGTTAACAATCAGTCTGTGCACAGTGGCGAGTTAACCGATGCGGCGCAACGTAAACCAATTGTTAAGGTTAACAGCCGGGCCGAGCTGTGGATATCTCCCGCGCAATCAAAACATCAGCCGTAGACGCCGCGTACAATACGCCTCAACGCCGTGGCCGCCTTCTCCCAATCCTTCGCTGTTTTCAGCGCAAGGCCGGCGCATTGATCACCGACGGCGGCGGAGAGAACGAGGTGTTGTATGGCGGAGAAGATCAGTGCATTGACGGCGACTGCGTCGATCCCCTTCGGCGGTGTCAGCGACCCGCGCATGCGCTCGATCCAGCCGGCAAGCGCTTTCGAACGCGCTTCCGAAAGCCGGCGAACCTGCTCGCTATTCTCGGATACTTCCCAAGCGACGATGCGACGCATCAGCGGATCGGCGCGCAGCGCGTCGAGGAAAAGCAGGGCCAGCCGCTCCATGAGGTCGCCATAGGTCAACAGGAACATGCCGCCGGTATCGTCGGGGATGCGATCCTTAACCCAGCTTCCGAGATCCGTGCCGATCGCCTCCACCAGGCCATCGAGACCGCCGTAATAGCGATAGATCAGCTGCTTGTCGCAGCCGGCGCCGCGGGCGACCGCATTGATGCCGAAATTCTGGAACCCCTCCTCCGCCAACAGCCGCTTGGCGGCATCGAGGATGGCCTGCTCGGTGGCGGCCCGATTACGGACCCGCTTTTCCGGCTCGGCGGATATTTCGATCGGTTTTCTCAGAACGGCGTTTGCGCTCGGCATCATGTCGACTCCAGTCAGTCACCGCCTGGTGATTAACAAGCCTGGTACAAGCGAACAATGACGCGACGGGAATGGAGACGTCTTAAACCGTGGAATCCACAGATTAGAGATATTGGCCGAACCAGACGGTACACGGCGAGGCAAGTTCCGGCGGCAGTTCCACCTCAGTAAACCCGCGCGACGCCCAGAATCGAATCCCGCTGCAATTGCCCGCGCTTGCGCCGAGATGCACGCCTTTGACACCATTGTCGCGAGCGTTCGACAGCCATTTGTCGAGGAGCGCGCTGCCAATGCCCTGCCCCTGTGTGCGCGACAAAAGGTTCATATGGATGTGGGCCGGAAACCGGTCGGTGAGGACAACGGGCACTCGCTTCGGATGGTGGATCGCATAACTGCGCCGCTGATCCGCGTTCCATATCGACGGATCGCCCGTTGGCTCCGGATAGCGTCCGCGCAGCTCCGGCCACCAATCGCGCTCCAGCCTTTCCTCGAAAGCAACCGTGTCGAAGACGCCGGCGATATAGCCGCAAACACCTTCCCCGTCCTCGGCAACAAAGACGGTCTCCGGGCTGAGGACGGCATAGGGTACCGAATAAATATGCCCGATCATCCGCCCATCGCGATGAAGCGCCGTCGCATCCTTGCCGGCATCGCCGGTGACCAGGGAGACGACATAGAGCTGGTCGATGTCGTCGGATCGGACGGGGCGGAGGGTGATCATGGGAGCCTCGATAGCTGCTTGAGCGTTTACATTTCGTAGACTGATGTGTATGATTTATTATCTCCATACACATGAGATTGCAAATGCGAACGAATATAGACATTGACGACGCATTGATCGCCGAAGCGATGGCCGCCACAGGACAGTCGACGAAAAAGGCGACCGTCGAAGAAGCTTTGCGGAGTGTCGTTCGTTGGCATCACCAGAAAAAAGCCTTCGATGACCTTACCGGACTTGGCTGGGAGGGAGATCTCGACGAAATGCGCAGAGATCGGCAAACATGATCGTTGTCGACAGCTCTGTTTGGATTTCGCTTCTACGCGCAACGGAAACGGAAGCCGTACGTCGCTTGCGAAGCATGCTCACCGCAGGGCCTCCCGATATTCTGGTTGGAGACCTGATTCTTCTCGAGGTTCTTCAAGGTGCCAGGGGCGAGCAACAGGCGACACTGATCGAACGAAACCTTCGCCAATTTACCATCCAACCGATGTTGAACGATACGCTTGCCGTCAAGGCGGCGCGCAATTATCGCCTGCTGCGTGCGCAAGGAATTACGGTGCGTAAAACCATAGACGTCATCATCGGTACGTTCTGCATCGAAGAAGACCATGCTCTTCTTCACGAAGATCGGGATTTCGATCCGATGTCAGAACATCTGGGCTTACAAGTCGCTCTGTAAATCTAGCCCGACGCCTCAAGTCGCCGGCGGATAGAGCAAATCGACGATGTAGCTTGCATCGAAGCGCGCATCCAGCATGCCGTAGGTGGAGCGCCAGCCGCCGGCCAGGCGGGTTTCGATGAAAGCATCGGCGATCTTGCCGGCGCCCAGGCGATAGAGTTCCGCGGCACCGGCGGCGAGCGCCATCTGCTCGATCAGCAGGCGAGCAGCCCCCTCGTCCTGTTCGCATAGCGCCATGGCGGCGCGGAGCACGTCGATGGTTTTCTTGCCGGCTGGACCGAGGTCGCGGGCGAGACCGGCGAAAACAGTCTCGAACAGGTCCCTGCCCCGGTTCAAGACGCGCAGCATATCGAGCGCCATGACATTGCCGGAGCCTTCCCAGATCGCATTGACCGGCGCCTCGCGGTAATGTCGGGCAATCGGGCGTTCCTCGATATAGCCGCTGCCGCCGATGCACTCCATCGCTTCATAGATGAGTGCCGGAGCAATCTTGCAGCACCAGTATTTGGCAACCGGCGTCATGACGCGGGCATAGGCGGCATCTTCGCTGCTGCTGCTCGCCTTGTCGAAGGATTCCGCCAGGCGGAAGGCAAGCGCGGTCGCGGCGGCAACATCGAGCGCCATGTCGGCAAGCACGCGTGTCATGATCGGCTGCTGGACCAGCATCTTGCCAAAGACACTGCGGCCGCGCGTATGGTGCACCGCTTCAGCGAGCGAGGCCCGCATAATGCCGGCCGACGCCAAGGCACAATCGAGGCGCGTCAGTGTCACCATGTCGAGAATCGTGCGGATGCCGCCATCGGGGGCACCGAGCAGGAAGCCGAAGGTATCGCTGAACTCGACTTCGGAAGAGGCATTCGAGCGATTGCCAAGTTTGTCTTTCAGGCGCTGGAATTGCAGGCCGTTGGCGGAGCCGTCCTCGAGCAATCGCGGCACTAGGAAGCAGCCCATGCCGTCCTTGGTCTGCGCCAGCATGATGAAGGCGTCGCTCATCGGCGCGGACATAAACCATTTATGGCCTGAGAGCCGGTAGATGCCCTCACTGACCTTGTCGGCGGCCGTCCTGTTGGCGCGCACATCCGTGCCGCCCTGCTTTTCCGTCATCCCCATGCCGATAGTGACGGCGGATTTCTGCATGGCCGGCTTGTTGGACGAATCATATTTGCGCGACAGAACCTTCGGCGCCCAGTCTTTCTGGACGGCGGGCGACGCCATCATCGCGGCGACCGAGGCGCTGGTCATGGTCAACGGGCAGAGATGGCCGCATTCGAGTTGCGCCGTCAGATAGAAGCGCGCGGCGCGGACCTTGTGCGATTGGCCTTTCGCGTCCGGATCGGCCTGCGCATCCCAGATCGAGGAATGCAGACCCGCCGACATCGAGCGGCGCATCAGCGCATGCCAGGCCGGATGGAATTCGACCACGTCCAGCCGCTCGCCGCGCGGGCCATGGGTGCGCAGTTGGGGCGTCCCCTGGTTTGCCATACGCGCCAGTTCCTGCGCCTCGTGCGAGGTGACATAGCGGCCCATCTGCTCCAGGTCTTCACGCGTCGAGCGCGGCAGGGTGGAGGTCAGATCGACGATCAGCGGATCGGAACGATAGGCATTGATACCGGACCAGAGGCTCGGCTGGTTCAGTTCGGCAAATGTATCGTCATTCCGGGTCGATTGGGTCATATTTCGCTTTTAGAGCAAGAGGATTGCAAAAGGAAACCTGAAGTTTCGGCTTTCGAGATTAGCGCTGTAACGAGATTCGAATCAAATTGCATGGGGAACAAATGCGCTTATCCAAAGCCCGCGCTTGCCCCTGGGGCGCTCCCTCTTTATAGACCCCCTGACGAAACCCAGAGGGCAGCTTCATGGTCTTCTTTCCCCACCGCCATCTCATCGGCATCAAGGGTCTCACCGAGCAGGATATTACCTATCTTCTCGACAAAGCCGACGAGGCGGTGAAGATCAGCCTCCAGCGCGAAAAGAAGACATCGACGCTTCGCGGGCTGACGCAGATCAATCTCTTCTTCGAGGCCTCGACCCGTACGCAAGCCTCTTTCGAACTGGCCGGCAAGCGGCTCGGCGCCGACGTGATGAACATGTCGGTCGGCAACTCCTCGGTGAAGAAGGGCGAGACGCTGATCGACACCGCGATGACGCTGAACGCCATGCGCCCCGACGTGCTGGTCATCCGCCATTCCAGCGCCGGTGCCGCAGCGCTGCTGGCGCAGAAAGTTTCCTGCTCCGTCGTCAACGCCGGCGACGGACAGCACGAACATCCGACGCAGGCGCTGCTCGACGCGCTGACCATCCGCCGCGCCAGAGGCAAGCTCTCGCGCATCATCGTCGCGATCTGCGGCGACGTGCTGCATTCGCGCGTCGCCCGCTCCAACATTCTGCTGCTGAATGCCATGGGCGCGCGCGTTCGCGTCGTGGCGCCCGCTACGCTGCTGCCGGCAGGGATCGCCGACATGGGCGTCGAAGTCTTCCATTCGATGAAGGAAGGGCTGAAGGACGCCGACGTGGTGATGATGCTGCGCTTGCAGCGCGAACGCATGTCCGGCGCCTTCGTGCCGTCCGTGCGCGAATATTATCGCTTCTACGGTCTCGACGCCGAGACGCTGAAGGCGGCCAAGGAAGATGCGCTGGTCATGCATCCCGGCCCGATGAACCGCGGTGTGGAGATTGCCTCCGAAGTCGCCGATGGCCCGCAGAGCGTCATCGCCGAGCAGGTGGAAATGGGCGTCGCGGTCCGCATGGCGGTCATGGAGACGCTGCTGGTTTCGCAGAACCAGGGGCCGCGTAGCGAGGGAGCTAGCGCATGAGCAACTCGATCGTCCTCCAGAACGTCCGCATCATCGACCCCTCGCGCAATCTCGACGAGATCGGCACGATTATCGTCGAAAACGGTATCATCGTCTCCGCCGGCAAGGATGCGAAAGCCCAGGCCGCGCCTAGGGGTGCAGACGTGCGCGATTGCGCCGGCCTCGTCGCCGTTCCAGGCCTGGTCGATGCCCGCGTGCATGTCGGCGAGCCCGGCGGCGAACATCGCGAGACCATTGCCTCGGCAAGCCGCGCGGCAGCGGCCGGCGGCGTGACTTCCTTTATCATGATGCCGGATACCGATCCGATCATCGACGACATCGCCCTGGTCGAATTCGTCAAGAAGACGGCGCGCGACACGGCTGTCGTCAATGTCTATCCGGCAGCCGCCCTCACAAAGGGCCTCGCCGGCGAGGAAATGACAGAGGTGGGGCTCCTGCGCGAGGCCGGCGCCGTCGTCTTCACCGACGCGCATTCCGGCATCCACGACACGCAGGTCCTGCGTCGGATCATGACCTATGCGCGCGAGTTCGGCGCCGTCATCTCCTGCGAGACCCGCGACAAATATCTCGGCGCCAACGGCGTCATGCATGAGGGGCTGTTTGCCAGCTGGCTCGGTCTTTCCGGCATTCCGAAGGAAGCAGAACTCATTCCGCTCGAGCGCGATCTGAGGATCGCCGCCCTGACACGCAGCCATTATCACGCGGCGCTGATTTCGGTACCGGAATCGGCGGAGGCCATCCGCCTCGCCCGCTCGCGCGGCGCGAAGGTCACCTGCGGCATCTCGATCAACAATCTGGCGCTGAACGAAAACGACATCGGCGAATACCGCACCTTCTTCAAGCTTTACCCGCCGCTGCGTTCGGAAGACGACCGCTCGGCGATGATCGAGGCGCTGGCGGACGGCACCATCGACATCATCGTCTCGTCGCACGATCCGCAGGACGTGGACACGAAGCGCCTGCCGTTCGGAGAGGCGGAAGACGGCGCGATCGGGCTGGAAACGCTGCTGGCCGCAGCACTTCGCCTGCATCATAGCGGCCAGGTCAGCCTCATGCGGCTGATCGATGCCCTGTCGACACGGCCGGCGCAGATCTTCGGTCTCGACGCCGGCACGCTGAAGCCGGGCGCGAAGGCGGATATCGCGCTGATCGATCTCGACGAGCCTTGGCTTGTCGCCAAAGACATGCTTCTGTCGCGCTCGAAGAATACACCGTTCGAAGACGCAAGAATGAGCGGCCGGGCCGTTGCGACCTATGTCGCGGGCAAGCTGGTTCATAGTCTGTAGGCAAAGCTAGGGCTTATGGAGAATAAGACGTGATGGCGCAATTCTGGACATGGCAGCTCTCCCCGCAGACTGCGCTCGCAGCAGCCGTCATCGGCTACCTGCTCGGCTCCATCCCCTTCGGCCTGGTCCTGACACGCATGGCCGGCCTCGGCGATGTCCGCAATATCGGCTCCGGCAATATCGGCGCAACCAATGTGCTGCGCACCGGCAACAAGGGCCTGGCAGCGGCGACATTGCTCCTCGATGCCTTCAAGGGCACGGCCGCCGTGCTGATCGTCTGGCACTTCTTCGGTGAGGACGCGGCCATACTTGCCGGCTTTGCCGCCTTCATCGGTCATATCTTCCCGGTCTGGATCGGCTTCAAGGGCGGCAAGGGCGTTGCGACCTATCTGGGCATTCTGCTGGGTCTTGCTCCATTCATGGCTTTGATCTTCGCCATCGTCTGGCTGGTTATCGCCTTCACCACACGCTACTCCTCTCTTTCCGCGCTGGTTGCAACCCTTGTCATTCCGGTTGCATTGTGGATACTGGGCGCCGACAAGATTGCTGCCGTCATGGCGCTGATGACCGTCATCTCCTGGTACAAGCACCGGGCCAATATTGTCCGGCTGACCGCCGGCACGGAAACCAAGATCGGAGCGAAGGGTTAATGGTCGCAGGCAGCGCAGGACGAACCGGAATTGCGCTGACGGAAAAACAAAGGATCGCCTGGCTCAGGCTCATCCGCTCCGACAATGTCGGCCCCTCGACCTTTCGCGATCTCATCCAACATTATGGCTCGGCCGAAGCCGCTCTTGCCGCCTTGCCGGACCTGTCGCAACGCGGCGGTTCGACACGCGTGATCCGCATCGCCAGCGAACAGGACGCGCTACGGGAGTTGGAAGCGGTGCATCGCTTCGGCGCCCGCTTTGTCGGCATCGGCGAACCGGGCTATCCGCAGGCCCTGAAAGAAATCGACGGTGCGCCGCCGCTTCTGACTGTCAAAGGCAATCTATCGACGGCGGTTCGGCCCGCCATCGGCATCGTCGGTTCGCGCAACGCCTCGATCAGCGGTGCGAAATTTGCGGCGATGATCACCCGCGCCTGTGGCGAGGCCGGCTATGCCGTCATCTCGGGTCTCGCTCGTGGCATCGATACGGCCGCGCACCGCGCCAGCCTTCAGACCGGCACAATCGCCGCCATGGCCGGTGGGCTCGACCAGCCCTACCCACCGGAAAATGTCGGCCTGCTGAATGAGATATGGGACGGTAACGGCCTTGCCGTCAGCGAGATGCCATTCGGCTGGGAACCACGCGCACGCGATTTCCCGCGCCGCAATCGGCTGATCGCGGGCATTTCTCTCGGCCTCGTCGTTGTCGAGGCGGCGACACGCTCCGGCTCGCTGATCACCGCGCGCCTCGCCGGCGAATTCGGTCGGCTGGTCTTTGCCGTCCCCGGCTCGCCGCTCGATCCGCGCTGCGAGGGCACCAACGGCTTGCTGAAGGACGGCGCGATCATCGTCACCCGCCCGGAGGATGTTATCGAGGCGCTGCGGCCGCTGGCCGAACCAGACATCTTTCGCCCGCAGCTTGCCGAGACGCCGGTCGAAAAGAGCGACAAGCCGCTGTCACCGCCGCCCGACGATACCGACCGCGACCAGATCGTCGACGCGCTCGGGCCAACGCCGGCGGAGATCGACGATATTATCCGGCATACCGGCCTGTCGGTGTCATCGGTCCATTCCGTGCTTCTCGAACTGGATATGGCCGGCCGGCTGCACCGGCATCCCGGCGGACTGGTGTCGATCTCAATGCTGGATTGAAAGCGTGATCGATCATCCCGATATGATGGCAGCACCCCTTCTGGAAGCGCCCACAGGCATTCTTTCGGGATGTAGCCCGGATGCCATTCGGCAGAGATCGCAGCATCGAGCCGATGGCAAAAATCGACATCGCCTCTTGACCGCGACGAATTCCCTGTCCATGTCGAAAGGCCGGGGAGCGAAAATACCCGGTCTCTCCCGCGCCCTTTTCCGGCGCGACCTCTTATTCAGAGAATTATGATGAACGTTGTAGTGGTGGAATCGCCTGCCAAGGCCAAGACAATCAACAAATATCTGGGACCCGGATATACGGTTCTTGCCTCCTTTGGCCATGTGCGAGACCTGCCCGCCAAGGACGGCTCGGTCCTGCCCGATCAGGACTTCGAGATGCTGTGGGAAGTCGACGCCGCCTCGCAGAAGCGCATGAAGGACATCGCCGATGCGGTGAAATCCTCCGACGGCCTGTTTCTCGCAACCGACCCGGATCGCGAGGGTGAAGCGATCTCCTGGCATGTGCTCGATCTTCTCAACAAGAAGCGCGTCATCAATGGCAAGCCCGTCAAGCGCGTCGTCTTCAACGCCATCACCAAGAAGGCCGTGCTCGACGCCATGGCCGACCCGCGCGACATCGACGTGCCGCTGGTCGACGCTTATCTCGCCCGCCGCGCGCTCGACTATCTCGTCGGCTTCAACTTGTCGCCGGTGCTCTGGCGCAAGCTGCCGGGCGCCCGCTCGGCCGGGCGCGTCCAGTCGGTGGCGCTTCGTCTCGTCTGCGACCGCGAATCCGAGATCGAGCGCTTTATTTCCGAGGAATACTGGAACCTTTCGGCGATCCTGAAGACGCCGCGCGGGGACGAATTCGAGGCCCGCCTGGTGTCCGCCGACGGCAAGCGCCTGCAGCCGCGCGCTATCGGCAATGGCGAAGAGGCCGGCAAACTGAAGGCGCTCCTGGAAGGCGCCTCTTATGTCGTCGACACCGTCGAAGCAAAGCCGGTCAAGCGCAATCCGAGCCCGCCCTTCACCACCTCCACCCTGCAGCAGGCCGCTTCCTCGAAGCTCGGCTTCTCGGCCTCGCGTACCATGCAGGTCGCGCAGAAGCTCTATGAAGGTGTCGACATCGGCGGCGAAACCGTCGGTCTCATTACCTATATGCGTACGGACGGCGTGCAGATGGCACCGGAAGCGATCGATGCGGCCCGTGTTGCGATCGCCGATCAGTTCGGCAACCGCTACCTGCCGGAAAAGGCGCGCTTCTACTCGACCAAGGCGAAGAACGCACAGGAAGCGCACGAAGCAATCCGCCCGACCGATTTCGACCGCACACCGGATCGTGTCCGCAAATACCTCGATGCCGACCAGCTGCGGCTCTATGACCTCGTCTGGAAGCGCGGTATCGCCAGCCAGATGGCCTCGGCCGAGATCGAGCGCACCACCGTCGAGATCCTGGCTGATAAAGCTGGCGAGAAGGCCGGTCTGCGCGCCGTCGGCTCGGTGATCCGCTTTGACGGCTTCATTGCTGCCTATACCGACCAGAAGGAAGACGGCGAGCAGAGCGACGATGCCGACGACGAAGATGGCCGTCTGCCGGAGATCAATGCGCGCGAAAACCTCGCCAAGCAGAAGATCAACTCGACGCAGCATTTCACCGAACCACCGCCGCGCTATTCGGAAGCATCGCTGATCAAGAAGATGGAAGAGCTCGGCATCGGCCGCCCGTCGACCTATGCGGCGACGCTGGCGACGCTGCGCGACCGCGATTATGTGACGATCGACAAGCGTAAACTATTGCCGCAAGCCAAGGGCCGGCTGGTGACTGCCTTCCTCGAAAGCTTCTTCACCAAATACGTCGAATACGACTTCACCGCCGATCTCGAAGAGAAACTCGACCGCATTTCCGCCGGCGAATTGAACTGGAAAGACGTGCTGCGCGATTTCTGGCGCGACTTCTTCGCCCAGATCGAGGACACCAAGGAGTTGCGCGTCACCAACGTGCTTGATGCGCTGAACGAGGCACTAGCGCCGCTGGTCTTCCCGAAGCGCGAAGACGGCAGCGATCCACGCATCTGCCAGGTCTGCGGCACGGGCAACCTGTCGCTGAAGCTTGGCAAATACGGTGCCTTCGTCGGCTGCTCGAACTATCCGGAATGCAACTATACGCGCCAGCTTTCCTCGGAAGGCGGCACGGAAGCCGAAGCCTCGGGCCTGAACGAACCAAAGGCGCTCGGCACCGATCCGGTGACCAACGAGGAACTGACGCTGCGGTCCGGCCGTTTCGGACCCTATATCCAGCGCGGCGACGGCAAGGAAGCCAAGCGCGCCTCGCTGCCGAAGGGCTGGAAGCCGGAAGAAATCGACTATGAAAAGGCCATGGCGCTGATCTCGCTTCCGCGCGATATCGGCAAGCATCCCGAAAGCGGCAAGATGATCTCGTCCGGCATCGGCCGATACGGGCCGTTCCTGCTGCATGACGGCAGCTACGCCAATCTCGAGACGGTCGAGGATGTCTTCACCGTCGGCCTCAACCGCGCCGTCACCGTTCTTGCCGAAAAGCAGAGCAAGGCAGGCGGCGGACGCGGCACTCCGGCGGCGCTGAAGGACCTCGGCGCCCATCCCGACGGCGGCGGCTCGATTACGGTTCGCGACGGCAAATACGGACCCTATGTCAACTGGGGCAAGGTCAACGCCACGCTGCCGAAGGGCTCCGATCCGCAGGCCATCACTGTCGAAGAGGCCCTGGCGCTGATCGTTGCCAAGGCCGGAAAGTCCGGCGGCGGGAAGCCGGCCAAGGCGCCTGCCAAGGCCAAAACCAAGACGGCAGCGGCCGCCAGCAAGACGACAAAGACCACCGCCAAGCCAAAGGCCAAAGCCGCCCCCAAGGCGAAGACAACGAAGAAGAGTGCAGAGTGAGCAGAGAACCGCGCGGCAGGAATTCATCGCCGGAGCGACGCCCCGGCAAGGTTGACCGCGTGACGAAAAAGGGCGGCGATACGGAGCCGATGATGGCGATCATCCACGGCGTCCTGCCGCCGCGCGAGGTTCTCCTGCGCTTCATCGCCGATCATCCGCAGCAGGCGTCCAAGCGCGAACTCGCAAAGGCCTTCGGGCTGAAGGGCGAGGCCCGCATCGAACTGAAGAGCCTCCTGCGCGAGCTTGAACAGGACGGCATGGTGCAGAAGAGCCGCAAGTCGCTCATCCGCCCCGGCGCGCTGCCGCCGATCGCCGTTCTCGACATCACCACGCGCGACAAGGACGGCAGCCTGATCGGCCGACCGACCGAATGGCCGGAAGAAAACGGCGTGGCCCCCGCCGTGATGATCAAGCAGTCGTCCTCGCCCGCCGGCCGCAACGGCAAGGGCAAGGCGCCCGTCGCCGGCATGGGCGACCGCATCCTCGCCAAGATCTTTTCGGCCGTCGATCGCGGCGGACCGGCCTATACCGCACGCATCATTAAGGTCATCGACAAGCGCCAGGGCGCGTCCATGGGCGTCTTCCGCGAGACACCGGGCGGCGGTGGGCGGCTGATGCCGATCCAGCGGCGCGGCGAGGAAATGGTGATTGATCCGGAGTATACCGGCGACGCCAAGGACGGCGATCTGGTCGAGGTCGAAGTGGCTCGCCTTGGCCGTTTCGGCCTGCCCCGCGCCAAGGTTCTGTCGATCGTCGGCGCGGTTGCCTCGGAAAAGGCGATCTCGATGATCGCCATCTACGCGCACGGCATTCCGCACGTCTTCCCGCCGGCCGTTATCGCCGAGGCGGATGCGGCCAAGCCCGCCACCATGTCGCATCGCGAGGACTGGCGCGGCCTGCCGCTGATCACCATCGATCCGGCCGATGCCAAGGACCATGACGACGCCGTCTATGCCGAAATGGACCCCTCGCCCGACAATCCCGACGGCGTGATCGTCACCGTCGCCATCGCCGACGTGTCCTGGTATGTGCGCCCCAATTCCCCGCTTGACCGCGAGGCCCTGAAGCGCGGCAATTCGGTCTATTTCCCGGATCGCGTCGTGCCGATGCTACCGGAGCGCATTTCCAATGACCTCTGCTCGCTCAAGGAAGGCGTCGACCGCCCTGCCCTTGCCGTGCGGATGATCTTTTCCAAGGAGGGCCGCAAGGCCGGCCACACCTTCCATCGCATCATGATGAGAAGTGCCGCCAAGTTGTCCTATCAGCAGGCGCAGGCGGCGATCGACGGCCAGCCGGACGACAAGACCGGACCGATGTTGGAGCCCATCCTGAAGCCGCTCTGGCATGCCTACAAGATCATGCAGCGCGGCCGTGACCGGCGCCAGCCGCTCGAACTCGACATGCCGGAACGCAAGATCCAGCTGAAGCCGGACGGCACGGTCGACCGCGTCATCGTGCCACCGCGTCTCGATGCCCACAAGCTCATCGAAGAAATGATGATCCAGGCAAACGTGGCCGCCGCCGAAACGCTGGAGAAAAAGAAGCAGGCGCTGATCTATCGTATCCATGACGGCCCAACGCTTGCCAAGCAGGAAGTGCTGCGCGAATTCCTCGCAACGCTCGACATCTCGCTTGCCAAGGGCGGCAATGTCCGCGCCAACAGCTTCAACGGCATCCTGGCGAAGGCCGAGGGTACACCGCACCAGACCATGGTCAACGAGATGGTGTTGCGCTCGCAGAGCCAGGCGATCTACAGCCCCGACAATATCGGGCATTTCGGCCTCAACCTGATGAAATACGCGCATTTCACCTCGCCGATCCGCCGCTATGCGGATCTGATCGTGCATCGCGCCCTCGTCGGCTCGCTGGGCCTGGGCGAAGGCGGCATCACGCCGGACGAAGAGGCCGCGCTCGACGATATCGCTGCCGAGATCTCCACCTTCGAGCGCCGTGCCATGGCGGCCGAGCGCGAGACGGTCGACCGGCTGATCGCCCATCATCTTGCCGGCCGCGTCGGCGAGGAATTCGAGGCACGCGTCGGCGGTGTGACCAAGTCGGGACTTTTTGTCACCCTGCCCGACTATGGCGCCGATGGTTTCATTCCTATATCCACGCTCGGCTCCGACTATTTCATCTATGACGAGGCGCATCAGGCGCTGACGGGTGAAAAGACGGGGCTCGGCTTTCGTCTCGGCGACAGCGTGACGGTGCGGCTGGCGGAAGCGATCCCGCTTGCCGGTGCCCTGCGTTTCGAAATGCTGAGCGACGGCCGCGCCATGCCGACAGCGGTGCGCTCCTTCCACAAGGCGACCCGCCGCAACAAGAGCCCGGCGCGCAAGGCACCGGGAACGAGACCACCGCGCGGCCGCCGATAGACGGCGGCTGCCGGCAGCAAGGAAACGTTCATGACGAACAGCCCGTCCGATTCCACGATCCGCTACGGCGGTCCCGACGAGGCTGAACGACCGCTGGGACGCTCCATCATTCGCGGTTTGCTGAATCGCTGTCCGCGCTGCGGCACGGGCAAGCTCTTCCGTGCCTTCCTGAAACCGGTCGACCACTGCGCCGCCTGCGGCGAGGAGATATTCCACCAGCGCGCCGACGACCTGCCGCCCTATCTGGTGATCCTTGTGCTCGGCCATGTCGTGGTCGGCGGCTTCATGATGACGGACATGGCTTTTCACCTACCTGTCTGGGTCCATCTCGCCATCTGGGCGCCGATCACGGTGATCACCGCGCTGGCCATCATCCAGCCAATCAAGGGTGGCGTCATCGGCCTGCAATGGGCGCTCAGGATGCATGGCTTCGGCGGCCATGACGACAGTCCGGATGAGTGGGATCAGGGGAACGGCCGCTCTTGAACATCGTGCTCGAACGGATATTGCCAGCCTTGTCGGCCGGTCAGGGGCAGCATGTGTCGCAGCACCCTTCGGCTGCGACCGATATCGAATCATCGCATATTGGCGATTCGCGCGAATTGCTTGATCTCCAACGGCTTGACATCGGCGGCATTTCTTGTCTGAACATGCCGGGCGTCGAAAGGATCATTCTGGAGGGTGCGACCGATCCCATGAAAGCCGAACCGTCACCTGGATTTGGCCGTGCCGTGCCTTTCTATCCCCCCGCGTCGCGAATGATTCGTTCGCCAAATGCTCTAAGGATCAATTCATGACTGAACCGACGAACGGCAAGGCCGGCCATGTCGAAGAAATTCACTGGCCTTCGCTCGTCGCCGCTATTTCGTCCGTTTCCGCTGTCGGCATCGCCATCGGCCTCGGCCTTCCGCTTCTCAGCATCATCCTGGAAAAACGCGGCATTCCCTCAAGCCTGATCGGGCTGAACACGGCGATGATGGGGGTCGCCGCGGTGATCGCGGCTCTGATCACCACGAAGCTCGCCCATCGCTTTGGCGTCACGCAGACGATGATATGGGCCGTCGTGCTGTCGGCACTGAGTTCCCTCGGCTTCTACTACGCTGATAATCTGTGGCTCTGGTTTCCGCTGCGCCTGATCTTTCACGGCTCGACCACGACCCTGTTCATCCTGTCCGAATTCTGGATCAACGCGGCCTCCCCGCCCTCCAAGCGCGGTTTCGTGCTCGGTCTCTATTCCACTGTCTTCTCGCTCGGCTTTGCCGCCGGGCCGCTGCTGTTCTCGCTGGTCGGCAGCGAGGGGCTGATGCCGTTCGCCATCGGCGCCTGCATCATTCTCGCCGCCGCCATACCGATCTTCATCGCCCGCAACGAGAGCCCCATCGTCGATGAGAAGCCCGAGCTGCATTTCGTCCGCTACATCTTCCTGGTGCCGACAGCCACGGCCGCCGTCTTCGTGTTCGGCGCGGTGACGGTCGGCGGCGGATCGTTGTTCACCAGCTATGCGACGCGCCTCGGTTTCAACGAATCACAGGCGGCCCTGCTGCTGACGGTGATGGGCGTCGGCAACTTCATCTTCCAGATCCCCCTGGGCCTGCTTGCCGACCGCATGCGTGACAAGCGGCCGCTGCTGTCGATCATGGCGGCCATCGGGCTCGTCGGCGCGCTGCTGCTGCCCTCGCTGGCGTCGAACTGGATCCTTCTGGCTGTCATCCTGCTGTTCTGGGGCGGTTGCGTCTCCGGCATGTATACGGTGGGCCTCAGTCATCTCGGAACGCGCCTGCGGGGTTCCGATCTGGTTGCCGCCAACGCCGCCTTCGTTTTCTGTTACGCGATCGGCATGGTCCTCGGCCCGCCGACCGTCGGCACTGCCATGGATATTGCCAGCCCCAGCGGTTTTGCCTGGGCGATCGCCTTTTTCTTCGGCCTTTATGTCCTGCTTTCGGGGATACGGCTGCTTTTCATGGGCAACAGAGGTTGACTTTTCGGGCGCGATTTGTATTTTCGCGCCAGAATTTGCCGTGGACCTCCGCACTGGCCGTCCACGGCTTTCATTTTTCTTAAAGGCAGGACGACCATGGCCAAGGCTACCACTATCAAGATCAAGCTGCTGTCGACGGCCGACACCGGTTTCTTCTACGTCACGACGAAGAACAGCCGTACGATGACGGACAAGATGACGAAGACGAAGTACGACCCGGTTGCTAAGAAGCACGTCGAGTTCAAGGAAACGAAGATCAAGTAAGTTTCCTAAACTTCTGGTTACAGCAAAAGGCGCAACCGCAAGGTTAGCGCCTTTTTCTTTTTCAGCCCTTCTTGCCTGTGTAAAACTTCACGCGACGCCCGACGATCAGAAAAATCTAAAACGCATCCCACTGATATTTATGGCCAAAGAAAAACGCCGCCTTCCCAAGGAAGAGCGGCGTTTTAAATCGGGGGCCGGCTAGCCTGCAAAACGGCACGAGGAACCGCTTGAATTTGCCTGCCAGCCGACCGACCCCACGACCCAGGAGATGCGGCGGACCTGAGCATCATGGGGTATTCTCAAACCCTTGCGGGCTATCTCTGTACGGGACTAAATTTGCCCGAAATCGAAAGAAAATCAACAAATTCTTAATGATAAAAAATTCTCGTCTGGCCGAATGGTTAAAATTCCCGCTTTCACCCAGTTCTACCCCTTGAAAAGATAACAATCCTCGAGCGAGTACATCGCAAAAACGAAGAGATAATTAGCGTATGCATAGCAAATTCAAGCGAGAGATATTTAAAGACGATTTCATACTATAATGACAACCATATTATGAGTGAAACCCTCATGGTTCTTTATCAACTCAAACTCAGAGCCATCAAGAATATCGCGCGCAATACACTATTGTACACCTGATCATTGCCGCTACGCGGGTATTTCCGTCGAATTATACGACAATTATAACGTTTATTCTGTAATTCTGATCGATTCGCATATAGCTGTGGAATCACGGTTATAAATTCAGAACCGCTGTTCAAAACTCCGAAAAGCCCGTGGATATTGAAGGGGCCAAGAAATTGAGCACTGGATCAGTTCGGATCAGGCCGCCGCGGCAACAACGCGATTGCGGCCTGCCTTCTTAGCTTCATAAAGAGCGAGATCGGCCTGCTTCATCAGCTGCTCGGGCGCCTCTATGGAGTCCAGGCGGGACGAAATGCCGAAAGAGGCGGTGATATTCAGTGCGGCTCCCGATTCCCGCAGCGTGACGGGTACGGTTTCCACCGCGGCGCGCAGACGTTCGGCAACGGCGGCAGCAACCTCTGGAGGCGTATCCGGCATCACCACGACGAATTCTTCGCCGCCATAGCGGCAAGCGAGATCCGCGCCACGAACGGTGGAGCGGATACGAGCGGCAAATTCCTTCAGCACCTCGTCGCCGGCATCATGACCATAGGTATCGTTCACCAGCTTGAAGCGGTCGATGTCGGTGATCAGGATCGAGAGCGGCCGGCCACGCGCCAGCGAGCGGTTGAAGAGAATCTTCAGGTGATTGTCGAGATAGCGCCTGTTGTTGAGGCCGGTGAGCGCGTCGGTCACGGCAAGCTCGATCGTATGCTGCACACTGGCGCGCAGACGATCGTTGTAGCGTTTGCGGCGGATCTGCGTCAGGCTGCGGGCCACCAGCTCGTTCGGATCCAGCGGCCGGACGATGTAGTCATTGACGCCAAGGTCGAGCGCCCGGACGATCATCTCATCGGCCCCCTGCTCCGTCACCAGCAGCACCGGCAGGAAGCGCGTGCGCTCCAGCGAGCGGAGCTGCGAGCAAAGCCGCAGCGGGTCGTAGTCATCGAAATTGGAATTGACGATAACGAGTTCGAACGGCTTTTCCGCAGCTTCGAACAGAGCCGCCTGCGGATCAGAGGTCGCAGTTACCTCGGCGATCGGCTTCAGAGCGCGGATGATGCGCTCCTGCGAATTGGCACGGCCATCGACCAGCAGCACATGGCCGGTTTCGTCAATGCGGCCATCGCCCAGGCGCAGCAGATCCTCGATGCCGAGATTACGAGCCGTTTCGTTACGCATGCGCAGCTCGTCGCTCAGCGTCTTCAGCCGCAACAGGCTCTTGACGCGCGAAATGAGCTGCAGGTCGTTCACCGGCTTGGTCAGGAAATCGTCGGCGCCGGCCTTCAGACCGCGCACGCGATCGGCAGGCTGATCCAGCGCCGTGACCATGACGACAGGGATATGCGAGGTGCGCGGATCGGATTTCAGCCGCTCGCAGACGTCGAAGCCGTCCATGCCGGGCATCATGATGTCGAGCAGGACCAGATCGACCTGCGTGCTGTCGCAGATGGCCAACGCCTTCAAGCCATCCTCGGCGGTCAGCACTTCGAAATACTCGGCGAGCAGCCGCGCTTCGAGAAGCTTCACATTGGCCGGGATATCGTCAACTACCAGGATGCGCGCGGTCATCGGTCGTTCCTCGCGCTCAGGCGTCGCCCAGGTAAGTCTTGATGGTTTCAATGAATTTCGGAACGGAGATCGGCTTCGAGACATAGGCCTCGCAGCCGCCCTGACGAATGCGCTCTTCGTCGCCCTTCATCGCAAAGGCGGTGACCGCGATCACCGGGATGACGTGCAGATCGTCATCCTCCTTCAGCCATTTCGTCACTTCCAGTCCCGAAACTTCGGGAAGCTGGATATCCATGAGGATCAGGTCCGGGCGATGTTTCCGAGCAAGGTCAAGGGCTTCCATGCCGTTCCGTGTCTGGATCGTCGTGTAGCCGGACGCCTCGATGAGATCGCGAAAGAGCTTCATATTCAGCTCGTTGTCTTCTACAATCATCACTTGCTTAGGCATGGAGAGCTGTCCCTGCATTCGGTATTGCATCCACTTGCTGAAAATATAAGGTCGCGACAAATCGATTCCAAAAATATTTGAATCGGACTTTAGCGGCATTTGGTTGAAAAATAGGTAACTTACCTCTCAAAATGCAAAGTAACTTCAAGAACTCGAAGAAGGCCGCCGCCGACCCGCAGGAGACTGCGATCGCGGTACTTGGCTGGCTCGCCAATGAGCCGGATATGTTCGGCCGTTTCCTGGCACTGACCGGCGTCGAACCGGCACAGGTGCGCAACGCCATCAACGAACCGGCCTTTCTTGCGGGCATGCTGGATTTCCTCATGAACCACGAGCCGACCCTGCTCGCCTTCTGCGAGGCAAGCGGGATCGCGCCAGAGACCGTTATGGCGGCCGCTGCGCATTTCTCGCCGCCTGGCCTCTCCTCGGGGGAATATTGACGATGGACGCCCCGCTCGAACTGGACATGTCGCATGTCCGCCTGGGAGACCGGCCGTTGGTCGTCTGCGACGTCGATGATGTCGTGCTGCATTTTTTCGCGCCTTTCCTGGTCTTTCTCGATGCCGAGGGCCATGAATTCCTGCCGCGCTCCTTCCGGCTGACCGGCAATATCATTTCGAAGGCCAACGGCGCGGCTTTGGAGGAAGAGGACGTCCATCGCCTGATCGAGGCCTTCTTCGAGGCGCAGGAACAATGGCAGACGCCTCTGGACCGGGTCGTCGATGCCCTCGGCGACTTTTCCAAGGATGCCGACGTCGTCTTCCTCACCGCCATGCCGCCGCAATTCTCGGCCCAGCGCCGCCGCCTTCTCGACAGGCTCGGCCTTGTCTATCCGCTGATCGCCTCGCTGCAGCCGAAGGGGCCGATCCTGCAGACTCTGCATGGCGGCCGCCCTCTTCCCGTCGCCTTCGTCGACGACATGGCGCACAATCTGCATTCGGTTCGCGACCATGTCGAAAGCTGCCTGCTGATCAATCTGAGGCCGGATTCGGTCGTCCATCGCATGGCCCCGACCGTCGCCGCCGATATCCCCCAGACGAACGACTGGGCTGAGGCCGCGCCATTGATCCACGCGCATATCGCCCGCTGAGGCCAGCCGCAGCGCCATCAGAGAACAAGGCGCATCAAGGATCGCCCATCCTTTCGTTTCGCCACTTCGGAAAATCCGCCGGCCTCGAATATACGCAGCGATCCGACATAGAGGCCGACGGATTTCGACTGCTTCGTCCGCTCAATCGGACAGCCTTCAAGAATACGCGCGCCGGATGCCTTGGCGAAATTTACCGCCTCCGACAGCATGCGGTGGCTGTATCCCTTGCCGCGATCGCGCGAATTCATGAAGAAGCAGCTCACGGCCCAGACGGAACCGTCTTCGGCATCGGCCGGATCGAGCGGCCGTGACACGGTTTTCGGGGAATTCCACTGCGGCAGTTCCGAGCGCGGACCGACCTGCGCCCAGGCGACCGGACGTTCACCGATATAGCCGAGAATGCCGGGTGACGGACCGGCAGCAACCCGAGCCTGCATGAAGGCCTTCTTGGCATTGCCATCCATCGTCTTGCGGACTGATGTCGGAATGCGGAAATGGGTGCACCAGCAACCATAGCAGGCACCGCTCGGCCCGAAGAGGGTTTCAAAATCGCTCCAGCGATCCGCTGTCAGCGGCAGCACTTTCAATTCCTCCAACATCCCCTCCTTTGGCATTTTTCCGCCTTGAGACTCGTGAGCTTAGAACATAAGGTAGTGATGTTCAATTTTTGTTCTCGTTTCATGACCAGCGCGCCCGACAAAATTTCCGGTTTTTGCCGCGATTGCTTGAGCGAGCAATTGAGCGAGCGAACGCGCTGCCGTGCCTGCGGCACCCCGCGCCTTGTCTATCACCGCGAACTCTACGACCTGACGCTGGCGCATATCGATTGCGACGCCTTCTATGCATCGATCGAGAAACGCGACAATCCCGAGTTGGCGGATAAGCCGGTCATCATCGGCGGTGGCAAGCGCGGTGTGGTGTCCACCGCCTGCTATATCGCCCGCATCCATGGTGTGCGCTCCGCCATGCCGATGTTCAAGGCGCTGGAGGCCTGTCCGCAGGCGGTGGTCATCCGCCCCAACATGGAAAAATATGTTCGCGTCGGCCGCGAAGTGCGGACGCTGATGCAGGAGCTGACACCGCTGGTGCAGCCGCTTTCGATCGACGAGGCCTTTCTCGAGCTCGAGGGCACACAGCGCCTGCATCACGACCCGCCGGCGCGAATCCTTGCGAAATTCGCCAAGCGTATCGAAAGCGAGATCGGCATCACCATCTCTGTCGGCCTTTCCTATTGCAAGTTTCTCGCCAAGGTCGCCTCCGACCTGCAGAAGCCGCGCGGTTTTTCCGTGATCGGCCGCGAGGAGGCATTGTCGTTTCTGGAGCCGCGTTCGGTGACAACCATCTGGGGCGTCGGCAAGGCCTTTGCCGCGACGCTGGAGCGCGACGGCATCCGTACCATAGGCCAGTTGCAAACCATGGAGGAAGGCGACCTGATGCGCCGCTACGGAGTCATCGGCCAGCGACTTTTCCGCCTGTCGCGCGGCGTCGACGACCGCACGGTGCATCCGAACGATGCTGCAAAGAGCGTGTCGGCGGAGACGACCTTCTTTGAGGATATCTCACGCCATGACGATCTCGTGCCGATCCTGCGCGATCTCTCGGAAAAAGTATCGCGACGTCTGAAACGCAGCGACATTGCCGGGCACACCGTCGTGCTGAAGCTGAAAACGGCCGATTTCAAGAGCCGGACCCGCAATCGCCGCCTGGAAGACCCGACACAGCTTGCCGACCGTATTTTTCGCACCGGCCTGCGGCTGCTCGAGCATGAGACCGACGGCACGAAATTCCGTCTGATCGGCATCGGCGTCACCGATCTCTGCGATGCCGCCCGCGCTGATCCGCCGGACCTGATCGACGAACAGGCGGGCCGCCGCGCGGCAGCCGAGGCGGCAATGGACAAGCTCAGGGAAAAATTCGGCAACAAGACGGTGGAAACCGGCTACACATTCGGCGGCAAACGCGGGACGTGAGAGAGGGGCGGCAGCATGTCCGGCTCCTCATCGAAAAGTGCGGCGCGATTGGCAAGCGCCTGTTCGTAGCCCGGCCTGACCGCAATCGCGTCGTCATAACTCGACAACGCCTCGTCGGGGCGCCCGAGGTGGCGCAAGGCATTGCCCCTATTGTTGTGGGCAATCGCATGCCCCGGCTCCAGGGCGATCGCGCGATCATAGCGGATGACGGCAGCTTCGAAATTCCGGGTCGCGGCAAGGATATTGCCGTAGGTGCAATGCGCGGCGGCGGATGTGGGGCGAAGCTCCAGCGCCCGCGCGATCTCGGCCTCCGCCTCCCCGGCCTCGCTACGCAGCAGCAGGAGTATGCTCAGCCGGTGCACGGCATCGAAATCTCCAGGATTTTCAGCGATCGCGGCACGGCATTGCCTTTCCGCCTGAACGCGATCGGCAGATCCCTGATCGCCGGCCGCAGCATCGTCGGACCAGATTTGTTGCCACAATGTCCGCGACGCCGCGATGTCGCGGTAAAGTGCCAATGCCCCGCTATGGGTGGGTTCGACGGCAAGAATCTGCCGGCAGCCGATCTCGGCATCGTTCTGATCGCCGCCGGCATGCAGATCTTTGACGCGGGCAAGCACGAGCGACAGGCAGTGCGGATCCAGCCGTTCGCCCAGATTCCACCCCGTCCTTGTGTCGATCCGATAGTGCTCGATACGGCGGCTGACGGAGCCGAAAGCATATTTATGTGCATAATTGCCCGCACCGAGATCGTAGATGCGAAAGCCGTTCTCGATCGCCCAGCGGATTGTAAGGGCATGCAGCATCAAGCCCGGAGACAGGTCCCGTATCGTCACATCGCGTGCGCTCAGGAAACACATCAGGCTCTTCCTGGGGCGGTCAAGAAGGATCGCGGCAGCCGCGATCGGCGTCTCCCCTTGCCATAGGATCGGCAAAAAAAGATCGCCGTCGCGGAGGCTATCCGGCAGCACCGACCGCGCATTGTCGAGGACGTAGCGCGCATGACCTGGACCACGCTGTCCCCATTGCTTCTCCCAGAGGCCAAGCAGCGTCGCCAAGTCTGCCCCACCGGCTCCGCCCTCGCCATGCGTCACCCGCAGCGTCGTCGAGCCATCCAGTTTGCGCAGGCCAAGGCGGACATTACGCCGCACGCGCGGACGCAGTTTTTCGCTGAGGAAGGATTCGAAATCCGCCGGCAGCGTCACATGGAGATGGATCTCCGGATCGACCCGGTCCGTCGCATTCTGGATCCGTGCGGGGTGCCTGACCCCGTCGCCGGTAAAATCCTCGGGCGGGAAATGGTCAAGGAAACGCCCGATCCGCGCGGATGATCGATCGATGCCGTCCAGATGCAGGCTGCGCCAGTGAAAGGTACGAATGTGCTCAGCAAAGGCCTTAGCCGATGCATCCGCGTGGGCAGGGTCGCTCAGAATGCCGGTATAGGGCGCAAAGTAGGAGCCGCCCATGGCGACGATATTGTAAAAGCCCTTGCCGCGATCAAGGCCGGTGCCGATCTGGATCGGGAGGAAAGCCACATAGGCGCCATCGGCCTCCTCCCTCGCCGCCAGCACGAACCAGGGCAAAGTGCGCGAGGCAAACCAGCTCGATAACCATGTCGAGGACAAAAAGCAGTGCGCTTCCGGGTCGATCTCGTAGATCCGATCCCAGTTGCCTTTCAACGCTTGCAGATCTTCCAGCGCTTCGATCACGTCCACTTGCATGTCGAACCCCTACCCGGCTCCACATTCCGTAACTTAAGAATTACATAAAATACTTCATGCTGCAATTGTGCTCATTGAGCGGGTCTTTTTCTGGTTAATCGCCGGAAAAGCATTTCGAACTGACGGCTTGTCTTCAAGTCTTCCTTAAACTTCGAAGTCTAGTCTGCATCAATACGAGTATTGCGTTTTGGTATGTGTATGAAGCCGCGTTTTCTTTTCGGACTTGGCCTGTTGTCGGCTACAGCCCTCTTTCACCCTGCCCTTGCGGCGGACGATGTCCGCACCTTGCAGATCGTCGTGTCGAAGGACCGGCAGTCGCTGGCCGTCTATGACGGCGACAAGGTGGTGGCGACGTCGAAGGTTTCGACCGGCAAGCGCGGCCACACGACACCGAGCGGCATCTTCTCCATTCTGGAGAAAGAGGTCTATCACGAATCCAATCTCTATTCGAACTCGCCGATGCCCTTCATGCAGCGACTGACCTGGTCCGGCATCGCGCTGCACGAATCGAGTTCAGTGCCGAACTACCCTGCCTCGCATGGCTGCGTGCGTATGCCGAAAGCCTTTGCCAAAATGCTCTACCAGATGACCGAGCGCGGCGTGCATGTCGTCATCGCCGACCATCCGCTGGTGCCGCAGCCTTTCCAGCATGCCATGCTGTTCCAGCCCGAGGCGGCACCCGCCTCCGTGCTGTTCTCCGATCTCGAACTGCGTCCGACGACAGCCATCTTCATGCCGCAGGCACAGCCGGTGCAGGTCGCCACCAACGATGTCGCGGCCTTGCCGGTGCCGCCAGCCATGCGGACAGCGCGGCCCGTCGACCAGGCACCGCTCAGCATCTTGATGACCCGCCGGGGACTGCGCGAAAACGTTCGCGATCTGCAGGGTCTGTTGAACGACATGGGCTTTGCGACCGGTACGCCGGACGGACTGCTCGGGCCGGCGACCGTGCAAGCGATCGGCGACTTCAAGAAGGCGCACGACATCTCGACATCGGGCGGCCTTGTCAGCCCGGCACTGATGAAGGCCGTCTATGCCGCCGCCGGCAAGGGCGAGCCGCCGAACGGCGCCATCATGGTTCGCCAGAATTTCAAACCACTGTTCGAAGCGCCCGCAATCATCGCCGAGCCGCAGGAAGCGCTCGGCACGCACTTCTTCACCGCAAATACGGTCGACAGGATAAACGGCAAGACGGACTGGTTCGGCGTGACGCTGGAAGACGATCTCTCCAGGGATACGAAGAAACGGCTTGGCATTACCAGCGAAGAGCAGGCGCAATCGCTCGACGCCGCCGACCGCGCGCTGAACCGCATTACCATACCCGACGATATCCGCCGCAGGATCGGGGATCTGCTGACGGCAGGATCGTCCCTGACGATTTCCGACACCGGCGTCGGCCCGGAAACCGGCAACGGCACCGATTTCATCACCATCACCAACAGCGGTGCGTTGGGCAAGAAGGGCTAGACCAGCTCCACATCGATCACGCCGGGCGCCGTGCGCAGCGCGGCCGCGATCTCCGGCGTAATACGATATTTCTCTTGCAGCACCACCTCGACCTCGCGCTTGCCCTCCTCCTTGATGACGATGAAGGAGACCAGGCCATCGCCCCGGGCGTTAAGGTGCGCGGCCACCGCCTTCAGCGGGCCGGAATCGCGGACATATACGCGCAGCGCCTTCTGCATCTGCAGCGACTTCTCCTCCAGGGACTGCGCCGTCTGAAGCCGCAGACTGATACCTTCCGGCCGCTCGTCGGCCTGGGCCGTTACGACGAAGGATTTGCCCACTTCGAGCACATCGCGATATTGATTGAGCACTTCGGAGAACAGCACGGCTTCGAACTGGCCCGAGGCATCGGAGAAGACGAAGATGCCCATCTTATTGCCGGTGCGCGTCTTGCGCTCCTGCTTCGAGATGACTGTGCCCGCCAGGCGGCCGTTGCTGGCCCCCTGCTTCACCGCCGCCGAGAAATCGGCGAAGTTCTGCACGCGCATCTTATCGAGGACGCTCTTGTAGCTGTCGAGCGGATGGGCCGTCAGATAGAAGCCCAGAACCTGGAATTCGCGTAGCAGCCGCTCCGAGGCGAGCCAGGGCGTGAACGGCGAAAACGAGATCTTCTCAGGCCCCGAGGCCGCGCTTCCGAACATATCATGCTGGCCGCTGCGCTTGTTTTCCTGCGCGACCTGCGCGTAGCCCATGATCCGGTCGATCCCGCCGATCAGTTGCGCGCGGTCGATCTCGAAACAATCGAAGGCACCGGCGGAGATCAGGCTTTCCAGCACACGGCGGTTGATCTGCTTCGGATCGATGCGCAAGCAGAAATCCTCGATGCCAGCGAAAGGCTGGTCGCCGCGAACTTCGACAATATGGTCGACGGCGGATTCGCCGACGCCCTTGAGGGCGGCCAGGGCATAATAGATGCGGTTCTCGCCCGTCTCGAAACGGCGGAACGAGGTCTGGATCGACGGCGCGATGACTTCGATGCCGAGGCGCTTGGCGTCCTGGCGGAAGTCGTTGACCTTTTCGGTGTTCGCCATATCGAGCGTCATAGACGCCGCGAGGAACTCCACCGGATAATGCGCCTTCATATAGGCCGTCTGGTAGGAGACGATGGCGTAGGCGGCGGCGTGCGACTTGTTGAAGCCGTAATTGGCGAACTTGGCCAGCAGATCGAAGATGACGTCCGACTGGCCCTTCGACACGCCATTCTTGACGGCGCCGTCGACGAAGCGCTCGCGCTGCTGGTCCATCTCGGCCTTGATCTTCTTACCCATGGCGCGGCGCAGAAGATCGGCCTCGCCGAGCGAATAGCCAGAGAGGACCTGGGCGACCTGCATCACCTGCTCCTGATAGACGATGACGCCCTGGGTTTCCTTCAGGAGATAGTCGATGGTCGGATGGATCGATTCGATCTCTTCCTCGCCATGCTTGCGGGCATTGTAGACCGGGATGTTTTCCATCGGGCCTGGGCGATAAAGCGCCACCAGCGCGATGATGTCTTCGATGCAGTCCGGGCGCATGCCGATCAGCGCCTTGCGCATGCCCGCACTTTCCACCTGGAACACGCCGACCGTCTCGCCGCGTGAGAGCATGTCGTAGGTCTTCTCGTCGTCGAGCGGGATGCTGGCGAGATCGATACTGATGCCGCGCTTGGCGACGAAATCGACGGCGGTCTTCAGGACCGTCAGCGTCTTCAGGCCGAGAAAGTCGAACTTCACCAGGCCGGCCTGTTCCACCCATTTCATGTTGAACTGGGTGACCGGCATGTCGGAGCGCGGATCGCGATACATCGGCACCAGCTTCGACAGCGGCCGGTCGCCGATGACGATGCCGGCGGCGTGGGTCGAGGCGTGGCGATAGAGGCCCTCGATCTTCTGGGCGATGTCGAGCAGGCGGGCGACGACCGGCTCCTTGTCGGCCTCCTCCTGCAGGCGCGGCTCTTCCTTGATCGCCTGATGCAGCGGCGTCGGATTGGCCGGGTTGTTCGGCACGAGCTTGCAGATCTTGTCGACCTGGCCATAGGGCATTTCCAGCACACGGCCGACGTCGCGAAGGGCGGCGCGCGCCTGCAACGAACCGAAGGTGATGATCTGCGCTACCTGCTCGCGGCCATACTTTGCCTGCACATAGCGGATCACCTCTTCGCGGCGATCCTGGCAGAAGTCGATATCAAAGTCCGGCATCGATACGCGCGATGGATTGAGGAAGCGCTCGAACAGCAGCGAGAATCGCAGGGGATCGACGTCGGTGATGGTCAGCGCATAGGCGACCAGCGATCCCGCACCCGAACCACGGCCGGGGCCAACCGGAATATCATGCCGCTTCGCCCATTTGATGAAGTCCGCAACGATCAGGAAGTAGCCGGGGAATTTCATGCCCTCGATAACGCTGAGCTCGAATTCCAGCCGCTCGCGATAGTCCTTCTCCACATAGCCCGGCGCCATGCCGAGCGACGCG
>DASVPC010000232.1:0-13666 GCA_036383055.1 Rhizobium sp. | reverse complement strand
GGCGACGATCGGCATTCTCGCCGTTCAGGTGCTGGTCTGCGTAGCCATTATCCTCTTCTTCCGCAAGACGAAGAGCGGCCTCAACCTCTGGAAGACCCTGATCGCACCGCTGATCAGTCTGCTTGGCCTTCTTGGGGCATTGGGTCTGGTGAGTGCCAACTTGTCGCTGCTCTCCGGCTCGGAAAGCCTGATCGTCGCATCCTTCCCTTACCTCATCGCGCTTGTCGGCCTGCTGGGGGCTGCGTTCGCCGTATGGCTGAAGTCCAGCCGACCTACCCTCTACGCTTCGCTCGGGAAGGTCTTCGAATGATGCAGGCTCTTCTTCCTTCCTTCGATGATCGCGGATTTTCCGCGGTCATCGCCACCACCGTAGTTGCGATGCTCTTTGCAGCGTCCGTTCACCTCCACCTTCTCTGCGGCATCGTCTGCCTTCATGGCCAAGACGCGATGATGCCTGCCGATATCTGCCACGCCGCCACGGCTGGCCATTGAACGCAGCCCCAGGCTGCCATCATCCCAACACCAAAGCCGTCAGCGCCGCGCCTATTCAGAAAGGATAGTCTCATGGATACTCAGGTTTCCGTCACCCATCCGCTCGATCCCCTGAGCCTTGCCGAAATCGAGGAAGCGGTGCTGATCGCCAGGGAAGAGCGCAAGCTCGGATCGCAATGCCGCTTCCCGATCGTCCGGCTGGAGGAGCCCACGAAGGTGGACATTACCGGTTGGAAATCCGGCGCGGCACTCCCGCGCCTCGCTTTCGTGCTGGTGCTCGATACCCTGTCCGGCGAGGTCGCCGAGGCGATCGTCGATCTCAGCCGCAAGCGGATGCACGGCTTCGAGCGCCTACCGCTCGACCAGGCGCCATACGGCCAGCCGCCGGTCATGATCGAGGAATTCATGCGCTGCGAGGAGATCGTCAAGAACGATCCGGCCTGGCGCGCAGCGGTCAAGCGTCGTGGTATCACCGAAGAGGACATTCCTCTCGTCCAGATCGATCCCTTTTCCTCGGGTTATTTCGGTCGTGATTTCGAGAAGGGCAAGCGCATCGTCCGCGCTGTTAGCTACTGGCGCGAGGATATTCGCGACAACGGCTACGCCCATCCGATCGAGGGTGTCGTCGCGGTGGTCGACCTGATCAGCAACAAGGTCGTCGATCTCGTCGATGACGAGAAGGCGCCTCCGGTTCCGAAGAAGAAGCGAAACTACGGCCGCGAAGCCTTCCCGGAGACACGCGAGGACGTCAAGCCGCTCAACATCATCCAGCCGGACGGCCCGAGCTTCAGCGTCGACGGCTGGAAGGTCGAATGGCAGAACTGGAGCTTCCGTGTGGGCTTCACGCCACGCGAGGGGCTTGTGCTGCACGAACTGGCGATCAACGACAAAGGCAGGCTGCGGCCGGTCATCTTCCGCGCCAGTGTCACCGAAATGGTGGTCCCCTACGCCGATCCGACGGCAAACCATTATTGGAAGAGCGCTTTCGACGCCGGTGAATACGGCCTCGGCCGGCTGGCGAACTCGCTGGAACTCGGCTGCGACTGCCTGGGGCAGATCCACTATTTCGATATTCCGGCCGCCGACGACCTCGGCCAGCCCTTCGTCATGAAAAATGCCGTCTGCATGCACGAAGAGGACTACGGCATCCTCTGGAAGCATTATGAGTTCCGCAACGACATTTTCGAAGTGCGCCGCTCACGCCGACTGGTGATCAGCTTCTTCGCCACGGTCGGCAATTACGACTATGGCTTCTACTGGTATCTCTATCAGGACGGCACCATCCAGCTCGAGGCCAAGCTGACCGGCATCATCCAGACGGCGGCGGTCGCGCCCGGCGAGACCTATGCGTGGGGCGGCATGGTCGATGACAATCTCGGCGGCCCGACCCATCAGCATTTCTTCAACGCGCGCCTGCATATGGATGTCGACGGCGGCGGCAACACGGTGAGCGAGCACGAATTCGTGCCGCGCCCCTGGGGCAAGGACAATCCTTACGGCAATGTCTTCGATACAACGACGAAGGTACTGGCACGCGAACTGGATTCGCCTGCTATTGCCGACGGTATCACCGGCAAATACTGGAAGGTCAGCAATCCCAGCGAGAAAAACAGCGTCGGGCGCGCGCCCGGCTACAAGGTCGCCGTCATGCCAAGCCCGCTGATGCTGGCGCAGGAAGGCTCGACCGTGCGCGAGCGCGGCGGCTTTGCCACCAAGCACATCTGGGTCACGGCCTTCGATCCCAAAGAGAAGTACGCAAGCGGCGACTATCCGAACGTCCATGCCGGCGGTGACGGGCTGCCGAACTATGTGAAGCAGAACCGGTCAATCGAAAACGCCGATGTCGTCCTGTGGCACTCCTTCGGGCACACGCATGTCTGCAAGCCGGAAGATTTTCCCATCATGCCGGTCGAATATGCGGGCTTTACGCTCAAGCCGAACGGCTTCTTCAGCGAAAATATCGCGATGAACCTGCCGGCCGAGACGAACCGTCACAGCATCGACAATCGGCAGCCGTCATCTTCGGAAGAAAAAGGGAGCTGCTGCCACGGCAAATGACCGTGACTCGCCACGATAAGCCGGCCTTGCATGCAGGGGCCGGCGACACATCCCAGCCAATCGCACCCATCCTGTCACGGTATTGCCTTCCATGAAAGACTGATGAAACGCCCTGAAAGACGGCCATCGTCGCGAGATCGCCATATCCATTTGACAGATATCCTACAAGTGGATATTTGCTTTTGGCACGATGATGAAGCGAGAACCCGTATGCCCCTCAAGACGATGAAGCCGCTCACCCGCGCGCCCCTGCTGCATGTGTCCGTACAGGAAAGCCTGAGAGCCTACGTCGCCGATAACGCGCTTCAGCCCGGCGCCATGCTGCCGGCCGAAGGTGAACTTGCACATCAGCTCGGGGTCAGCCGCAACTCATTGCGGGAAGGTATCAAGGCACTGGAATCGCTCGGCGTGCTGGAATCGCGGCGTGGTGTCGGCATCTTCGTCAAGGCCTTCTCCTTTGAGCCATTGCTCGACAACCTCGCCTACGGGCTTGGCGGCGCGCTTCGTCAGATCGAAGAAGTCCTGGAGATCCGCCGCACGCTGGAAGTCGGCCTTATCGGCAAAACCTTGGAAATCATCGGCGAGGAGGATATCGCCGAGCTCAGGGCAACCGTGAACCGCATGCGCGTACATGCCGAAAAGGGAGAGGCTTTCGCCGAGGACGACCAGCTTTTCCATCGCCTGCTCTTCCGCTGCCAGGACAACGAGACGCTCGTCCGGCTCATCGATGTCTTCTGGATGGCCTTCTACAAGGCCTCCGATTTCGTCAACCTCGACAATCTCGATCCGGTCGGCACCTGGAAGGATCATGCGGCAATCGTCGACGCGGTGGAGGCGCGGGACCTTGCGGAGGCCAAGCTGCGGCTGGACCGCCATTACCAGGGCATTTCCCGGGTGATCGCCAATAACAAGACGAATTCAAATGTGGGAGGAACATAATGAATCGACTGTCCAGATTGTCATCAGCCATAGCGCTTGTCGCAATGACGGCAACCGTGGCCATCCCGGCTATTTCCGCTCCGGCGTCGGCGGCAACGCTTTCGGGCGGGTTCGATGTCGGCCCCGGCGGCTTCCAGGGCAATTTCAATCCGCTCGCGGCCACCGGCGGCTTTACCTGGCTCAGCATCTACTACGAACCACTGATAAGCTATGACGAGAAACTGCAGAAAGTCGTCGGTGTGCTCGCCTCGTCCTACGAGGTCAGCGCCGATCAGCGTAGCTACACCTTCAAGCTTGCCGATGCGAAATGGCATGACGGACAGGCGTTCACGGCAAAGGATGCGAAGTTCACCATTGAGCTCGCAAAGAACCCGAAGACCGGCTCCGTTCTCGCCGCCCGGCTGACGGCCGTCTCCTCGATCGAGACGCCGGACGATAAAACGCTGGTCGTCAAACTCAGCACACCATCGGCCAGCTTGATGGACACGATGACCAAGATCATGATGCTGCCGGAGCATGCACTGTCGCAGATTCCCACCGACCAGCTCGCCAAGAACAGCTGGTGGTCCACTGCGCCGATCGGCACCGGCCCCTTCAAGTTCACCCGCTATGTGGCGGACCAATATGTGGAGCTTTCGGCCAATGCCGACTATCGCGGCGGCAAGCCGGCGCTCGAAAAGCTGATCGACCGGTATTTCGCCGATCCGGCGGCGGCGATCTCAGCGCTGAGGGCTGGCGAAATCCAGTTCACCTATGTCGATTCCAACGATGTGTCGACCTTCAAGGGCAATGCCGATTTCCGGGTGATCGAGGGTGAGTCCTTCGTGGTGAACTATCTCGGCTTCAATCATGATTCACCGATCTGGAAGGATCTGCGCGTCCGCCAAGCGGTCATGTATGCCATCAACCGCCCCGCCATCGTCCAAAGCCTCTATGGCGGCGCCGCCAAGCAGGCCAATTGCGCCTATGTCGCCGGCCAACTCGTGCCAAAAGATGTCGAGCCCTATGGCTATGATCCGGAGAAGGCCCGACAACTGCTGAAAGAGGCCGGCTGGGACAAGATCAACGGTGACAAGCCGATCACCTTGCTGACCTATTACAGCACGCCGCTCGCGGCCAATGTCATGGCCGCCCTGCAGGCCATGCTTGCCCAGGTCGGCATCAACGTAACGCCGCGCGCAGTCGACACGCCGACCTTCAACAGCATCGTGCTCAATCCGAAACCGGATATCGCGCAGTTCCAGATGATCTATGCCGGCCTGCAGAACGGCCCCGATCCCAGCAGCATCAATGCCGGCCTCAACGAGAAGCAGATTCCGCCGGCCGGCGCCAACGTGGTGCGCGCCCGCATTCCGGACCTGACCGCGGCTCTCGATGGAGCACTCGGCGAAACGGACCCCGCCAAGCGCAATCTGCGCTACCAGGACGTCTGCAAGGTCATGAATAGTGAACTCCCCTGGGGAACGCTCTGGGTCGCCAATCGCTATGGCGTCGTCTCTTCCAAGGTGAAGGACTTCATCTGGACGCCGGCACCGGGAGGCGGTCCGTATCAGGCGCATCCGGAAAAGTGGTCGCTCGCCGAATAGGCCTGACATTCCCGCAGCGTGAGGGTGGCGCACTCAGCCGTGCCACCCCAACAGGGGACGATTTTCATGCTCACATATAGTGCCCGGCGCCTTTTGATCAGTTTGGGAATGCTGCTCGCCGTGAGCCTGCTGACCTTTGTCCTTTTGCGGCTCACCCCCGGCGATCCGGTCGATGCCTATGTCAACCCGAACGTACCGATGTCGCCGGCCGATCTTGTGGAATTGCGGACCCGGCTCGGCCTCGATCGTCCGTTGCCCGTGCAATATCTGGCATGGCTCAAGGAGGCGCTTACCGGCAATCTCGGCTATTCGATCAAGAGGTTCGACCAGCCGGTGCTCGGCCTCGTATTGTCCCGCATCGGCCCGACACTGCTCTTGATGGGCTCGGCGATTCTTATTGCGATCTTGGCCGGCATCGCGATCGGGGTCGTGAGCGCCGTGCGCCGTAACTCGCTGCTGGACGTCTCGTTCTCGGTCTTCGCGCTCGCCGGCATTTCAAGCCCCGCCTTCCTCAGCGCGCTGAGCGGGCTCTATATCTTCTCCGTCAGGCTGTATTGGATGCCCTCCGGCGGCATGCTGACACCGGGGGCGGAGTTTTCCGTGGGCGATCTGCTGCGCCATCTCATTCTGCCCTCCTCGCTTCTCGCCATTGCCCAGGCGGCCCTCATCACCCGTTACATGCGTGCCTCGCTCCTTGAGGTGCTCAACCAGGATTATGTCCGCACCGCACGCGCCAAGGGCGTCTATGAGTTCTGGGTTATCACCAAGCACGCACTGCGCAATGCTCTGCTGCCCGTCGTCACCCTCATCGGCTCGACCATCGGCCTTGCGATCGGCGGCGCGATCTTCATCGAGAGCGTTTTCAACTGGCCGGGCATGGGGCTGCTTTTGGTCGACGCCGTCGGCGCACGCGACTATCCGGTCATCATGGGCGCGACCCTGGTGATCGGTGCCTGCGTCATTCTCGTCAATCTCCTGACTGACATCACCTATGCGGTGATCGATCCGCGCATCAAGGTGGGTTGAGCGATGCTGGCCCGCCCCCCCACCCGCAGCCCCGGCCCACTCGCCCGTGCCTTCGAGCGTTTCCTGTTCAACCGGCTTGCCCTCTTCGGCGCCTGCCTGATTGTCCCAATGCTCGCGCTGATCCTCTCCTATCCGCTATGGTGGAGCTTCAAGCCGAACGATATCGACCTGCTCGCCATGAACAGCGGGCCGACCGCCAAGCACTGGTTCGGGACGGACGGCGTCGGACGCGACGTTTTCGCCCGCGTACTCGCCGGCGGACGCATCTCGCTGCTTGTCGCTATCGGATCGACCGCGATTTCCGCCGTCATCGGCTTCCTGGTCGGCGCCATCTCCGCTCTTGCGGGCCGCTTTGCGGACGCGGTCACCATGCGCTTCGTCGATCTCGTCATGACGCTGCCGCCGGTGATCTTCCTTTTGGTGCTCGCCTCGATCGCCGGCACCGGCATCTGGCCGACGGTCCTCGTCATCTCGCTGCTGTCCTGGCCGCTTCTGGCACGGATGATCCGCTCGCGCCTTCTCGAACTACGCGAGCGCGATTTCGTCATAGCGGCGCGCGGCATGGGCGCCGGTCTCCCACATCTGCTTCTGCGCCACGGCCTTCCGAACTCGATCGACATTCTCGTCGTCTTCGCGACGTTGCAGATCGCCAATTCCATCCTGCTCGAAGCCGGGCTCTCCTTCTTAGGCCTCGGCATCGCTCCGCCTGCCGCAAGCTGGGGCAACATGCTGAATGCCGCCCGCTCGACGGCCGTGTTCGAGCAATATCCCTGGCAATGGCTCTTCCCCGGCGGCGCGCTCGTCCTTGCCGTCCTTGCCATCAACTTCATCGGCGATGGCCTTCGCGATGCCTTCGACCCTCGCACTGAGCAAAGCTAACCACTGAGAGAAAGCCAACATGGGTAAATTCAAGGGTGTCGTTCCCCCCGTCGTCACGCCGCTGAAGGCGGATCTTACCGTCGACTACGTCTCCTACACGCGGGTGCTGGAGCATCTGATCGAAGCCGGCTGCCACGGTCTCTTCGTGCTTGGCTCGACGAGCGAGGTCATCTTCCACGACGAGAAAACCCGGCAGCAGATTATCGAGCACTCGGCCAAGGTGATCAACGGCCGCGTACCGCTGATCGTCGGCGTGATCGACCCCACCACCGATCGCGTCATCAACCACGCGAAGATCGCCAAGGCCGCGGGCGCCGACGCGGTCGTCGTCACCGCTCCCTTCTACACCGTCACCAGCCAGCCGGAGATCCTCGATCATTTCCGCTACATCCGCGACGCGGTCGACCTGCCGCTGATCGCCTATGACATCCCGGTCTGCGTGCATGTGAAGCTGCAACGCCAGACCACGGTCACGCTTGCCCGCGAAGGCACGGTCATCGGCGTCAAGGATTCCAGCGGTGACGACGGCAATTTCCGCTACCTGCTGCTCGACCTCGCCGACCGGAAGGACGTCTTCCTGATGACCGGCTCGGAGATTGTCGTCGACAATGCCCTCCTCATGGGAGCACACGGCGTCGTGCCGGGCATCGCCAATGTCGATCCGCACGGCTATGTCCGGCTCTGGGATGCCGCGCAGCGTGGCGACTGGGTCGCGGCCCGCAAGGAGCAGGAGCGCCTCTGCCGGCTGTTCGAGATCGTCTGGGTGGCGCAGGGCCGCGTCAGCGGCGGAGCCTCCGGCATCGGCGCCTTCAAGGCCGCGATGAAGAGCCTGGGGATCATCGATACCGCCCTGATGCCGCGACCGCGCGCCGCCCTCAACGACGCCGAGACCGGCAAGATCGATGATATCTTGCGCGCCACCGGCCTGCTTGGCTGACGGTCATGCTGCACGAGAGCACTGAGACTATACTCGACATTAGAGGACTGCGGACGGTTTTCCGCCTCCGTTCCGGCGCGGTGACGGCGGTCGATGATCTCAGCCTTACCATTGCGGCCGGCGAGACACTGGCGCTGGTCGGTGAATCCGGTTCCGGCAAATCGGTGACCAGCCTTTCGGTGATCCGCCTGCTGGCGCGCGATATCGGCGCGATCGCTGCCGGCAGCATCCGGCTGAAGCGCAAGGATGGTCAGGTCAGCAATCTCGTGCCACTCGACGAGAAAGAGATGCGCTCAATCCGCGGCGACGATATCGGCATGATCTTTCAGGAGCCGATGTCTAGCCTCAATCCGGTCTACACCATCGGCGACCAGATTTCGGAGCCGATCCGCATCCATCTTGGAGCGAACAGCAAAGCGGCGATGGACGCAGCCATCGGACTTCTCGACAACGTCGGCATTCCCGATGCCCGACGCCGCGCCGGCCAATATCCCCATGAGCTTTCGGGCGGCATGCGCCAGCGCGCTACGATCGCCATGGCGCTCGCCTGCAATCCAACGCTGCTGATCGCCGACGAGCCGACGACTGCCCTCGACGTCACCATACAGGCGCAGATCCTAGACCTGTTGCGAACGTTGCAGCGCGAGCGCGGCATGGCCATGCTGTTCGTCACCCACAATCTCGGCGTGGTCGCAGAGATCGCTCATCGGGTGGCGGTCATGTATGCCGGCCGGATCGTCGAGACCGGGTCGGTGGGCGAGGTTTTCCGCAATCCGAGGCACCCCTATACCATAGGCCTGCTGGCCTCGATGCCGAGGCTCGGCCATGCCAGCCGCATGAAGCAGGCCGGCGAAAAGCTCGCCGCCATTCCGGGCATGGTACCCGGCCTCATGAGCATGCCGGCCGGCTGCGCCTTCGCGTTGCGCTGCACGTTCGCGATCGACGCCTGTCGCGCCGCCGTGCCGCCGCTTGCCGAGGTCAATCCGCACCATCAAAGCCGCTGTATCCGCTGGCAGGAGATCTAGATGAACAAGCCCCTGCTTTCCGTCCGTAATCTCGCGACGCACTATACGACCCGCGGCACCAAGACCAACGTCCTGCAGGATATCTCCTTCGAGATCGGCAGGGGTGAGGTGGTCGGCCTCGTCGGCGAATCCGGCAGCGGCAAGACGACGATCGGCCGCTCGGTGTTGCGCCTCATCGAACCCTCGGCAGGCAGCATCCGTTTCGATGGCGTGGACCTCACCACCCTCTCGGCATCTGCGATGCGGCGGGTTCGACCGCGCATGCAATATATCTTCCAGGACCCGTTCGCGAGCCTCTCGCCCCGCATGACGATCGGCGAAATCCTCACCGAAGGCCTGACGATCCAGGGTATCGGTACCTCGAAGGAGCGGCTCGATCGCGCCCGCGCAGCACTCGAGCAAGTGGACCTGCCGGCCGACGCCATCCATCGCTATTCACATGAATTTTCCGGCGGCCAGCGCCAGCGCATCGGCATTGCAAGGGCGCTGACGCTCGCGCCGGATTTCCTGGTTGCCGACGAACCGGTATCAGCCCTCGACGTCTCGATTCAGGCACAGGTCATCAACCTCCTGCGCGACCTGCAGCAGCGCCTCGGCCTCACCATGCTCTTCATCTCGCATGACCTCGCCGTGGTCGAATATATCTGCGATCGGATCATCGTGCTCTATCTCGGACGCATCATGGAGATCGCGCCGAGCGGTGAACTCTATGTCTCGCCGCAGCATCCCTATACGCGGGCGCTGCTTTCGGCGATCCCCTCGCCCGATCCGGACGCCCGACGCGACCGACAAATCCTCAAGGGTGATATTCCAAGCCCCGCCAATCCGCCCAGCGGCTGCGTTTTCCGCACCCGCTGTCCCAACGCGCTGCCGGCCTGCGCCGACGCCGTGCCGACGCTGCGGGAAGTCTCGCCGGATCATTTCAAGGCCTGCATCCGCGATAATCTCTCGGATTGAGAGCGTTGCCTGCTCTAATTGCAGCCGTCTATGGTGACGGAATCAGCATTGGGGGGGAGGCGGCATTGAGTGCAAGCGAGATAGTGATCAGGCACATCAGCGCCGATGAGTTCGATATCTTTCAGCGCATTCGCCTGGAGGCGCTTCGTGCCGAGCCGTCTTCCTTTGCGAGTAGCGTAGAGGACTGGGAGGCGCTGTCCGACGCGGAATGGCGCCGACGGCTGAGTGATCCCGTTTTCGTGGCGTTTCGAGGCAACGAGCCCGTCGGGGTCATGGGCTTGCTGCGTCAACGATCCAGCAAGATGGCGCACCGCGCCACGCTGATCATGGTCTATGTGCGCAAGGAACTGCGAGGCGTGGGTCTTGCGAAGGATCTCCTGGACACGGTGATTGCCTACGCGCTGAGCGAGGGCATCGTGCAGATCGAACTGGTCGTCAGTTCGGAAAATCCGAAGGCAATCGGCTTCTATCGCCGGGAGGGCTTCTCCCAGATCGGCAGGATTCCCGGCGGTGTCGTCCATGACGGCAAGGAGATCGACGACATCATGATGGCGCGACGCCTTACCAGATAATCATACAATCAGCCCCTTCATCGGGGCCACGAAACCCGATCCCGGAAAGACATCGCGAGCCAATGTGGCAGGGGAAGCACCGAGCAGGTCGACGGCAATGCCCTTTATTACAGCTCGCAAATCCGTCGTGGCGGCAAGATCGCGGCCGTCGCGCAGTTGCGCTTCCTTCAGGCCCGGCCAATCGGCTATGACACGTCCGCCCTTGATAGCGCCGCCGGCGAGGAAGGCTGTCGTGCCGGTGCCGTGATCGGTACCATCCGTGCCGTTGATCCGCGCGGTGCGTCCGAATTCGGTTGCGACGATGATCGCCGTGTCCTTCCAGCTTGGTCCGAGCTCCTGTTCGAATGCCGCCAGCGAATTGTCGAGGCCGGTCAGAAGCCGTGTCAGGCGGCTGATCTCCCCCGCATGCGTATCCCATCCTTCGAAGGCGAGCGCGGCGACACGCGGTCCGTCATCCTGCGCGAGCAGCCGTGCTGCCCCTCTTGCCATCTGCTCCATCCCGGCGGGGTCTCCCGGACCGCCGCGAGATTTGACATCGACACCAGCCGCAATCTTGCCCGTGGCGATGCCCTCGGCCAGTATGTTGGCGAAAAGAGGATCGGTATGGGTGTAGAGAGCCATAAGCCGGGGCGGAAGATCCGCGCTGACGGGTTGCAGGCTCGACGGCGACCAGCCGAGAACCGGCGCCTTGCCGCGAATGACCAGCGGCGCATTCGCCCCGACGGCGAGCCCTCGGAGAGTGGTGTCGGGCGCGACCTTGTCGCCTTTGGGAAGGCCTTCGAGCATGCGGTTCAACCAGCCGGAATCCACCCGGCCCGGCGTTTCATAGCCGGATTCCAGCACATCCTGACCGTCGAAATGCGAGCGGTCACGATAGGAGGTGGCGTTGGCGTGAACGACCGCGGCCTGCCCCGCTCGGTAGAGCCGGTTGAAATTCGGCATGGAAGGATGCAGGGCAAAGAAGCTATCCAGCGGAAGGGCCGCATTCGGGCCGCTGGTCGTCATCGCGATCGACTGACGCAAGGATGCGTAGTCGGGATCGCCGACCGGCGGGACCGCGGTCAAACCATCCAGGGCGCCACGCAGGATGATGGTGATGAAGCGCGGATCGCGGCCGCCGGCGGCGTGAGCAAAGCGCGGAATGAACGCCCAGGCGAACAGAGCGCCTGAAGCTCCGAGGACGGCACGGCGGGTAGGGGTTACGAGTTCACAGGTCATGATCAACGCCTCTGAAATTCGGGGGAGAGATAGGCGATCGCGAGACCCTGGATACGGGTTTCCGCACGCGACACAGCCTGCAAGGTTTCGTCGGAAAGGAGCGGTCCGAGGCTATCGGAGACAAAGTGACGGGGATCGATCTGCGGCGGCACGGCATTAGCGATCATATTGGCGACATCCATCCGCGTGCTGAGCCCCTGGCCGGATGCCCAGGCGTCGACCGTGTCGGGAAATCCATTCGGTCCAGACGGCGCCCAGAATGGCTGGCCCATCGCGGCCAAGGCACTGACGACGACATTGGGTTTCGGCTTCTCGCCGCTGGCGCGCAAAAGCGCGATGACATATTCGAGCGGCGAGCGAATCTTGACCAGTTTCGGATCCCAGGCTTCGTCGGATCCAAGCAACGCCCGATAGACGGCCGAGAGATCGCCATCGGTCTTGGTGAATGTCGCCGAAAGCCTTTGAACGAGCGCCGGTGGCGGCACGTCCGAAACGAAGTGGCGAACGAGCTTGGTGGCGATATGCCCGGCCGTCGCCGGATTGCGCGCGAGGTCATGCAACGCCTCCCTGCCCTGTCCGAAGCCGTGATCGGCATAGGTAAGCCCCAGGAGTGTCTGGTCGCCCGGCTGGTGGGCATTGGCATTGAAGGCGAAAGTACCGGACGCGCCCAAGGGCGACTGGCCACGCACGACCGTCCAGCCGGTGATGATCCTTGCAAGCGTGGTGACATCGGCCTGCGTATAACCGCCGTCCACGCCGAGCGTGTGCAGCTCGAGCGTCTCGCGGGCGAGATTTTCGTTCAGCCCACGCTTTCCCTTTGCGTTCGCCTTGGAATCCGGCCCGATCGATTGCCGATTGTCGAGGAAGGTCAGCATGGCCGGATGAGTCTCGACGGCCAACAGCATGTCTGAAAAGCGCCCGAAGACGTGAGGCCGTATGGCTTCCCGCTCGAATGCTCCGGCAAGGATATGGACCTCTTCGCCGCTCGACGTCGAAACCGCGAAATGGTTTGCCCAGAACATCGCCAGGCGCTCGCCAAAGCCGATCAGTGGCTGGTGGATCGTGCCGTTGAAGCGTGCCTCGACCTCGGCGAGAAAAACCTGTTGTGGAAGATAGGGCACAGCAGGTGGCGGCGGACTTGCCATGGCTTTTGGCATTGCCGACGGTTGGCCGGCTTTCATGTCGCCACCCGACATCGCCGGTTGCGGACCCTGGTTGGCCGTCACCGGGGGCGCGGCGGCTGCGACCGGCTGTTCCCTTGCTTGTTTGCGTTGCTCCTGAAAATCATAGAGAGCCACGAGAAGATCGGCCGTGGGTTTCAGCTCCATGCCCACAGGCACCGGCACGAAACGTTCGGTGATCTCCTCCAGCAACGCGCCGCGCGGGTCGGACCCTATGGCGGCGACGCCATTGCTGTCGGCGCCGAGCCCAAAGCGCGAAAGGGCGATTGCGGCATAAACGTCATTTGACGGTTCCGTCATATCCTTGCCAACTCCTGCGTCAACTACCCGTTAAACGCAGGCAACCGGCCGATCCGTCGGCCGGCAAATGTGATCATTTTGCGGCAGCGGGTTTCGGGACGCTACGGCGGATCAGGCTTTCCGCGAGCGCGCGCCGCTCGTCGTAGGATAGCGTGGCGGCAAAATCGACGGCGCGCTGCTCGAGCTTCGCGCGCAGGGCCATATCGGCATTGCGGGCTCTCGCCAATGCAGCAGACAGCGCCTCGGCATCGAGGGTCGGCTGCCCCAGAAGAGAGGCCGCGTCTATTTTCGCCTGCTGAGATTCCAGTACGCTTGGTCGCTCTGCCTTGCGCGCATCGCTGAGCGCCTGGCGGAAGGCTTTTTTCTGTCCGGAGGGAAGCTGCTCGCCGGCCAGCGGCAGCGTCTCGATGTGGGTCTGCGTGCTGCTGATCCAGGTCAGTCCGCCACCCGCCAAAGCGCCGATCAGGAAGGTGTTCAGCACCAATAGAGATAGGAC
>DASVPC010000231.1:0-26421 GCA_036383055.1 Rhizobium sp. | reverse complement strand
ATAGGATATTTGATAGGTCGGAATATCGGCTTCCGTGCTGCTCGCTTCGCCATTGGCATTGGCCGCGTCCACGCCGGTCACCGTTCCCGCCGCAAATTCTTCCTGGGTCAGAGCAGCCGTCTTACGTTGAGACACCGCCGTCCTCTTGGCCAGATCCCGCAGCGCCTGATATTCGCGTGCCTGCACGTAATATGTTGTGATATCGCCCACCAGCGTCACCAGCGTGTCGCGCAGATCCTCCTCGGCGGCATCGACGCCATAGCGTGCGGCTTCCGCAGAGCGCTTGTTGCCGCCGAACAGGTCGAGCTCCCAGCTCGCATCAAATCCCGGCTGGAACTCATTGTAAACGCTGGCAGCTGCGCCGTCGGAGGCCGCTGCCCGATTACGTGTCGCAGAGGCAGTTCCCTCTGCTGTCGGAAGCAGCGCGCCTTTCTGTTCCCGATAGGTCGCGCGCGCCTCGCGTATCTTCGCCTTGGCTGTCGCAACGTCGAGGTTCGTCTGCACGGCCTCCTCAATCAGCGCGTTCAAGGTCGGATCGCGAAACTGCTTCCACCATTCCGTGAGATTGGGCGAGGACGCATTCTTCGACGATACCTGCCCGCTCCAATGACTTGGCAAGGCGACGTTCGGCTTTTCATAGTCCGGCCCGACAACGCAGCTCGTGAGGATCGTCGTGCAGCAGAGGACCGCTGCTAATGGAATAAACTTCGATGTCCGGCGCGCTGGGCGCGCATGCTGCGTCGAATGAAGGACTGACATGAAATCCCTTTTCTATGAAAATGATGACTGAAGGAGGCGGGAAGCCGAGGTCTCCCTCAGCTTCCCGGATCGAGTTTCGCGTCCGCCGTCGTTCCCACCTTGCCCTTGAAGACACGGCGGACGGAGACGAAGAGCAGCGGGATGAAGAAGACGCCGAGCACGGTCGCCGAGATCATGCCGCCCATAACGCCGATGCCGATCGAGTTCTGGCTGCCGGAGCCGGCGCCGTTGGCGATCGCCAGCGGCATGACGCCGAGGATGAAGGCAAGCGAGGTCATCAGGATCGGCCGCAGGCGCTGGCGGGATGCCTCCAGCGTCGCGTCGATCAGGTTCTTGCCGTTGTTCTGCTGCTCGATGGCGAACTCGACGATCAGGATGGCGTTCTTGGCCGCCAGTCCTATCGTCGTCAGCAGGCCGACCTTGAAGTAGACGTCGTTCGACTGGCCGAAGATGGTGGCGGCCAGCAGCGCACCGAAGATGCCGATCGGCACCGACAGCATGACGGCAAGCGGGATCGACCAGCTCTCATAGAGAGCGGCCAGCGCCAGGAAGACCACAAGGATGGAGATGGCGTAGAGCTGGCTTGCCTGGTTGCCGGAGAGTTTCTCCTGGGCCGAGAGGCTGGTCCATTCATGGCTGAAGCCGGGCGGCAGGGTTGCCATGATCTGGTCGATCTCGTTCATGGCATCGCCGGAGGAGACACCGGGAGCGGCAGCGCCCTGGATTTCGACGGCCGACGAGCCGTTATAGCGTTCCAGACGCGGCGAGCCATAGGTCCATTCGCCACTGGAGAAGGCCGAGAAAGGCACCATGTCGCCGCCGGAATTGCGGATATACCAGCGATCCAGATCTTCGGGCTGCATTCGGGATCCTTCATTCCCCTGCACATAGACCTTCTTCACGCGACCGCGATCGATGAAGTCGTTGACATAGGTGCCGCCCCAGGCAGTCGACAGCGTCGTATCAATGTCGGAGAGCGTTATGTTGAGCGCGCTTGCCTTTTCAGCATCGATGTTGATCGAGTATTGCGGCGTATCTTCCTGACCGTTTGGACGCGTGCCGCTAAGCTTGGTGCTCTTTGCGGCGGCACCCAGCAACTGGTTGCGGGCGGCGATCAGGCTGGCGTGACCAGCGCCGTTAATGTCCTTGATGAAGAAGTCGAAACCGCTGTTGTTGCCGAAGCCTGGGATAGCGGGCGGCGAAAGCGCGAAGACGCTGCCGTCCTTGATCTTCGAGAAGGCGCCCATGGCGCGACCGGCGATTGCCTGCGCCTTCGATTGCGGCGTGGTGCGCAGCGCGAAATCCTTGAGCTTGATGAAGGCCAGACCGACATTCTGGCCCTGACCGCCGAAGCCAAAGCCCGCAACCCCCATCACGCCGTCGACATAGTCCTTCTCGTTGTTGAGATAATAGTCGGTAACCTGCCTCAACACCTTCTCGGTGCGATCGTCGGCGGCACCGGCGGGAAGCTGTACGCTGGTGATCAGGATGCCCTGGTCCTCATCCGGCAGGAACGAACTCGGCAGGCGATTGAACAGATAACCGACGGCAGCCGTAATCAGCACGAAGACAAGGATGAAGAGCGGCGTCCGCTTGATGATGCCGCCGACACTGCGCTGATAGCCGCGCGTGCCACGTTCGAAATTGCGGTTGAACCAGCCGAAGAGGCCACGTTGCTTCGATCCATGCTCGGGTTTCTTCAAGATCGTGGCGCAGAGTGCCGGCGTCAGGATGAGGGCGACGATAACGGAGAGCACCATGGCCGAGACGATAGTCACCGAGAACTGGCGATAGATAACGCCGACGGAGCCGGAGAAGAAGGCCATCGGGATGAACACGGCCGATAGCACGGTCGCGATGCCGATCAGCGCACCGGTAATCTCGCTCATGGATTTCAGCGTCGCCTCGCGCGGCGACAACCCCTCTTCCTCCATCACGCGTTCGACGTTCTCGACCACGACGATGGCATCGTCCACCAACAGACCGATCGCCAGCACCATGCCGAACATCGTCAATGTGTTGATGGAGTAGCCGAAGGCTGAGAGAATGCCGAAGGTTCCAAGCAGGACAACCGGGACCGCGAGTGTCGGGATGAGCGTCGCCCGCAGGCTCTGCAAAAAGACGAACATGACGATGAAGACGAGCACGATGGCTTCGAACAGCGTCTTGACCACGTCCTCGATCGACAATTTCACGAATGGCGTCGTGTCATAGGGATAGACTACCTCGACATTCGGCGGCAGCGTTTCCTTGAGGTTGTTGATGGTCGACTGTACCGCCTCGGCCGTATTGATGGCATTGGCGCCGGAGGCGAGCATGACGGCGAGACCTGCCGAGGGATGACCATTGTAGATGCTCGAGCTGGTATAGCTCTCCGCACCGAGCTCAACGGTCGCGACATCGTTGAGGCGCACCAGCGAGCCATCGGACAGGCTCTTGAGAATGATATTGTTGAACTGCTCCGGCGTCTGCAGGCGGCTCTTGGCCGTCACCGTCGCGTTCAGCTGCTGGCCCTTGCGCTGTGGCAACGCGCCGAGCTGACCGGCCGAGACCTGCGAGTTCTGCGCCTCGATCGCGGTAGTGACGTCGCCTACCATCAGCTGGTATTTTGCGAGCTTGTCCGGATCGACCCAGATACGCATGGCATAACCGGCCCCGAAGAGCTGCGTGTCGCCAACACCGGAAACACGCTTCAGCGTGTCGTTCAGCGTGCTGTTGATATAGTCGGCGATATCATTGGAATTGAGCTTGCCGTCGGTGGAGACGAAGCCGATGACCATCAGGAAGTTAGACGTCGATTTCGACACCGTGATGCCGGTGGTCTGGACGGTCGTCGGCAATTGCGCGGTGACGAGCTGCAGCTTGTTCTGCACCTGCATCTGCGCAACGTCGGCGTCGGCCTTGTTGGTGAAGGTCAGCGAGATCGACGCCTGGCCCGTCGAGGTCGACGTCGAGGTCATGTAGTCGAGATCGTCGATGCCGGTCATGCCCTGCTCGATGACCTTGGTCACCGAGTTCTCGACGGTAGCGGCGTCAGCGCCGGAATAGGTGGCGGTGATGCGGACCGTCGTCGGAGCAATCTGCGGATATTGCGAGATCGACAGCGTCAGGATCGACAGCGCCCCCGCAAGCATGATGACGATGGCGATGACCCAGGCAAAGATCGGCCGGTCGATGAAAAAGCGAGACATCAAGCCACCTCACTTCACGATTGCGGCGTTGGCGGCTTCTTTGAGCTGGCCGGACGCGCTGGAGGATGCCTGCGAAAGTTCTCCCGTCGCATCATTGACCGTGACATCGTCGACCTTCACCTCCTGGCCGTCGCGCACCCTTTGCAGCCCCTCGACAACGACGCGATCGCCATCCTGAAGGCCCTGTTTGACCAGCCAGCTATTGCCGATGCTGCGCTGGACGGTGAGGACGCGCTGCTGGACCTTGCCAGCGGCATCAACGAAGAAGGCGGTGGGCTCGCCCTTTGTGTTGCGAGAGACGGCACGCTGCGGCACGAGATAGCTGTTCGGAGCCACACCTTCCGCGATCGTTGCCCGGACATACATGCCGGGCAGCAGCAGGCGGTCCGGATTGGGGAAGACCGCGCGAGCGGTGACGGTCCCAACGGTTTCGGACACGGATGCCTCGAGGAATGCGAAGGTCCCGGGCTCGGAATATTGCGATCCGTCCTCAAGCTTGAGATTGACCGAGACGTTGTCGCCGCTGGTCTTCAACCGGCCTTCGGCGACCGCGCGGCGGAAAGCCAGGAGGTTCGTGCTCGATTGGGTCACATCAACATTGATGGGATCGAGCTGGTTGATGGTTGCGAGCGCCGTCGTCTGTTCGGCGGTGACCAGTGCTCCCACGGTGACCGAGGAAGCGTCGATGCGCCCGGAAATCGGGGCACGAATCTTGGTGTAGTCGAGGTTGATGCGTGCCGTCTCCAGGGCGGCCTTGGCGGACGCCACATCAGCCTTTGCCTGCGCCAGGGTGGACAGCGCGTCGTCCAGATCCTGCTTGCTGACCGCATCCTGCGCCGTCAGACCCTTGTAGCGCTCGACTTTCGACTGGGCACTCGGCACGGCACCCTCCGCCTTCTGCAAGGCAGCAACGGCGCTGTCGTAAGAAGCCTGGTAGGAGGCCGGGTCGATTTCATAAAGCACATTGCCGGCGGCAACCTCACTGCCCTCCTTGAAATTGCGCGCCCTTATGATCCCGCCGACCTGCGGCCGCACCTCCGCGATCAAGGAGGCCGCCGTGCGGCCGGGGACTTCCGCCGTGATCGCTACCGATTGCGGATGCAGCGTCATGGCGCTGACTTCCACCTTGACCGCGCTCGCCTGGTTCTGCGTGCTCGATTGCTCGGAGCAGGACTGCAACACCATGCCCATCGACAGCAGCGCTGGAAGCATCAGTGCCGAGATCGGGATCTTATTGTGAATGGCTAGAGTGCAGGCGGGCCGGATAAGTGGCAAGTGGCTAAAGCGAAATCTGGTATTCATAAGGGATCTGTCCAATCGCGAATTCAACAATGCAAAGGGCCGGATGGCGGATATGACGTGGCCGTCAGCGCGATGTCCGCAGACACGGCTCCAACGCCAGCATCCGGAAAGCCGGATCAAGTTGAGCGGACCATCGCCGAGAGATGTCATCAAAGTTTGCCAACAGCGGGCAATTCGGTAATCAATTCTGTCACGGTCCGGCGGCCGTGACATTTGGTTACAATTTTGATGTTGCGGGAAACGTCCCGAAAACTTCAAAGACGCATATCAAGCGTTCCTCGGGCGGAAGCCTTTGGAAACAAAGGAACCAGCAATGCAACGAACACCTCATGTCCTCGTCGTCGACGACCACAAGGAGATCCGCGACCTCCTGGCCAAATATCTCGCCAAGAACGGACTGCGCGTCAGCACGGCGAACGGCGGAACAGAGATGCGCCAGCAGCTGCGGACCGCCACGATCGACCTGGTCGTTCTGGACATCATGATGCCGGGGGAGGACGGATTATCCCTGTGCAGGTCGCTGCGCCAGACGAGCATGGTGCCGATCGTGCTTCTGACGGCGGTATCCGACGAGACTGACAGGATCATCGGCCTGGAACTCGGCGCGGACGATTACGTCACCAAGCCCTTCAACCCGCGCGAACTTCTGGCGCGCATCCGCGCCCTGCTTCGCCGCGCCAATGCCACGGCAGCCGCGACATCGGATCCGGAGCACAAGCGGTACCGTTTCGGAAATTGGACGCTCGACGTCTCGCAGCGATCGCTTGTCGATGCATCCGGCAGCGAAGCGGCGCTGGGAACCGCCGAGTTCCGTCTGCTGCTCGCCCTCGTTTCGCGGCCGGGCGTCGTTCTCACCCGTAACCAGTTGCTCGACATCACCGCCGGCCGGTCCGCGCAGGTTTTTGACCGCAGCATCGACAATCTTGTCAGCCGCCTGCGCCGCCGCATCGAAGACGATCCCCAGCAACCAACGCTCATCAAGACCGTATGGGGAGACGGATACACCTTCGCCGGAACCGTCGAGGAGGTGCCGTGAAGCATTTGCGCTGGCTGATATGGCCGCAGAACTTCGTCGCGCGGCTGATCATCTCGCTTGTCGCGGCTCTTGCGCTCGCACAGGTTGCTTTGATCGCGATCCTGAACAGCCAGCAAGACGGCATTGCCGAGCGAGTCGTCCATGGCCAGACCTTGAATGTGACCGCCACCATGGCAAAGCTCCTGGCCACATCCCCGGTCGACGAGCAGGATCACATTGTCGAGGCATTTCGCGCGAGGCAACTGTGCGCCGGGATCGAAATAGCCCCTGCGGTCAATCGTGAGATGAACGCGACGGAAAAGGACCTTGCCGATCGCCTCCTCCGGCAGCTCCAGGGCCTGCATTCCGACGCCCCTCGCATCGCCATCGAGCAGAACACAGCTCCCTGCCTCGATCTCGGAAATGGACCGGAGAATTCGGGACAACCGCGCGATCCGAAGCTGCAAGCGGGTGACGATTTCCCATATCCGTCGCGGCTCGTTACTGTGATCACGCAAGTGCCCCTCCCGGACGGGCGCTGGCTTGTCGTATATAATGGCATAGCCCTGCCGACCTTCTGGAGTCCAGTCGCCTTCCTCTCTCTCTTCCTGTCGTCGCTGGCGGCAATCGTCGCCGTGACAATCATGGTCCGCTCACAGACGAAATCCCTGCGCATGCTGGCAAGCGCGTCCGAGCGGTTTGGCCGTGGGGAGACGCTATCGCCCCTGAAAGTCAGTGGGCCGTCCGAGGTCGCGGCAACGATCCAGGCGTTCAACACGATGTATCAGAGATTGAGCCAGTTCATGCGCGACCGGTTGCGCCTCTTTGCCAGCATCAGCCACGACCTGCGAACGCCGCTGACGACGCTGCGGCTGAAGGCCGAGTTCATCGACAATGACGAGGTTCGGGAGGACATCGTCGCCACGATCGACGAGTTGACGACCATCTGCGAAGCCACGCTTGCCTTCACGCGAGCCGAAGTCAGCACGGAAGACACAGCAATGGTCGATCTGGCCGACCTCATCCGGCAGGTTGCGGAGGAGTTTCGGCTGACCAAAGGCAATGTCCATTTGGCCCCCTTGCCGTCGCTCCCCTACCCCTGCCGCCCCGTTGCCTTGAAAAGAGCCTTGAGAAATCTGGTGGAGAACGCCATTCGCTACGGCGGCAGCGCATCGGTTACCCTTAATAAGGCCGATGGCGAAGTGATCATCTCGGTCGAGGACGATGGACCCGGCATACCGGACAAGGATATCGAGGACGCATTCGAAGCCTTTGTCCGCCTCGAACCCTCGCGAAGCACGGAAACGGGCGGCCTGGGGCTGGGGCTGTCGATCGCCCGCAGCATCGTCAAGGCCCATGGCGGCAGCCTGCTCCTGCTGAATCGCGAAGACCACGGCCTTAGAGCCGAACTGCGCCTGCCCTCGAAATGAACGCGCGCGCCTGGCAAAAAAGCCGACCGGAGTTTCCTCCGATCGGCTTTTGCAAATGCTAGGACAGCGTCGTCAGTTTAGCTGCGCTTCCTGAGCACGCCGTAGACGATATTGCGGTTCTTGCCGAAGAACACGCTTGCCTCGTAATCCTGTCCATCCGTGCTCGCATGGATGATCTTCCACATGTCGGCTTCCGAACGAAGCAACAGTGCCCAATTCATGAAGGTCTCGATGTAGCCATCGACCAGAATGGGATACGAATAGTTGGCGAACAGGAAAACGCCGCCCGGCTTCAGCATTTCCAGGCAACGCTGCGTCAGCTTGATGGCAACCTTGTCGACCAGATAGTCATAAAGACCCGAGGCATAGACGAGGTCAAACTGGCCGGGGTTCGACCGCCGTGTCAGCAGGTCGCGAACAGAACCGTTGATGGCTTCGACCGCGGTTCCGTGAAAGTCACGGGCAATCGTGCCGATGCTGATCGGATCCTGGTCGAGGGCAACCCAACGCTTGAGCGCCTTTTCGCGCAGCGCCACGGAATGGGCAGCCTCGCGCAGATGTCCGGCCGCCACGCTGAGGACTTCCGTTTCCGGTCCCCTCGCCGCCGCGACTTCATCCACATGACGCGCCAGGATGTCCCTGCGATCCCAGTTGGCGAGCGAGGAGGGAGCAGTGCTGGTGTATTCGAAAAGCGCCCGACCACGTTCAGTGGCGTTGGCGACGCTGTCCATGATGCTTTCGTGCCGATAGATGAAGTCGAGCAGCGCGGCGTCGCCCGAATAGCCTCTCGGCTTGTCGACGGACCATTTGGTCAGCGGATCTTCCTGAAAGAACGCGGAAACCGGGTGGTTCTGGATGATCGGCACCAATTCCTGCCAAACGCGCGGGTGCATAGAATGGCGGGTTTCATGGAGTGAAAGCGTAACCCGATCGATAATTTCGGTCGGGTTATGATCTTTCTCGAATTGCTGGCGGGCGAGTTCGAGCAATAGGGCTATTTGCCCCTTGCCGACGATCAATTGCTCATCAAAACGGTCGCTCTTGGGTAGCTCCAGCTCGTTCGCAATTGCCGTTGGGGTAATCAGGCTGTGGCCATCGAAATCCATCTTCCGTTGGTTCATGCGAGTTATCCTCTGTTAAATATGAGTAAATTATAAGTTACCGTTGATGGAACCCAGAACTTCTTCAACAGGTCGGTGTTCCACTAATTTCTATCATAATGTGAAACTTTTGATTAACCATAGGAATTCTCTAACATGCTTAACGCCGCGCATTTTCGACTTGATTTTAACGGGATATAAAAAGCGACGGCCTATTAGATGGGAAAATGGCCGGTCTAGCGCATCTTCTCCGTCCAGGGATGGATCAGCGACCGCACGATACGTTAATAGAATCCGCAGAGAAGATGCACTGCGAAGCGTAGTACGAGCGAATGGAACAGTGCATGAAGCGCATGTTTGCCAATTCGGCAGAGATCGATCTCGACAAGAGACTGCAAAGGCCGTCTCCGGCTGAGCTTCGCGAACTCTATCGACGAAATGATGAGATGGCGCGCACGGAAGCGGCGCGGCAGGGCCTGTGGATTGCTGTCCTCGTCTATATACTGTTCTCGACCACGGACCTGTTGCTGATCCCGGATGTGGCGGCCTATACGATCATGGCCCGTTTGACGGTGGGTGTGATTGCACTTGTCGTCTTCGAAGGGCAGAGACACCTGAAGGTCAGCATCACATATCTCGACCGCACCAGCGCCATGGCGCTGGTCCTGGGGTATGCCGTGTGGATATTCCCGGCGATCCGGACCGTGCATACCGATAGCCTGTCCTATTACATGATATTCGGTGCCATCTTCATGATGGGCGCCAATCTGTTTTTCAGCTTCAGATTCCTGCTATCGGTGATCGCGTCGAGTGCCGTGCTGGCGACCTTCCTGCTGTCTTTGACCGCCTTCTGGCCGACGAATATCTACGCGCTGGCCTTCAGCACGTTCTATGTCTCCTGTTTCGTCTTCACATCCTACGTGAACTGGAAGCTGAACCACGAGCGATACAACGTCTTCCTGAACGCGCTCGAAGCACAGCTTCAGCACAGGGAGGCCACCGAACGGGGCGAGGCGCTGCTTCGGATGTCGAATACCGACTATCTGACGGGGCTAGAAAATCGACGGGCCGTCGACCACAGGCTGAGAAACTATTGGAAAGAATGGCAGACCAATAGCCGTGGCTTCACGGCCATCCTTGTCGATGTCGACTTTTTCAAGAAATACAACGATTTCTACGGCCATCAGGAAGGCGACCGCTGCCTTATCCATATCGCGGCATCGATCAAGGAGGCCGTGGCACCCCTTGGTGGCTCGATCGGCCGCTATGGTGGCGAGGAGTTCATCGTGCTCGCCCAGTTCAACGAGAAAGAGCGGGTCGCCTACCTCGCCGAACGGATCCGCAGCACTGTCGAGCAACTGCACCTTCTCCATGAAGAGCGGCGCGACGGCACCTCGGTCGTGACCGTAAGCATCGGTGCGGCCCTCACCAGGGAGCAGAGCGGCGCGAAACTCGAAAAGATCATCCATGAGGCCGACCGCGCCCTTTACAGCGCCAAGGCGAGCGGCCGCAACTGCACGCGCCTCTTCGACCCGAACGATCCCTACAGCAGCGATGAAAGCGAAAATATTGCGGCGCTGTTGAAGATCGCCATCAATCAGAATCTTGTGTCGCTAGTCTATCAGCCAATCGAGGATGTCGCCTCCAAACGGCAGGACGTTGTCGAGGCGCTCATGCGCCTCAGGACGCTTGACGGCAACGTCATCCCTCCGAATTTGTTCATTCCGATCGCCGAACGCACCGGCATGATCCTCGAGCTCGGCCGCTGGGTGATACGCACGGCATGCCGCGATCTCCTCGCGGACAACCATGTCCAGATCGCCAGCATCAACGTCTCCCCGATCCAGCTGAAGATGCCGGGCTTCGCGGCGAGCGTGGCGGCGATCCTTTACGAGACAGGCGTTTCCGGTAGCAGGCTGGCCTTCGAAATCACCGAGGGTCTCGAAATGGAAATGCATTCCGACATATTGAGATGCATCAACGATCTGAAAACGCTGGGGATCAGGATCTGGCTCGACGATTTCGGCACTGGCTTCGCCGGGCTGTCATGGCTGCGCCTTATCGACTTCGACACGGTGAAGATCGACCGCTCCTTCCTTCACGGCAGTGCGACTGCGAGGGGCAAGGCCATGCTTCAGGACATTATCGGCCTCATCCGTAACCGCGGCCCCAAGATCCTGGTCGAAGGGGTGGAAACCGAGCGGCAACTCGCCTTGCTGCGAGAGCTGCGCATCGATTACGCGCAAGGCTATCACGTCGGACGCCCGGCCCTGGCCCAAACCTTTCACAAAGACGCTGAGGAAGAGGTTCGCCCTTCGTCAGCCGCACCATCGTCGTCGGCATGAGGGACACCCGCCGCCCTTAGGCGGGTGCATGCCATTATCCATGCTTTCAGCTTGCGATCAAAACTTGACGCTTGCGGAGAGAACCGCGCTGAAGGGTTCGCCGATCTGGTTGCCGAGATTGGTCGTTCCGATCGACGAGGTATAATAGGTCTTGTTGAAGATGTTCTTCAGATTGAGCTGCAGCGTCAACGGCCGTTCCATCTGGAACGTATAGGCGGCGAAGGCATCCGCGACGATGTAACCGGGCAGGAAATAGGCATTGGTGTTCATGCCCGCCCGCTTGCCGGCGCCACGCAGGCCCGCACCAACCTTCAGCGTATTACTGCCACCAACCTCGCCGAAATCATAGGCGAAAAACAGCGAACCGGTGTGGCGCGGCACGTTGACCAGCTGTTTGCCGGCGTAGGTCGGGTCTTCGAGAACCTTCGCATCCGTAAAGCCATAGCTGGCGATCATGCTGAGTTCGTCGGTGATCTCGCCGGCGACGTCGACTTCGACGCCTCGGGCACGAACAAGACCGGCAGTCTTGACGTAGGTTTCGCCGTCGATCACTTCCGAATAGGCGACATTCTTCTTGTCGCTGGTATAGAGCGCGACATTAGCCGTCAGCCCATCGGCAATCTCGAACTTGCTGCCGATCTCATAGGAGATGCCTTCCTCCGGCGGCAAATTGCCATAATAGCTGGCGATCGAGGACTGCGGACGGAAGGTCTTGGCGATATTGCCGTAGAAGGAGATGCCCGACGTCAGCTTGTAGACCACGCCACCGCGCGGCACCCATTTGCCGCCGTGGCTGTCGGTATTGGTGACGAAGGGCCGGCCCTTGCCAGCCATCAGATCGTAATACTGATAGCGAAGGCCGCCGACGAGGATCCATTGATCGTCGAGATGCAGCGAATCCTGGATATAGGCCGAGGCGGTGGAGATCTGCTCCGTCTGGTCGCTGTCGGCCTTAGAGACGGTCGTGCAGGCCGGCATTTTTCCATAGACCGGATTGTAGATGTTGAAGTTCACCGATTGCCCGCAGCGGATCAGGTCGGTGCGCAGCGTATCGGCATAGTCGTAGGAGGTGCCGAACAGCAATTCGTTGCGCAGGCCGCCGATATCAACATCGCCGCTGAGATCGGCGCGGACGGCGTGATTGTAGATCGTCGAGCCCTGCGTCGCGTCGGCACGGCGCGTGACGTTGCCAGTCGCTGCATTATAGGCCATGACGCGGGCCTGATTGTCGGAATATTCGTTATAGCTGTAGCCGTAATCGAGGCTCAGCTTCCAGTTTTCGTTCAACTCGTGCTTGACGTTGATGGTCGCCATGTCCGAGCTGCCCTTGGAGATATTGTAGGGCTCGTCGAAACGGATCTTCGGGTCGACATTGACGGCGTGACCGGTATTGAGATCGAAGATCGTGCCGCGATCGAAGGGAACGCTGTAGTCCTCATGCGTATAGGAGACCGTGACCTCGGTGTCCTCGCCATACCATGAGAGCGACGGTGAGATGATCCAGTCCTTCGTCTTGCCGAAATTGCGCCAGTAGTCGACATTCTTGTATTCGCCAATCAGTCGATAGGCGAAATCCGTGCCCTCGATCGGGCCGGTGAAGTCGAGGCCGGTCGAGCCGCCGCCGAAGCTGGAAGCCGTGCCGTAGATCTCGCCGCTGAATGTCTGCTGCGGCCTCTTGGTGACGACGTTGATCATGCCACCCGGATCGAGAATGCCGTAGAGCGTCGAGGACGGGCCTTTCAGCACTTCGACCCGATCGGTGGTAGCGTTGAAGCTTCTCGGCAGTGCCGTCTTCAGGCCGTTGGTCAGGATGGAACCGTCACGATTGTCGCCGAAACCACGGCGGATGACGGAATCCTGCGTACCGCCGAGCGTGTTCGACTGGCTGATGCCGCTGATATTGGACAGCGCATCGTCCAACGACTGCGCCTTCTGGTCTTTCAGCACATCCTGGCTGACGACATTGACGGCCTGCGGAATATCGATCAGCGGCGTGTCGGCGCGCGTCGCGGTGACTGTCGACACGGGCTGATACTCCTTGGTCGCACCATCCTGGCCACCGCTCTTGACGGTAATCGGCTTCAGAACCGTGTCCCCCTCAGCCCTGTCACTCTTCTGGGGCGCGACAGCCTCCGATTTTTTCGGCTCCACGACGGCGTCCCGCGCCGTCACCGGATAGGCCGCGCATACACTCAATATCAAAAAGGCCGTTCGCACATGATGGATCTTTGCGCCCGTAACCGCCGTCTGCCCCTGCTTCATTCTGCCCCCATATCCTTGCGGATATCGTCCAATTCCAACGCCTGATGTGAAGACCCGCGTGACCGTGGGTTTGGCGGCTTATTCTTTTCTTGAATGTAGTAGTCAACTTTTAATTCGTTGAATTCTTTCCGGCCGGACGCGGCGCCGTCAGGCACGAATGAGCGAAACACATCCACTTGCTCAAGTAGATCATCCGGAAATTCCCGATTTTTCAGCTAGATACGGAAATTCTCTTATCTTCCGCCATTAGTCCGGACCGGCCTCTCAACCCGGCCTCCGCTCATCGTCGTGGAGAATCCGCGGAATTTACAATGCAAAAAATTTGACTACTACACTCAGGAATACTTTCCCTCGAACGGAAACAGACGCGAAAGAGTGCATGCGAGAAGGACAGAAAGAGATTTCGGAGCGATCGGACGGAGCAGTAGCAACCCCGTTATCCGTCGAAGGTGTCTCCGCCGGCTACGGCAAGCAGCTGATCCTCGACGGCATTTCGCTGTCCATTCCGGAAGCCACAATGACCATGCTTGTGGGGCCAAACGGCTCCGGCAAATCGACACTGCTGTCGGTCATGGCGCGGCTCCTGAAGCCAATGGGTGGAACGATCAACCTCGACGGCAAGGTGCTACACGCCATGCCGACACGCGAGGTGGCGCGCAGGCTTGGTCTTCTGCCGCAAAGCCCGCTGTTGCCGGAAGGATTGACCGTCTACGATCTCGTCTCGCGCGGGCGCTATCCGCATCAGGGTTTCCTCAGGCAATGGACGGAAGCCGACGAAGAAGCCGTTCAGCATGCGCTGACGGTAACTGACACGCTCGAATTCGCCGGCCGGCCGGTCGACAGCCTTTCCGGTGGTCAGCGCCAGCGCTGCTGGATCGCCATGGCGCTGGCGCAGGAAACACCCGTCATCCTGCTCGACGAACCGACCACCTTCCTCGACCTGCATTACCAGGTGGAAGTCCTCGACCTGCTGCGGCACCTCACCCGCGAGCATGGGCATACCATCGTCGCCGTTTTGCACGATCTCAATTTCGCGCTTCAATATGCTGACCGCCTGATCTTCCTGAAGGACGGCGCGATTGCCGGCATTGCCGAACACCCCGGCGAATGCGGTGCCGCCCTCATCCGCGAGGTCTTCAACACCGAGGTGGTTCGTCTGGCGCATCCGGAAACCGGCTTGCCGCTTTTCCTTCCCTCGAGCAAGGGAGCCAAGAGGGAACGATGAGCGCGATCCTGGCTTCAGGCAGTATCACTCCACGTCGAGCCCGCCCAATGCGCAGCGTTCTCGTTCTCATGGCGCTGGCGGCAATCATTCTCGTGCTGGCCTCGATCCATGCCGGCATCGGTGCACGGCCGGTGGCACCCGCAACACTGTTCAGGGCCGTCTTCGCCTTCGACAGCCATAATTTCGAACATCAGATCCTGGTGAAGCTGCGGCTTGCCCGGCTCGCCGCCGCCCTTCTTGTCGGCGCGGCGCTCGGTGTTGCCGGTCTCCTCTTGCAATCGCTGCTGCGCAATCCGCTGGGAGAGCCGCATATTCTCGGGCTCAATGCCGGGGCAAGCCTTGCCGTCGTGCTGACGAGCAGCCTGCCGTTTCTGGCTGGCGGCCTCGCCCGTCCACTGGTGGCCGCCATCGGAGCCGGCCTGCTCTTTGCCGCCATCATCGCGCTCTCTTCCGCCGGCCGCGCCGGAATGACTATGCTGAAGGTCACCTTCTGCGGCATCGCGCTGTCAGCGCTTGCCTCCTCGCTCACCTCGGCAATCCTCATTCTCGATGAGGAGACATTGCAGGAAGTGCGGCTCTGGCTCGCCGGCGATCTCGCCGGGATCGGCTATGATTTGATCGGGGCAGCGCTGGCACCCATCCTCATGGGAATGCTGCTTGCCTTCCTGATCGCACCGCGCCTGAACGCATTGACCCTCGGCGATGCCGCAGCAACCGGGCTTGGCGTGCCGGTCAGGAGCACTCGACTGATCGGCCTTGCCGCCACAGTGCTGCTCTGCGGCGCTTCCGTCTCCGTCGCCGGCCCGATCGGCTTCATCGGCCTGATGGTTCCCAACGCGGCCCGGCAGCTTTCCGGCGGCGATATCCGGTTCGCACTGCCGCTCGCAGCGCTCGGTGGAGCGGCCTTGCTGCTGGCCGCCGACATCGCCGCGCGCACGCTGATGAGCCCGCATGAACTGGCAACAGGCATCATGACTGTCATCATCGGAGCGCCGGTCTTCATTATTGCCGCGTCGAGGTATTTCCGATGAGCGTCGCGCGACAGAACGGCTATCATCTCGTGGCACTGGGGCCAATGTCGCGCCGCGTCCACATGCGCAGTTGCATCGTGCTTGTTTCGCTTTGCCTCTTCGTCATTACAACGGCCTTGATCACGGCTCCACTCGGCAGCCATGAGGCAGGCTTCCGCGAACTCCTGACGGTGCTCTTCGAACCGGCCCAGGCAACCGGCGAGGGTCATCAGATCATTCGCGATTTCCGGCTGCCGCGCATCATCATGGCGGTGCTTGCGGGCGCGATGCTCGGGCTTTCGGGGGCCGCCCTGCAATCTCTGACGCGCAACGGCCTCGCCGATCCCGGCCTGCTCGGCGTCAAGGAAGGCGCTAGCCTCTCCGTGATCACGCTGATCCTGTTCGTGCCGTCGGCCGAGCTTTATCTCCGGCCCCTTGTCGGCATGGCGGGCGGGCTTCTCAGCGCGCTGATCGTGGCCTCGCTCGCGCGTGACCTGACACGCATGCGCTTTGTGCTGATCGGTATCGGCTTTTCCTGGCTGATGTCGGCAGCCCTTTCCGTGATCTTGACGACCTCGGATATTCGCGACGTGCAGACGGCCATGGTCTGGCTTGCCGGCAGCCTTAACGCCGTTTCCTGGGATGTCGTGCCTATCGCACTTGTCTGCGCCGGTCTCGGCGCTGCGATCCTGTTTCTGACCGCAGCCGCCGCTGACGCGGCCGTGCTCGGCGATCCCATGGCAATCGGGCTCGGTGTGTCGCTGCGCCGGCTTTCGATCCTGCGCTTCGTCGCACCCGTTCTTCTGACTGCGGCCTGCGTGTCCTGCGTCGGCAACCTCGGATTCGTCGGCCTTATCGCGCCGCATATGGCGCGGCTGGCAATCCGTGGCGGCAGCCAGACTGCGCTTCTGGCCGGCAGCGCGCTGTTCGGCGCCGTCCTGGTGTTGATCGCCGACAGCATCGGCCGCCTTGCCTTTGCGCCGCTCCAGCTTCCCGCCGGCATCGTGCTTGCGATCGTCGGCGTTCCCGTTCTTCTGCTTCTGCTCTGGAAGCGCCGCGACCTTCTTTGAGGATTGTCATGTCTAGACGTTTTGCCGCCGCACTTCTTCTGCTTGCTGTCACCGCAGGGCCGCTGCTCGCGCAGGATATCGAAAAACGCATGTTTATCGATGATTTCGGCCGAAAGGTTGAGGTGCCGGTGCATCCGCTGCGCATCGTCTCCATGCATGATCTCGATCTCACCATCCCGCTGATCGAGCTTGGCGTTCGCCCGGTCGCGAGCCACGGCCGCACGGGCACAGACGGCAAGGCCTACCTGCGCTCCGGCCCGATCCTGACCGGCATCGATTTCGACAATTCCGGCATACGCTATATCGGCGCCGTCACCGTCGATCTCGAAGCCGTGGTCGCGGCAAAGCCCGATCTCATCATCACTGAACCCGGCCGCACGACGCCGGTCGAGCAGCTGGAGAAGATCGCGCCGACCGTCGTCATCGATAACACCGTCGGCAGCGCGCCGCATATTTACCAACGCCTCGCCGATCTCACCGGCACGCAGGATCGGCTCGCCATTCTCGATCGACGTTACCGCGCACAGATCGATGAACTGAAACAGGTGGTGGATCCGTCCAAGATCACCGTCTCCGTGCTGCAGGCACAGAACGGCAAGATCAGCATCTATCACACCTATCGCGCTCTTGGCCGCGTGTTGCGCGATGCCGGTTTCCGCTTTCCCGACATCATCGAAAAGATTCCCGAAGGCGGGCGGATCGAGGTCAGCGCCGAGCGGCTGCAGGAACTCGATGCCGATTTCATCTTCGACACTTATCGGTCGGACACAGGCGGCACGCCGGCCGAGGAGATCGCGGCGATGAACAAGGTGCTCCCGGACTATTGCCAGTTCCTCACCGCCTGCCGCGAGGGCCGCTATATCCTGCTGCCGCGCGAGGAGGCGATCTCAAATTCCTATGCGGCGCTCAATCTGATGGTTTCGATGGTGCAGTCGCATGTTGCCGGGCGTCCCGGCTTGAAGCAGCAGCAACAGTGACACGCCCAAGACTTTCAAAATCCGCCAGAATAGGACAATGTGCCTTCCTTAACATGACTATGTAATGAAGGTATCCCTCGGCCATGGACGCCGCCCCCATAATCCAGAAGAAGACCCGTCGGATCGACCGCTTCGGCGAAAGGCTGAAGAACCGCCGCGCCTCGCTATCGCCGAGCCTGCTCAGCGTCGCGGACTTTATCGACCAGCATCGCCACGCCATCCTCGGCAAATCCGCGCTCGAAATCGCCAACGAAACCGGCACCTCCGACGCAACCGTCATCCGCGCGATCCAGGCTCTGGGTTTCGAAGGGCTGCTCGATCTCAAGGACACGCTGGAGGCCCATATCGGCGAGACAGATTCGCCTTCCGAAAAGATGGCGACGACAACGCGGGAGCTGAACAGCAATGTCGATTCCGCCATCGATTTCGTCATCAACGATCACCGCAATGCCATGGAGGCCCTCTCCTCTTCGTCCAATCGCCAAGGCATGGCGGATGCCGTCGCGGTCATTCTCGGGGCAAAACGTATCGGCGTTTTCGGCATCGGCGCCTCTGGCGTGCTCGCGACCTATGCCGCCCGTCTCTTTTCCCGCAACGGCTATCCCTCCTATGCGCTCAACCTGACCGGGATCGCGCTCGCCGAACAGCTTCTGACCATGGAAGAAGGCGATGCGCTGATCATGATGGCCTACGGCCGGGCGCATCGCGAAGGCATGACGACGATCACCGAGGCACAGCGTCTCGGCATCCCGATCGTCATGCTGCTGGGGCAGGAGGATACGGTGCTGCGCAAGCACGCCGATGCATCGATCATCATTCCCCGCGCCAAGATCGAACATGTCGCGCTGCACGGCCCGACTCTCGTCTGCCTTGAATCGATGATGCTCGCACTCGCGACCGCTGCCCAGGAAACGACGCTGCAATCCCTCGACCGTCTTATCAATCTGCGCAGCTCCATTCGCCCCAGCAAACGTTGAGGAAACGGTCTTATCGGTTAGAAAATAAACGCGAATCTTAGATAGATTCCGACATCCTGATTTGTACGATCTTCCCGACGCCATCTGAAAGCATGAGAGGGATCGAAGGCCGAACCGCTCTTGCGTAGCATGCCCGACTTTCGGCACGAAAGTGTCCTCGCAAGCAAAAGGAATGCAAGCGCATCGGTTAAGGCCTCAACAAGTTCCAACGAGAGAGTGATTGTATTAAAACACATATATTATGTGGGTAATTCGTTCTATGAAGCCTCAGGAAATAGCATGTGATTCCTCGCCCGCTTCGGCCACCCTCTCTAGTTTCCGCGCCGACAAGGAGTTTTAAACCCATGAACTTTGCCAAGCGAACTTCGACAGCTCTTTTTGCTGCCGCCCTCTCCGTCGGTGCGCTTTTCAGCACGATGGCCCATGCCGATGCCACGCTCGACCGCATCAAGGGACGCGGCTCGCTGACGGTCGGCGTCATTCTGTCCGGCGCGCCATTCGGCTATATCGATCCGGCTGGCCAGGAGCAGAAGGGCTATAATATCGATATCGCCAAGGCTCTCGCCGACAAGCTCGGCGTCAAGCTGGAGACGGTCACGGTGACGCCGCCGAACCGGGTTCAGTTCCTGCAGCAGGGCAAGGTGGATATCCTGATCGCCAACATGCAGTACACCGAAGAGCGCGCCAAGATCCTCGACTACGTTCCGACCCCTTATGACCGCAGCGGCGGTGCTGCTGTCGGCCGCAAGGACAGTGGCCTCAAGGACTGGAGCGACCTGAAGGGCAAGGCGGTTTGCGTTTCCCAGGGCTCGAACTACACGCAGCCGCTCATCGAGCAGTATGGCGCCGAAGTGAAGGCCCTGCCCAGCCAGCCGGAATCGCTGCTGGCGTTGCAGGGTGGCAATTGCGTCGCTGCCGTGCATGTCGGCGCGACCGTTGGCCTTCTCCTCCAGGATCGCCCGGAAGAATGGAAGGACTATACGATTCTTTTTCCGACCGAGCTCATCCCGTCGGATTCAGTGATCTGGCTGCGCAAGGGCGAGACCGACACGCGCGACGCGCTCGACAAGGTCATCCGCGAGCTGCATGCCAACGGCAAGCTGCTTGAATACGCGAAAGCCAACCGGCTGCTCAACACCTCCTATCTCGAGGAAGAGCACAAGAAGCTCGAGAGCGAAGGCAAGTGACGTTTCCCGTCGCTTGAAGCAAGGCTCGCTATGGGGAACTCCCTCCTTCAGGCCTTCATAGACTGGACGGGCAAGATCGGGCTCCATTACGAGTTCCTCGCCAGCGGTTATGAGGCACAGATCTGGCGTGGTGGTTTTATCACCACGCTTTATCTCATTGTGCTCCTGATTCCGGTCAGTCTCGCTTTCGGCATCCTCTTCGCGGCCATGCTGACATCGAGCCGCAAGCTGGTATCCGTGCCCGTCAGGGCATTCATCGAGATCACCCGCAATACGCCGACACTGGTGCAGCTGATGTTCAGCTTCCTGGTGCTGAACACGCTTGTCTCCAATGTCCTCGGCGGAGCGCAGAACAATCCGCTCTCGCCCTTCTTCTGGGTCGTGGCCGTCGTCGGTCTGCATGTGGCGGCCCTGCATGCCGACGCCATTCGCGCCGGCATCGAGGCCGTGCCGGAGCAGACGGTGGAAGCAGCACGCGCTATCGGCTTCAGTCGCCTGGAGATCTTGAGGTTTGTGGAGGCTCCGCTCGCGATCCGTGCCTCCCTGCCGGCCCTCGTCAACAATCTGATCAATCTGGTGAAGCTCACGACTGTCGGCAATGCGATCGCGGTGAGCGAGATTACCTATGCCTCGATCATGGTCTGGACACAGCGCGACAATGTCGTCGAGCTGATGATCGTCATCCTGCTATTCTTCAGCGCCATCAACCTGGCGGTCGCCCGGATCGGCCACTGGGTCGAAAAGCGCCTGGCCGTGCCAGGCTTCGGGGTGGGATCATGACCAACACGAAGATCCTCTCCGCGTCGGCGCACAGCCGGCTGCCATGGCTGTTCGGCGTTCTGATCGCCGTGGCCGCGATCTGGTTGCTTGCCGATCTCTCGCTGCTATCGACCCTTATCGAGTGGCTGCCCTATCTCGGCAGCGGCTTTCTCATGAATATCCTGATCAGCCTGCTTGCCATGACGGGCGGCACGGTGCTGGGCGTGATCCTCGGTATTCTGGAACTCACACCGCTGAAGATCGTCCGCTACCCGGTCGTCTTCTATGTGCAGGTTTTCCGCAACGCGCCGCATCTCGTGCTGATCTTCGCCACTACCTACATCTTTCCCTTCGAGATCGTGGTGGCCGGCCACTACCTGCCCTTCCCCGACTGGCTGAAGGCAGTGATCGGGCTTGCCATTCCGGCCAGTGCCTATGTCGCCGAGATCACGCGCGGCGCCATTCAATCGATCGCGACGACGCAATGGGAAGCAGCCAAGGGGCTTGGTTTTTCCAGGCTGCAAGCGCTGCGCTGGATCATCCTGCCGCAATGCGCCCGCCGCTCGCTGCCGCCCTGGATGAACCTCTTCGCCTCCATCACCATGGGGACCGCGCTCGCATCGCTGGTCGGGGTTCACGAGCTCCTGCATGCCGCCACGGATGCCAGCACCGCCGTTCGCCGGCTGGATTTCACCGTGCTTGCCTATATCGTGGTGATGACGGCGTTCTTCGTTCTTTGCTATCCTATTTCCAGCCTGACGCGCCGCCTCGAGCGGCGCCTGAAAGTATGAGGAGCTGGGCATGAGCCAAGCCGCGACCAATCCAATTGTCGAACTGGCGGACGTGCACCTGTCCTTTGGGCCTACCGAGGTGCTGAAGGGGATCGACCTGCAGGTGGAGCGGGGACAAACCGTCTCGATCATCGGCCCGTCCGGATCCGGCAAGTCAACGATCCTGCGCTGCGTCAACGCGCTGGTAACGCCGCAATCCGGCCGCATCACCGTCAATGGCGCGCGCGTCGACCAGATGACCAGCGAAACGGACAGGATCAAGCTGCGCCAGAAGATCGGCATCGTCTTCCAGCAATATAACCTGTTCCCGCATCTGACAGTTATCGACAACATCACGCTCGCCCCGATCCGTATTCTCGGCGTCGATCGGGCCGAGGCCGAACGTCACGCAAAGGATCTTCTGGCGCGTGTGCGGCTTTCCGAGAAGGCGCAGATGTATCCAGGTCAGCTTTCCGGCGGCCAGCAGCAACGCGTGGCGATCGCCCGCGCTCTTGCGATGAAGCCGGACCTCGTCCTGTTCGATGAAGTGACTTCCGCCCTCGATCCGGAAACAGTAGGCGAAGTGCTCGCCGTTATTCGTGACCTCGTGAAGGAGGGCATGACCAGCATCCTCGTCACGCATGAAATGCGCTTTGCCGAGGAAATCAGCGACGTCGTCGTCTTCACCGAAAACGGCCTCATCGTTGACAAGGGATCGCCCGAGGACATCTTCCAGAAGTCCGCAAACCCGCGCATCCGCCGTTTCGTCAACGGACTGGCTGGTGGACGTGGCGCTCTGGAAGACGGCGAAGGGATCTGAAGGGATCGATGATGGACAAGGTCTTTCCGCTCACCACGGCCTTTGCCGAAGCCGTCGTTTCGTCCGAGCCTCTGAAGGATGCCGCCGCCGTGCAGGCTGCCCGCACCGCGATCATCGACTGGCTGGCCTGCGCCTTCGGCGGCGCGCTCGATCGCACGACGCTGATCCTGCTCGACCAGCTATCTCCCAGTAATGGCAATGCCGTGCTTATCGGCCAAGAACGCCGCACGGATGCTCTGACGGCCGCGCTGATCAACGCCCATGCCGGGCATGTGCTCGACTACGACGATGTGCACTCCAGCGTGCGCGGTCATCCGACGACGGTGATCGTACCGGCGCTCCTGGCGCTTGCCTCCGAAACCCGGATTTCCGCCGAGCAATTGATTGCCGGCTATGTGGTCGGGCTTGAAGCTATGGCCCGCCTCGGGCTCTCGCTCGGCACCAAGCATTACGAGAACGGCTTCCACGCGACGGCGACGCTCGGCACGATCGGTGCAGCGGCAGCCGTCGCCCATGTGCTCGACTACTCTGTCGAGGAAACCGCCGTGGTGCTCGGCCTTGCCGCCACTCATTCGAGCGGATTGCGCCTGCAATTCGGCTATGATGCCAAGCCCTACCACGCCGGCATGGCCGCTCGCTCCGGCCTCTTGTCCGCGAAGCTCGCCAAAGCCGGCTTCGGTGGTGCGCGAGATTTCCTCGACAACCCGATCGGCTTCTTCTCCGCCTTCGCCTTTGGCGAGGAGCGTCCGCAGGCCACGGCGGAAAATTGGGGCTCGCCCTGGCAGATCGTCTCGCCCGGCCTGACGCTGAAGGCCTTTCCCTGCTGCACAGCAAGCCACCCCGTCGGCGTGATCGGCATTCAGCTGCATCAGGAAGGCTTGCGCGTGGAGGCGATCGATACCGTCACCATCACCTTTCCGCCGGGCGGCGATGCCGCGCTGGTGGTGACGAACCCGGTGACCGGGATCGATGCGCGCTTCAGCGCCGAATATGTCTTTGCGACGGCCCTCATCGACGGAGCACTCCGGATTGACCATTTCGGCGAGACGCCGGTGCGTGAGGACCTGATCGCGGTCGCCCGCCGCGTTCGACGCCGGCATGACGAAACCGCCCCTCGCCTGTCCAGCGATCCGAAGACACGCTTCGTGATTGCCGACATCACGCTCACCACTGGCGAGCGACTGACCCGTGATTTCAAAGGCCTGCCGGGCGTCACCGACCCAACCGACAAATTCCGCGGCGCGACAGGCAACCATCCGGCCGTTTCAGCCGTTCCAGAGCTTGCAAGGGCGATGCTGAGCGAGGATGATCTCTATCGGTTCCTCGACGTGCTCGGCCAGCGGCTGACTTGATTCTTTTCCGTAATTCCAAGGCATGAAACCATGAGCAAGACCCGCAAGATCCATCTCGGCCTTTTCCTGCAGGGAGCCGGTCATCACGTCTCCGGCTGGCGTCATCCGGACGCTGAGGCCGGCAGCGAGAATTTCGACCTGCTGCGCCGCGTGGCGTTAATGGCGGAAGCGGCGAAGTTCGACATGCTGTTTCTGGCCGACGGCCTGACAAGCGGCGTCGACGCGCATCCGTCGATGATTGCGCGCTTCGAGCCGCTGACCCTGCTTGCCTCGCTTGCCATGGTCACCGACAAGATCGGTCTTGCTGCCACGGCATCCACGACCTACGGCGAGCCCTACCATCTCGCCCGCGCCTTCGCCTCGATCGACCATCTGAGCCACGGTCGCGCCGCCTGGAACATCGTCACGACGTCTTATGCGCGCACGGCGGCCAACTTCTCCAAGAGCCATCCGGAGCACGATGAGCGCTATGCCGTCGCCGAAGAATTCGTCGATGTAGTACGCGGGCTCTGGGATAGCTGGGACGATGACGCCTTCCGCAAGGACAAGGAAAACGGCGTCTATGCCGATCCGTCCAAGGTGCATGTGCTCGATCACCAGGGCAAGTACTATACGGTCAAGGGGCCGCTCAACATACCGCGCTCCCCGCAGGGGCAACCGGTCCTGATCCAGGCCGGCTCCTCCGGTCCGGGCCAAGATCTGGCCGCCCGCACCGCCGACATCGTCTTTACCGCACAACAGAGCCTTGACGAAGCGCAGGCCTTCTACAAGAGCCTCAAGGGAAAGGTCGCGGGCTTCGGGCGCGATCCCGATAGCGTGGCGGTCATGCCGGGCTTCCTACCGGTGATCGGCAAGACGACGGCGGAAGCGCGCGAGAAGCTCGATGTCCTCAATCGCTGGACGGATATCAAAAGCGCCATGCCGCTTCTCGAAGAACGCATCGGCCATAACCTCGCCGACTACGATCTCGACGGCCCGCTGCCGGACCTGCCGATCTCGGACCAGTTGCGCAGCCGCGCCGAACTGCTCACCGAACTCGCACGCCGCGAGAAACTGACGATCCGTGAGCTGGCGCTGCGCGTTGCCGCCGGCCGCGGCCATCACATTGTTCTCGGCACACCAATCGAGATTGCCGAGCGCATGCAGCAATGGTTCGAGAACCGCGCCGCCGACGGCTTCAACGTCATGCCCCCCTTCTTCCCCGGTGGGCTTGAGGATTTCACCCGCGAAGTGGTGCCGATCCTTCAGGAAAAGGGCCTGTTCCGCACGGAATATGAAGGCACGACCCTGCGCGACCATCTCGGCATTCCGCGGCCGCCCCTCGGCTGAGGCGCTTCCATCGGTTCGAAACTATTAGGTTAGAAGGCCCGCCCTCCAGATTGGAAGGCGGGCCTTTTTGACCGATCAGACCCGTGAAGGGCCGGCACCTTTCAGATCGCGCGATCTTGACGCGCGAGCCACCACGCGCCCGACAAACAGAACCAGCACGGCAGCAACCGTGAGGCAGGCGGCGAGGAAGAACATCGGTGCGATGGTGCTTCCAGTGGTATCCTTGATCCACGGCACGACGTTCTGTGCGACGAAACCTCCGAGATTGCCGATGGAATTGATGGCCGCCAGACCCGCGGCGGCACCGGCTCCCTGCAAGAAGCGCGACGGCAGGCTCCAGAAAACCGGCTGCCCGGCAAAGATGCCGGCTGCGGCGACGCAGAGGAATGCGAACTGCAGCGTATGATTGGGAATGACCGCCGACAGCACCAGGCACACAGCCCCCGTCAGCGCGGAGATGACGATGTAGGGCGTCTTGGATTCAGCCTTATCCGCCATTGAAGGAACGACATAAAGAGCGACCGCGACGAGCAACCAGGGAATGATGTTCAGGAACCCGTTGGTGGTGTTGCTGACCCCGAAGCCCTTGACGATGGTCGGCAGCCAGTAGCTGAGGCCGTAGGCGGCCAGCGGAAAGCCGACATAGCAAATCGCCATCAGCAGAACGCGCGGATTGATCAGAGCCTTGAAGCCGTCGGATGCGTGCTGCTCCATGCCTGCATTTTCAGCGGCGAGCCTTTCCTTGAGCCACTTCTTTTCGTCAGTGCTGAGAAAGCCTGCCTTTTCCGGCAGATCGGACAGATAGAAGAAAGTCACGAAGCCGGCGATGATGGCTGGAATACCGGTGACGATGAAAACCCACTGCCATCCGGCATGACCATAGAGGCCGTCCATGTCCAGCAGAAGGCCACCGATGGGCGCTCCGATCGCATTGGCCAAGGCGCTGAAGATCATGAACAGCCCGACCATGGTGCCGCGATAAGCCGAGGGATACCAAAGCGTCAGGAGATAGAGGACACCCGGAAAGAACCCGGCTTCGCAGGCGCCGAGCAGGAAGCGCAGGATATAGAACATGGTCGGGCTCTGGGTATAGGCCAATGCGACCGTGACAATGCCCCAGGACACCAGAATACGCGCAAACCACTTGCTCGCGCCAAACCTGTCAAGGAGCAGGTTGCTCGGGACTTCAAAGAGGAAATAGCCGATAAAAAACAACGATGCGCCCAGGCCGTAGGCATATTCGCTCATGCCCAAAGCGCCAACCATTTCCAGCTTCGCGTAACTGACATTCTGGCGATCGATATAGGCGATAAGATAGAGAATACCTAGAAAAGGCATCAGTCTCCAAGTGATCTTGGAGATAAGCTGTTTTTCATCAACCACGTCATTTCCTCCCTGGGGCAAAGCTGGACCATGTAGATAGCGCAGCCCGGCGTTTATCAATCTAAAAGCGATTGAAAAAACAAGACAGCCCGCGCGGGTTCATCTCGCCGTCCACTAGCAATGGAGAAATCGGGGAACAGGCAACGAAACACACTATC
>DASVPC010000230.1:0-35439 GCA_036383055.1 Rhizobium sp. | reverse complement strand
ATTTTCCTTGACGGACACGACCAGCGTGCTGCCGGAAACGGTCACATGCACATCGGAGAAGTATCCGGTGGCATAGAGCTGCTTCACCGAACTATCGATGTCACCGGGCGAGAAGCTCTTGCCAGGCTTGATCGTGAGATTGTCGCGAACAGCATCAACACCAACGCGCTCCGCCCCCCTGACATCGATCCGTTGTATGACAGCGGCTTCTGCGACCGAAGCAGAAGCAAGGGTGATAACACCAGCGCCCGACGCAACAACACCAGCAGACAGCGCTACCGCCGACACTGCGTTCAAAAATCTTGAACCAGCCTTCATTTCACTTCTTACCTTTTTTCAGTCGTCCCCAGCCCCGGGAAGAACCCGATTCCGGCCACGTGTGTCGTTTTAACCGCTTTTGACATACAAGCAAGGGAGCAAGTTAATTTCTGTTTACTTCATTTCAAAGCGTGGCTCATTGGCCACTACAGCTTTGAAACATCGTAAATAAATCGTAATTCTTCCCTTGCTCCCCCATCAGCCTATCCTGGAGCTGATGTCGTTCCATGTCGCAAATACCATGAGTGACAAAACCATTGCGAACCCGATCCGGAAAGCGATGTCTTGCGCTCGGGCACCTAGCGGTTTTCCCCTTACTGCTTCAATCGCATAGAACATCAGATGGCCGCCATCAAGTACCGGGACCGGCATCAAATTTAATAAACCAATTGAAACAGAAAGTATGGCGGCGAATTGGAGCACCGCGGAGAAGCCCAGAGTTGCCATCTGGCCGGAGAGTTGCGCCACGCGAATCGGGCCGCCGAGCTGATCGGCCTTCATGTAGCCGCCGATGACGTTGCCAAGATATTCGAAGGTACCGGAAATGATGCTGCCGGTCTGCTTCACGCCTTCGCTTAGCGCCTGCAGCGGCCCGTATGCCTGATACCGCAGCTTGATAGGCGTCTGGCCGTCACTGATTCCAATGCTGCCGATCTCCGTCTCGTTGCCGAAGGCATCGGGCTCTGCGGCCACCTTCGGCGTGACTTTGATGTCACGCGTCATGCCGTCATGCTGGACGGACAACACCACCGTCTTGTCCGCGCGGGAGGCAACATAGCGCTGCACCTCGCCGATGGAGCCGATGGCGCGTCCATCCACAGAAAGAATACGATCGCCAAGCGTAATACCCGCACCTGCGGCCGGACTATCCTGTGCAATGGTAGCGACGAGTGGATCGACCGGCGAAATGCCGACACTGCCGACATCCTTCTTGTTGCCGGAAGAATCAATTTCAGCCAGCGTCTCCGGCACCATCGGAAAATCGTGCGTCTGGCCATCGCGCTCGACGGTCAGGACCAAGCTCTTGCCGGGGCGGTCGCTGATATAGCGGACGATATCGTAATAGGTCGCAACATTGTTGCCATCGACCGCAACCAGACGGTCGCCGGCCTGTACGCCCGCCCGTGCAGCCGGCCCGCCCGGCTCCACTGCCGTTACCTGCGGATCGACGAGCGCGATGCCGATGCGGCCCATCTCCATCTTGTTGCCGAACTGATCCGTGTCTTCCGCGAGCTTCGGCACAATGTTGAAATCGCGCTTCTGGCCATCGCGCTCGACGCTCAGCACAATATTGCGGCCGGGCCGCATGCCGACATAGCGCTGCACTTCATCAAAGGTTGCGATCTTGTTGCCGTCGATGGCGACGAGACGGTCGCCAGGCTCGATCCCCGCCTCGGCGGCAGCACCGCCGCGCGTGACCATGGCAACGACCGGATCCGCAACCGTGCGGCCGTAGACGCTGAACAACACGGCAAAGATTGCGATGGCGAGAATAAAATTGGCAATCGGGCCGGCGGCAACCGTTGCGGCGCGCTTCCAGAGCTTCGCGCCGGCGAAGGATTGAGCGCGCTCTTCCTCGGTCATGGCCGAGAGCTGGTCGACGTCGGTCTTGCTCGAGGCATCTTCGTCGCCGAAGAAACGGACATAGCCGCCGAGCGGAATGAGCGACAATTTCCAGCGCGTGCCGTGGCGATCGGTGAAACCGGCGATCTCGGGACCAAAGCCGATCGAGAAGGCCATAATGCGAATGCCGGACCAGCGCCCAACCAGATAGTGACCCATCTCGTGCACGAAAACGAGCAGTGACAGGACGAAAACAAACGTGATGACGTTGTTCGTCAAGAAGCCGATGATGCCTGCCACGCTACCCATGCATTGATCCTGTTCGCGTTGATTTCATACACCGAGCAGGACACTGCCCAATGACATGGTCTCGCCGCTCATTGTCAGCGATATCACGATAGCCAACATGAACGCCGCAAAACAAGCAAAAATTAGTCCATCGACTCGATCCATGACGCCACCATGGCCGGGAATCAGATGGCTGGAGTCCTTGACGCCGAACCGACGCTTCATGAAAGACTCGAATAAATCACCGATTTGGCTGCAAATCGACAGGATCAGCGCGAGCGCCGGAATCCATAAACCATCCGCGGAGAAATAGCTCCAGACGACCGCCGTTCCGGCAATCACGGCGGCGATTGCGCCGCCGATCGCGCCCGACCAGGTCTTGCCCGGCGATATGCGTGGCGCAAGCTTTGGTCCGCCAACAGCCCGGCCGACGAAATAGGCGAAAATATCGGTCGCCCATACCGTGGCGAAGATGAACAGCATCAGCACGAAGCCGCGCAGGTCATCGTCGCGGATCTCCGCAAGGGCGATGGCGGTCAACCCGGCATAGAATATTCCGCCAGGCAACCACCAGCTCTTTCCACGCATGGCGACCATGATCGCGGTCACGCCAACGAAAGCGAACAGCACCTCGACGGAGTAAACCGATTCCTCCATCAGCGTTGCGCCGGAAATCACCACCAGGCCCAGCCAGGCAAGCGCATTGCCCTGCGGATCGCGGCCATGAAGATCGGATATTGTCGACCATTCGTAATAGACGAGCAGGCCGATCGCCACCGCCAGCAGGCGGAAGCTCAGCCCGCCGTACCAGGTGGCGACAAGGACGATTGCGGCGAGAATAATGCCGGAGATAATACGCAGCCTGAGTTCGCGACTCATCAAGACCCCACGGCCGCCGCCTGCTTGGCGGAAAGACCGCCAAAACGCCGATCGCGCGCGGCATATTTTTCCAGCGCGGAGAAAAACAGGTCCCGGCTGAAGTCCGGCCAGTATTCCGGCATGAACATGAATTCCGAATAGGCGGCCTGCCAGAGCAGGAAATTCGACAACCGCTCTTCGCCGCTGGTGCGAATGATCAGATCGGGATCGGGAATTCCGGCTGTGTCCAGCCGGGCGCCGACCAGTTCGGGACTGATATCCTGCGGGCGCAGCCGCCCGGCCTCGACGTCCTTTGCGAGGCTGACGAGGGCTCGGGAGATTTCATCGCGCGAGCCGTAGTTGAAGGCGATGACCAGCGTGAGGGCGGTATTGTTCCTCGTGGTCTCTTCCGCCTCAATCAATAGAGGCAGGATGTCACCGCGCAGATTATTGCGGTCACCGATCACACGAATGCGAACGTTCTGGCGATGCAATTCGGCAAGGTCTCGCCGAATGAAAGCCTTCAGCAGCCCCAGGAGGTCGCTTACCTCCGTCTCCGGACGACGCCAGTTCTCCGACGAAAATGCAAAGAGGGTCAGATATTTTACGCCGATGTCCCCGGCTGCCCGCACGGTTTCGCGCACCGCCTCCACGCCCTTACGATGGCCCATGGTTCGCGGCAGGCCGCGTGCATTGGCCCAGCGCCCGTTGCCATCCATGATGATGGCGACGTGTTCGGGTATGGCAGAGAAGGTCGGAAGTGACATATGGGTCCAGTTTTGTTCGGCAGGAAAGGTTCTGGCCTCTTAATCTAGAGCACCCTCGCCGCTTTCAATATCTCGTGATCGAAAGCGCGATGCCCTGGACAGAAATCAGACCTGCATGATTTCCTTTTCCTTGTCGACTAGCAAGCGGTCGATGTCCGAAATCGTCTCATCGGTCATCTTCTGCACACGCTCGGACAAGGAACGGCTTTCGTCCTGACCGATCTCACCGTCCTTTTCGGCCTTTTTGAGACCGTCCATGCCATCACGACGAACATGGCGAATCGCCACCTTTGCCTTCTCGGCATATTCGTGGGCGACTTTGACCAGCGAGCGGCGACGCTCCTCGTTGAGTTCCGGCAGCGGAATTCGCAGGCTCTGACCGTCGACGATCGGGTTGAGACCGAGGTTGGATTCGCGGATCCCACGCTCGACGGCGCCGACCATCGACTTGTCCCAGACCGAGACCGACAGCATGCGCGGCTCGGGAACCGTGATGTTGGCCACCTGGTTCAGCGGCATGCGCGAACCGTAGGCTTCGATCGTCACCGGGTCGAGAATATTGGCGGACGCGCGTCCGGTGCGCAGCGAAGCGATATCGCTCTTGAATGCCGCAATGGCGCCGTCCATACGGCGCTTCAATTCCTTGAGGTCAGTGCCTTCACTCATGTTTATACTCCCGTGTAATAGGCGGCGCCGGGAAGGTCCGGCGCCACAGGAACGTCAGTTGTCTGATACGATGGTCTTGCGGCCGCCGCCGGTCAAGATTTCCGCGAAGCCGCCCTTTTCATGGATGGAAAAGACGATGATCGGAATGGAATTTTCCCGCGCCAGCGCCACGGCGGCAACGTCCATGACGGCGAGACCCTTTTCGAGCACCTGGCTATGGGTCAGTTGCTCGAAGCGGGTCGCATCCGGGAACTTCTTCGGATCGGCGGAATAGATACCGTCGACCTGCGTGCCCTTGAAGATCGCCTGGGCGCCCATTTCGGCGGCGCGCAAGGCTGCGGCTGAATCAGTGGTGAAGAAGGGGTTGCCGGTGCCGCCGGCAAAGATCACCACACGGCCAAGCGAGAGGTGATAAAGCGTGGCGCGTTGCGAGAAGCTCTCACAGATCTCCGGCATGGAAATGGCGGAGAGAACCACCGTATCGATATCGAGCTTGCGCAGCGACGTCGCCAGCGCCAGGGCGTTGATGATGGTTCCGAGCATGCCCATGTGATCGCCGGTCACGCGGTCGCCGCCCTTCGAGGCCACAGCGACGCCACGGAAAATGTTGCCGCCGCCGACAACGACGCCGACTTCGACGCCCATTGCGCGCGCCTCTGCAATATCGGAGGCAATCCGGTCGGCGACGGTCACGTCGATACCGAACCCTTGGCTGCCCATCAGAGCTTCGCCGGAGGCCTTGAGCAATACACGCTTGTAGATCGGCTGAGTCATCATGGCTCCTTGAAGTGATCGCGGGGAAGATTGTGAAAGCCGGATACACGAAGGGCATCGCGTTGTCACGCGATGCCCACGGGTTTTCCCGGATATGGTTTCACCTATCTGGGGTATGGTTTCGTTTCGTCAACAGACGAAACGAATTCGATGATCAGCCCTTGGCCACGGCAGCGACTTCAGCGGCGAAGTCGGCCTCTTCCTTCTCGACGCCTTCGCCGAGAAGCAGACGGGCCATGCCAACGACTTCGATCGCAGCGCCAGCGGTCTTTTCAGCTTCCTTGATGGCAGCACCGACCGTCAGGTCCGGGTTGATGACGAAGGCCTGCGAGAGAAGAGCGACTTCCTCGAAGAACTTGCGCATGCGGCCTTCCACCATCTTTTCGATGATGGCTTCCGGCTTGCCGGATTCGCGGGACTGCTCGATGAAGACGTTGCGTTCGCGCTCGGCGACTGCAGCATCGACTTCTTCGGCGCGGATAGCCAGCGGGTTGGTAGCAGCAATGTGCATGGCAACCTGGCGGCCGATCGACGTCAGAACGGCCTTGTCACCAACCGACTTCAGGGCAACCAGAACGCCGAGCTTGCCGATACCGTCGCCGGCAGCGTTGTGAATGTAGGTCGCCACGACGCCGTGCTCGACTTCCAGCTTGGCCGCACGACGAAGCGTCATGTTCTCGCCGATGGTTGCGATCGCGTCCTTGATGGTGTCGGCGACCGGCTTGCCGGATGCGGGATAGGTCGCAGCCGAAATGGCTTCGACCGTGCCATCGGTGGACAGCGCGACTTCGGCGATGCCGCGAACGAGTTCCTGGAAGGCATCGTTACGGGCAACGAAGTCGGTTTCGGAATTGAGTTCGACGACAACAGCCTTGTGACCGGCGCCGGCAATGGCGACCAAGCCTTCAGCGGCGGTACGGCCGGACTTCTTGTCGGCCTTGGAGATGCCCTTGGCGCGCAACCAGTCAATCGCGGCTTCGATATCGCCGTTGGTTTCGATCAGCGCCTTCTTGCAGTCCATCATGCCTGCGCCAGACTTTTCGCGCAGTTCCTTCACCAGTGCAGCCGTAATCTCGGTCATAAGCTTCCTCTTGTCGGTTCATACGGTGCGGCAAGCGGCTTTGAGCCGAGGCGGCACCGATTTGAGGGACGAAATGTACCCGTAAGTATGACAGCGTTATGAAGCTGCGTCATACTCTGGAATTCTTGATTGGAACAGGCTTGGATCTACCGCCCAGGCCATGCGTTCCCTGAAACAGAACAAGGCCGCTCGAACTCCTTGAAGTCGAAAACGGCCTTGTCCCGGATGTCAATACGCTCGGGCGGACAAGTGTCTGTCCGCCGCGGGGCGTGATCAGGCTTCGGTGCCGCCTTCGACCAGGGTCGGCTCGACCGGAGCTTCGATGGAAGCGCCGAGATCACGGCCGGATGCGCTCTGCTGGCGAGCGATGCCGTCGATGGCAGCGCGTGCGATCAGGTCACAGTAGAGAGCGATGGCGCGCGAAGCGTCGTCGTTGCCCGGGATCGGATAGTCGATCAGGTCCGGATCGCAGTTCGAGTCGATGATGGCGACGACCGGGATGCCGAGGCGCTTGGCTTCGTCGATCGCGATCTTTTCCTTGTTGGTGTCGATGATGAACATCAGGTCCGGGGTGCCGCCCATATCACGGATACCGCCGAGAGCCTTGTCCAGCTTTTCGCGTTCGCGCTCAAGGTTCAGACGTTCCTTCTTGGTGAAGCCCTGGGCTTCGCCGTTGAGGATTTCGTCGAGCTTGCGCAGGCGCTGGATCGAGTTCGAAATCGTCTTCCAGTTGGTCATCATGCCGCCGAGCCAGCGGGCGTTGACGTAGTACTGAGCCGAACGCTTTGCGCTGTCGGCGATCAGTTCGGACGCCTGACGCTTGGTGCCGACGAACAGAACGCGGCCGCCACGGGCAACGGTGTCGCTGACAACCTGCAGAGCGCGGCTCAGCAACGGAACCGTCTGGGCGAGGTCGATGATGTGGATGTTGTTACGATCGCCGAAGATGTACGGCTTCATCTTCGGGTTCCAGCGATGCGTCTGGTGGCCGAAGTGAACGCCAGCTTCCAGAAGCTGACGCATAGAAAAATCGGGCAATGCCATGCCTTTGTATCCTTTTCCGGTTGAACCTCCGCAAGGCGAACAGCATCCTCTTCGAGAATGCCACCGGGCGGAACAATCCGGATTTCTCCCGGACAATCCCATGCCTTACGTGTGGAATGCGGCTGGCCATACATTCGATTCATTGGGAATGCAAGGGCACGGCAGAAAAAAGACTGATTTGGGCAGTGTTGGCCCGGCGCTTTACTGGCAAGCCTTGGCGTCGAGCACTTCTAGCTTGGAGAGTTTGCCGGTCAGCACGAAGTCGCCGTAGTCCATGGTGAGGTCGCGGGTGATACCGTTCTCATAGAGCTTAAACGACATGCGGTAGACGGGGATGGCGTCGCCTTTGGACTTTTCGTTGAAATAGGCGACCGTCACCGGCCAGAACGGCGTCTTGGCGAAGGTGCCAGCCTTGTCGGCGTCGGGATCGTCCTTAGCGGGGGTCTCCTGCTTGCCAACGACGGTCGTGGCGATCAGCGGCTTGTCGCCATCGTCGGAACCGTCGAAAACCTGGGCCTCGAAGAAATTCTTGCCGAGCTTGGCATTGTGGATGATGTCGAGCATGTGCTCCGTCGGGAAACGGCTCTGGATGAGTTCGATCTGCCTGGGCTTGGGTTGGGTTAGGTCGACCTTGATGCCCTTCTGGTCGTCCGCCGCAGCACCGCGCACGTCCTTGTCGAGCTGATCGTCGGTATAGGACTTGGTCTCGAAGCGAAATGTGCGCTTGGCGAGATCCTCAAACGTCGTCGTCTGCTGGTCGCTGAGGCGCGTGGTGTCACCCGTGTCGATCTGCGTGACGAAACGGAAATTGGTCGTGAAACCGGTGCAGTCGGAACCGTCGAACTCATAGACCATGCGGCCGAACATGCCGGCGATGCCGGAGCGGTCGGTGGCGTCCTTGAGTTCGAGATCGTAGACGGCGCGATGGGCGATCAGCCCGCTCGGACCAGCCGCATAGGCTACCGGTGCGCCCAGAGATGCGATGCCCAAACTCGAAACAATGACGGCGGCAAGACTCGAGCGGAACATTCATTATCTCCTGTTGGACTCGCACGCGATGTTATAAGAACGCTTTCGGCTAAAACGAGGCCGCCGGTCCCTATTCTGGGAATTTAATCTTGATGCCGGATTTTTGAAGGTTTTACAACAAAACGGGAGATGAAAATGTCCAACGCTATCGATGGTCGTCTGAAGGAGCTTGGCATCGTCCTGCCGCAAGCCGCCGCGCCGGCTGCGAATTATGTTCCCTATGTCATCAGTGGCAATCTTCTTTATCTCTCGGGACAGCTGCCAATGGAAAACGGCAAGGTCGGCGTCACCGGCCATCTCGGCAAGGATGTCGATGTTGCCGGTGGCCAGCGCGCAGCCGAGCTTTGCGCCATCAATATTCTCGCTCAGGCAAAAGCGGCCCTCGACGGCGATCTCAGCCGCATCAAGCGCCTGATCAAGCTGAACGGCTTCGTCGCCTCGGTGCCGGAATTCACAGAACAACATCTTGTGATCAACGGTGCCTCCAATCTTCTGGCAAATGTACTCGGCGAAGCCGGCAAGCATGCCCGCGCCGCCGTCGGCATGGCCGCGCTGCCGTTCAACGCCGCCGTCGAGATCGATGCCATCCTGGAAATCGCATAATGAGCAAGATTGCCTGGCTGACCGAACGTCCCGTCGCCCATCGCGGCTATCACGACATGAACAAGCAGGTCTGGGAAAATACGCTATCGGCCTTTTCCAGGGCGATCGAGGCGGGTTTTGCCATCGAATGCGACCTGCACTATGCCTCGGACGGCGTCCCGGTCGTCTTTCACGATGACGACCTGCAGCGCGTCTGCAATCTTCCCGTCGAAGTGCGCGACCGTACGTCGGGCGAACTCGGCCTGCTGTCGATCGGCGGTACCAAGGACAAGATCCCGACACTGAAGCAGCTCCTGCGGCTTTGCGACGGCAAGGTGCCGCTGGTGCTTGAGCTCAAGGGCCGCGAAGGTGACGACGAAGGCTTTGCGGAAACCGTGCTCGAGGTGCTGGAAGGCTACAAGGGCCATGTGGCGCTGATGAGCTTCGACCATTGGCTGCTCAAGGACCTGAAGGCGCTCGACGCCCCCTATCCCGTCGGCCTGACGGCGGAGGGAAATAAGCCAGAGACGTTTTTTAAGCATGACGAAGCCATGCAGCTTGGGCTAGACTTCGTCTCGTATTTCTATGGCCATCTGCCGAACCCATTCATCACGGCGCAGCGCCAGCGCGGCATTCCGGTCATTACCTGGACTGTGCGCGACGAAGCAGCCCGTCAACACACATTTGCCAACGCAGACCAGATGACCTTCGAAGGTTTTGATCCGCGCATAACCCCGTAAATCGGGGTCGATTGAAGGAGAGGTTTATGCGCAAACCTAAAATTCTACTGCGACCTTTGCGCGTCCAATTGGACGCGCGACGCAGTAGTGAGAGCCCTGCCCTCATTTCATGACAGACGAATTATCCATTCGCGTAGAACGTTCCTTCACAAACATCGCTCCGGAGAGCTGGTCCAGGCTCGCCGGGGCATCGCGAACGGGTACGCTGCTGCCGTACAACCCGTTTGTCTCGCATGCTTTCCTGTCATCGCTGGAAGAGTCCAGCTCCGCCACCGACAGGACGGGCTGGCTTGGCAACCACTTGCTGCTCGAGACCGATAGCGGCGAACTGATCGGCGCCATCCCCGGCTATCTCAAGAATCACAGCCAGGGCGAATATGTCTTCGATCATGGCTGGGCGGACGCCTTTGAGCGGGCCGGCGGCCGTTATTATCCGAAGCTGCAATGCTCCATCCCCTTCACCCCGGCGACAGGCCCGCGGCTGCTGGTGGCCGAAGGGCAGGATCGCACCGCGATCCAGCCGGCGCTCGCCGAAAGCCTGAAGGAGGTGACCCGGCAGATCGGCGTCTCCTCCGCCCACATCACCTTCCTGCCGGAGGACGAGGTTTCCGTCTTCGAAACCGATGGCTATCTGCATCGCACCGACCAGCAATTCCATTTCATCAATGACGGCTATGCCGATCACGACGCCTTTTTGGAAACGTTGGCGTCACGCAAGCGCAAGGCGCTGAAGAAGGAGCGCCGCGCCGCTCTCGAGGGCGGCATCAGCATCGACTGGCTGACCGGGAGCGACCTGACCGAAGGCATCTGGGATCAGTTCTTCGCCTTCTACATGGATACCGGCAGCCGCAAATGGGGCCGGCCCTATCTTACCCGCAAATTCTACTCGCTGATCAGCGAGCGCATGGCTGACGACATCCTGCTGGTCATGGCGAAGCGCGAAGGCCGCTATGTCGCCGGCGCCATCAATTTCATCGGCGGCGACGCGCTCTATGGCCGGCATTGGGGCTGCATCGAGGACCATCCCTTCCTGCATTTCGAGGTCTGCTATCATCAGGCGATCGATTTTGCGCTGACCAAGGGGCTGAAGCGTGTCGAGGCCGGCGCGCAGGGCGAACACAAGCTCGCACGCGGCTATCTGCCGGTGATCACGCATTCGGCGCATTATATCGGTCATCAGGGCCTGCGCCGCGCTGTTGCCGACTATCTCAAGCAAGAGCGCGAGCAGGTGGAAGAGATGAGCGAGATCCTGACGGAACACAGCCCCTTCCGCAAAGGCGAGCGGCAGGATAACTAGAGCAATTCCCGGAAAAGTGTGCTGCGGTTTCTCGTCCGGAATTGCGTAAAAACAAAGAGCTAGAGAGTTTCTCTGCATAACCATAATCGGAAGACGAGGAGACCCTTCATGACCAGCCCGGCCTACGACGCCAGCAACATCTTCGCAAAGATCCTGAAGGGCGAAATCCCCTCTGTCCGCGTTTACGAGGACGAGCACACGGTCGCCTTCATGGATGTCATGCCGCAGTCGCCCGGCCACACGCTGGTGCTACCGAAATCCCCGTCGCGCAACCTGCTCGACGCCGATCCGGCCGCCCTTCCGCACCTGATCACGACCGTCCAGAAGATCGCCGTCGCGGTACAGGAGGCTTTCGATGCCGATGGCGTCTATATCGCCCAGTTCAACGAGCCCGCCGCCGGCCAGACGGTGTTCCATCTGCATTTCCACGTCATTCCACGCCATGAGGGCATCGCGCTGAAGCCGCATTCGGGCAAGATGGAAGATGGCGCGATCCTGGCGGAGAATGCCAAAAAGATCATCGAGGCTCTCGGCTGAACTGGAGACGCACATGATTCGTCATACCGTCGCCTTTCGCCTGAAACATGAGGCCGGCTCGGCTGAGGAGATCAGCTTCCTCAAAGACGCTTTTATTCTCCAAGCGATACCGAGCGTCCGGAACTTCGAGCAGCTTCGGCAGACCAGCCCAAAGAACGACTTTACTTTCGGCTTCTCGATGGAGTTCGAAGAACAAGCGGGCTACGACGCCTATAATGTCCATCCCGATCACGTCGCTTTCGTGCACGATCGCTGGATACCCGAGGTCGAGTCCTTCCTCGAAATCGACTATACGCGCCTCTAGCGCTTTATTAGATTATCGACATAAATATATGAAAACGGCTGCATTGTTTCCAATGCAGCCGTTTTGTTTTCTCAAGCAGTCGATTGCGGCCTACTTGCGCGGCACTTTCGGTACCGTACTGCCCTTGCGCGGCGACTTGCCATCCTGCACGTCGCCGGCAGGTGCCGTCTTCGGCGAGCGGCGGGCATCCGAAGCGGTGCCGGCCTTGCCGACGCGGCTACGGGTCTTGACGGTATCGCCGTCATCCTCTTCCACTTCGACGACCGCATCGACTACCTCGGCCTCAGGCTTCGGCCGGATCGGCGCAGTTTCGGAGACGGAATCGAGCATTATCCCGGTCGTGCCGTCTTCCTTCTTGCCGACGGTCACCGTGACAACGCCACCCTTCTTCAGCTTGCCGAAGAGGATTTCGTTCGCCAGCGGCTTCTTGATGTTTTCCTGGATGACACGCGCCAGCGGACGGGCGCCCATCTTTTCGTCGTAGCCCTTTTCGGACAACCAGGCGATCGCGTCTTCGTGCAGGTCGAAAGTGACATTGCGTTCGGAAAGCTGAGCCTCCAGCTGCATGATGAACTTCTGCACGACCTTGTGGATGACGACGGTCGGCAGCGGCGCGAACGGAATGGTCGCATCCAGACGGTTGCGGAATTCCGGGGTGAACAGCCGGTTGAGAGCCTCTTCATCCTCGCCCGTACGCTTGGCAGAGCCGAAGCCGATCGCAGCCTTGGCCATTTCCGATGCGCCCGCATTGGTCGTCATGATCAGGATGACGTTGCGGAAGTCGATCTTCTTGCCGTTGTGATCGGTCAGCGAACCATGGTCCATCACCTGCAACAGGATATTGAAGATATCCGGATGCGCCTTCTCGATTTCGTCGAGGAGGACAACGCTATGCGGATGCTGGTCGACACCGTCGGTCAGCAGGCCGCCCTGATCGAAGCCGACATAGCCGGGAGGTGCGCCGAGCAGACGGGAAACCGTGTGACGCTCCATATATTCCGACATGTCAAAGCGCAGCAATTCGACCCCAAGCGACGAAGCGAGCTGCTTGGCGACTTCCGTCTTGCCGACGCCGGTGGGGCCGGAGAAGATGTAGCAGCCGATCGGCTTGTTCGGTTCGCGCAGGCCCGCGCGAGCAAGCTTGATCGCCGTCGACAGAGCCTCGATCGCGGTGTCCTGACCGTAGACGACCGAACGCAGTTCCTGTTCGAGATTGGCAAGGACCATCTCGTCGTCCTTGGACACCGTCTTCGCCGGAATGCGCGCCATCGTCGCGATGGTGACCTCGATCTCCTTCTCGGTGATCAGCTTGCGACGCTTCGACGGCGGCAGCAGCATTTGCGCCGCACCTGTTTCGTCGATGACGTCGATCGCCTTGTCCGGCAGCTTGCGGTCCGAGATATAGCGGGCTGACAGTTCGACAGCCGACTTGATGGCGTCGTTCGTGTAGCGCAGGTGATGATACTCTTCGAAATAGGGCTTCAGGCCCTTCATGATTTCGATGGCATCCTCGATGCTCGGCTCGTTGACGTCGATCTTCTGGAAGCGGCGGACGAGTGCCCGATCCTTCTCGAAGAACTGACGGTATTCCTTGTAGGTGGTCGAACCGATGCAGCGGATCGCGCCCGAAGACAGGGCCGGCTTCAACAGGTTCGACGCATCCATCGCGCCGCCGGAGGTCGCGCCGGCACCGATGACGGTATGGATTTCATCGATGAACAGCACGGCGCCGGGATATTCTTCCAGCTCCTTGACGACCTGCTTCAGCCGCTCTTCGAAATCGCCGCGATAACGGGTGCCGGCAAGCAGCGTGCCCATGTCGAGCGAAAAGATCGTAGCATCGGCCAGGGCTTCAGGAACCTTGCCCTCGACGATGCGCTTGGCAAGACCTTCGGCGATCGCCGTCTTGCCGACGCCTGGGTCGCCGACATAGAGCGGATTGTTCTTCGAACGGCGGCACAGCACCTGGATGGTGCGGCTGACCTCCGAATGACGGCCGATCAGCGGATCGATCTTGCCGTTCTTGGCCTTCTCGTTGAGATTGACGCAATAGGCCTTGAGCGCATCCTGCTGCTTCTTGTTATTGCCTTCCTCCTGCTCGCCGCGGGAGGTCGGCTTGCTCTCGGATTCGCTATCTTCGGCGCCGCGCGGCGTGCGGGTCTGGGAGGCCCCCGGACGCTTGCCGATGCCGTGAGAAATATAATTGACCGCGTCATAGCGCGTCATTTCCTGCTCCTGCAGGAAGAAGGCCGCATGGCTTTCCCGTTCCGCGAAAATCGCGACGAGAACGTTGGCGCCCGTCACTTCCTCGCGGCCCGAGGATTGGACATGGATGACGGCGCGCTGGATGACGCGCTGGAAGCCGGAGGTCGGCTTCGAGTCCTCGTCATAACCAGTGATCAGGTTAGAAAGTTCATTATCGACGTATTCAGTCAGCGTCTTACGGAGCGCGTCGAGATCAACATTGCACGCGCCCATGACAGCTGCGGCATCGGCATCGTCAACCAAGGCCAATAGCAGATGTTCCAGCGTGGCATATTCGTGATGCCGCTCATTCGCGTAGGTCAGTGCCTGATGCAGCGCCTTCTCAAGACTAGGCGAAAATGTTGGCACGTTCAGATCCTCACTTCTTTTCCATAACACATTGCAGCGGATGCTGGTGTTGCCGGGCAAAATCCATCACCTGGCTCACCTTCGTTTCAGCTACTTCATATGTGAATATCCCGCATTCGCCGACGCCGTGGTTGTGGACATGCAGCATAATGCGGGTGGCACTCTCAAGATCCTTTTGGAAGAAACGCTCCAGGATGTGGATCACAAATTCCATGGGCGTGTAGTCGTCGTTCAAAAGCAGCACGCGGTAGAGATTGGGTTTCTTGGTTTTAGCCTTGGTGCGCGTGATCACCGAGGTTCCGCGATTGCCGTTATCCCCGTTCCTTTCGCTGTCTTTTTGCATCCGGATCGGCTCAGCGATCATTTCATTCATTCCTCAAATCATCCGGCAGAAGCTATAGCATTCCGACTTGGCAAACTGGATTGGCTAACTGACTCTGTCGGGCCGGATATCCGAACCTCTAACGTAGTTCATATTGGCGCGATTTTAAGCCCCCTGCCGGACACTGCAATCACTATTCGTTGCCAAAACGGGCAATGATCAAAAAAGTCACGGCCATAGTCGAATAGAAACCGACAATCGAAAACGTAAAAGACCGGCCGCGCGTCGCGCAACCGGTCTTTCCTAAAATTACCAGCGATAAGCGAAACGCTTATGCGGAAGGCGCAACCGAAGAGGCAGCCTTGCCTGCAGCCTTCGTGGCAGCGGCAATCGGCGCTTCGAAAGGCTTGTAAGCGGTCTTGGCAAGATCGGCGTACATTTCGCCCAGCTTGGTCGCCTCGGCGACGAAGCTTTCATAAGAGGACTTCACGAAGCTGCTCTGCAACTCGAAAGCGGCTTCGAAGCTCTTGACGCCGGCGAGCGTCTCGAAATGCGAAACGCCGTCCTGGAACGACTTCTTGGAATATTCGGCGGCTTCGCTGGCAATCGCCTGAAAGCCCTTGTTGACATCGGTGTAGTTCTTCAGCGCCGTGTCGATCGCTTCCTTACCCTTTTTATTGGCTTCATCGAAATTGAACATATTTTCTCCGTCCCTTTGCTGATTGGCCGATAATCGGTCTAGCAAGGGAAAATTTAAATGCGGCGCACAAATAGTCAAGTAGTCTTGTGCGTCGCAATATCTATTTAAGATTGCATTTCCGACAAAGACGAAGCGACGGTCAAGGAGGCCGCGGGGCATCCTTCTGATTTTGCTAAAATATATTAGGCAAGTTGCAACTACAGGCTTTGGGAGAAAAATTCTTCCCTGCTGAAAAAATTCAGATTCCAGCCAAAACTACGCCGAAATCGGTTCAAAATGACGAGCATTTGGATTGTTTTCGAGCGATTACTCAAAAAAGAGTCGCATTTCGATGAAAATGCGACTCTCGGCAAGATCAGTACATTATTGGAAATCGACGTATCGATTAGAGATCCATATCCAGGATAGCCATCGAGAAGTTGTAGGAACGGTCGCCGTCCTCATCATCGATATAGACAACGCCCAGGAACTCTTCACCGAGATAGACTTCCGCGGAATCGTTCTTGCGCGGACGGGCCTTGACCACCATCTGCGGGTTGAACGTGCGTTTGAAATAGGCGTCGAGCTTCTTGATTTCGTCAGGCTTCACAATTTATCTCCGCGAGGAATCTCAGGTTGGCCGCTTCTTGCATAGGAAAAGCGGCAGTGTAAAGACCGGAAGCGCGCCTTCCACCCCGGCCGGCGCCGCAAAATCCTGAACGTTAAACAGGATTTCCCTTAGATTCCGGCGCCCATGATCTGGTCGACGATGATCTTCTCGGCAAGCAGCTGATCCATGGAGCGGGAGGGTTCCGAACAGCCCGCTTCCCCAACCACCTTGGCCGGCACGCCGGCCACCGTCGTCTTCGGCGGCACTTCCTTCAGCACCACAGAGCCAGCGGCGATACGTGAGCAATGGCCGATCTGGATATTGCCGAGGATTTTCGCGCCAGCGCCGATCAGCACGCCATGGGCGATCTTCGGGTGGCGGTCACTGCCTTCCTTGCCGGTGCCACCAAGGGTGACGCCATGCAGGATCGAGACATTGTCGCCGATAACAGCGGTTTCGCCGACAACCAGACCGGTCGCGTGATCGAGGAAGATGCCTTTGCCGATGCGCGCAGCCGGATTGATGTCGGTCTGGAAAACGCTGGAGGAGCGGCTCTGCAGATAGAGAGCGAAATCGCGGCGGCCGCGATTGAGCAACCAATGCGCCAGGCGATGGGTCTGGAGCGCATGGAAGCCCTTGAAATAGAGAACCGGCTCCAGGAAACGCAGGCAGGCAGGGTCGCGGTCATAGATGGCCTGGATATCGACGCGCAGGATCGAACCCCATTCCGGCCAGTCGGACAGCATTTCCTCGAAGGTCTGACGCAGCAGAATACCCTGCATGTCCGGATGGTCCAGACGCTCGCAGATCCGATAGATGACGCATTCCTCCAGCGATCGGTGATTGATGATCGTGGAATAAAGGAAGGCGGCCAGAAGCGGATCCCGATCGGCGGCAGCGCGGGCTTCCTCGCGCATGCTGTCCCAGATGGGGTCGACGACCTTGAGTGAGCCTAAGCCTTCGACCGGGCGAATATCCGTTGCTGCGACCATTGGCGGTCTCCTGATTTCCTATTGGTGGGACATTATATAGAGTAAAAGTCCGACAACATAACTGGGTTAGGCACGTATGAGTTTTATGCATGATTTTGCCGGCGGTCTCCTGCGTGCGAGCTGCAGCGATGGTGTCGGGACGCTTGCCATCGACAATCCCGACCGCAAGAATGCCGTTACCGCGGCGATGTGGCGTGCGATACCACAAGCCATTCGCATTCTGACCGACGAAGCCCATGCACATGTGATCGTCATTCGCGGCACTGCGGGCGATTTTTCCGCCGGCGCCGACATCAGCGAATTCGACAGCCTGCGCAAGAACGCGGAAACCGCCATCGCCTACGAGGCGCTGAACAGCGATGCCTTCACCGCCATCCGCCATTGCCGCGTGCCGACGATCGCGGCGATCCGCGGCATCTGCTATGGCGGCGGCTTCGGTATCGCGGCCGCCTGCGATCTGCGCGTCGCAGAAGAAGGTGCGCGCTTCTCGGTGCCCGCCGTCCGCCTCGGCATCGCCTACCCCGCCGATGCTGTGCAGGATATCGTCAATGCGCTCGGACCGCAGATGGCCAAGGTCACGCTCTTCACCGGCGCACCGATGCCGGCCGGCAAGATGGTGACGGCCGGTTTCCTGCTGGAAGAGGTCGCAGCCGAAGCCTTCGATGGCGAAGTCGCGACGCTTGCCCATGCGATCGCCGCCAATGCGCCGATCGCGCTGCATGCGTCGAAGCTCGCCGTGCGCGCCGTCGTCGAACAGGATAGCGACCTTCTGCGCGAAGCGGAGGTTATCGGCGCGGAGACCTTCGATAGTGCCGACTATGCCGAGGGCCGCGCCGCTTTCGCCGCACGGCGCAAACCGCATTTCACCGGGAAGTGACTTGATCCGTCAGCCGGCCAGCCGCTCGTAAAATTCCAGGACGGCCTTCTTGAACAGCTTGTCGCCGACGGCGAGCATGTGGTCGCGGTTCGGGATATCCAGGACTTCGGCATGCGGCATCAACGCGGCAAGCTCCTGCGCCGAGCCGGCGATATCGTCCTTGGTGCCGACCGCGATCAGGGTCGGCTGCTCGACCTTTGCTATATCTTCCCGGGCGACCAGATCGCGCGACCCCATGATGCACGCGGCCAGCGCCTGGCGGTCGCTCTTGGTCTGGTCGGCGAAGGTGCGGAACATGCGGCCGCGCTGATGCGTGACGTCGTCCAGCGACGGCGCGAGCAGCGCGTCGGCAATCGGATCCCAATCGCCTACACCATCGACCATGCCGATGCCGAGACCGCCGAGCACCAGCGACCGAACGCGGTCGGGATGCGCCATCGCCAGGAAGGTCGAGACGCGCGCGCCCATGGAATAGCCCATGACATGGGCCTCGGAAATGCCGAGATGATCCAGCAGGGCGAGGGCATCCTCGGCCATGATCCAGGGATGGTAGGTATCGGCATCATAAAGTTTGTCGCTTGCTCCGTGGCCGCGATTGTCGATGGCGATGACGCGGTAGCCGGCATCACCCAGCGTCTTCAGCCAACCCGGATTGACCCAATTTGCAATCGCGGTCGAGGCAAATCCGTGAATCAGCAGCACCGGCGGACCGTTTGGATCGCCCTCATCGAAATAGGCGAGCTTCAGCCCATCATGGGTGAAGTGAGAAAAGGCGGGGACATTCAAATTCATGGCAAGGTCTTTGCAAACATCATCTCTTTGGCGCCGGACCTTATTTTATCGGGGATATCAGGTGAACCCCGGCCGGACGAAAATCTGTGCGCCAAGCCGGAGTTTCGCACTACACAATCGCCAAGAAGGATTATAAAGAAGGGCTACCAAGTCTGGCGCAACATTCATGCCATCCAGGGCAAGACGTATTCGGAGATCATCATGGCCGGCCACAATATTCCCCATTTCCAGAACGACGGCGGTCACCGCGTTATCGAGATCGGCGTGAAGGAATTCATGTGCACCGGCGCCTCGGTCCCCTACGACCATCCGCACATCTTCATCGATCTGGGTGACGAGAGCGAGAAGGTCTGTTCCTATTGCTCGACGCTTTATCGTTACAATCCGTCGCTGAAGGCAGACCAGACCAATCCGGCCGGCTGCGTTTTCCACTTCAAGGCTGCCTGATTCTACGAGAGCGGATCGGACATAACTGAATGCCGATCAAGAGCGCCGCGATCATCGGTGCCGGTATATCCGGCCTCACGGCGGCGCTAGCGCTGGCAAGGCACGGTATTCGCTCGGAGATTTTCGAACAGGCCGAGGCGCTGACAGAAGTCGGCGCCGGCCTGCAGATCTCTCCCAACGCCTCCCGCATTCTCGACACGCTCGGCGTACTCGATGCGCTCCTGCCCATCTGGCTGGAGCCGAGGGAAGTGCGGCTGGTCTCCGGCTCGTCGCTCCGGCTGATCGCATCCGTTCCCTGTGGCAGCTTCGCCAGGGAGCGTTGGGGTTCGCCCTATGGTGCTGTGCATCGCGCCACACTGCAAAAGGCGCTGCTGGATGCCGTGACTGCCAATCCGTTCTGCGCGCTGCATCTCGGTCGGCAAATCGACGCAACGAACCGGCAGGCGCTGGATGCGGCCATCGGCGATAAGGCGGATCTGATCATCGGCGCCGATGGCGTCTGGTCGAAGGTGCGGGCGCTGGTGCCCGGAGGCCCCTCGCCGGTTTTCTCCGGCAACATCGCCTGGCGCTTCACCATCCCCGAGGCGCTGGCTCCCTTGGTCTTGGACAGAGCAAGCGTTACCGCGTTTCTCGGTGCTTCGGCGCATCTGGTCTGCTACCCGATCCGGGAGAAATCCGCCTTCAATGTCGTCGCGAACACCCCTGGAAGCAGCGCGAGCCGTGACTGGAATGCCACCGGCACCAAAGCGCAGCACGATCATCTGCTACAGCGCTTCTCTGGCTGGAATACGGCAATCACAAGGATGCTGGAACAGCAGGAACAGGCAAGCTTCTGGCCGCTCTACGAAGCAAGCGTCGGGCGCTGGCACAATGGCAAGGATGCCGTCCTGATCGGCGATGCCGCGCATGCGATGATGCCCTTTGCGGCCCAGGGCGCGGCGATGGCGATCGAGGATGCCTTCGAGCTCGCTGGCATGGTCGCTTCACGCCCTCTTGGCGAAGCGCTCGATCTCTTTGAAAGGCACCGGACGCCCCGCATCGCGTGCCTGCGCCAGCGCGCCGCCTTCAATCAATTTGCCTATCACGCCCGCGGCCCGGTGCGGCTGGCGCGCGATCTGGTTCTCTCCCTGCGTCCGCCGCAAAGCCTCGCGGCGGACATGGACTGGATCTACGGCTACCGCGCCATCGTCTGATCAGACCTCTTTCGCTGCGGCAAAACCCTTTTCGATATCGGCCTTGATATCGGCGACGTCCTCAAGGCCGATCTGCAGGCGTAGCACCGGGCCCTCGGTCGGCACCTTAGTGACGCGCCGGTCGTTGAGCTTGACGTGCAATGCCAGACTTTCGAAGCCACCCCAGGAATAGCCGAGACCGAAAATCCGGAGAGCATCGAGGAAGGCCTGCGCCTTGGCCTTGAATTTCTCCGGGCTGTCGACAGCCAGTACAAAGGAGAAGATGCCGCTCGATCCCTTGAAATCCCGTTTCCAAAGCGCGTGACTCGGGAAGCTCGGCAAGGCTGGATGCAAGACGCGCGCGACCTCCTCCCGGCCCTCGAGCCATTGCGCGATGGCAAGCGCGCTTTCCTGATGCCGCTCCAGCCGCACGCCCATGGTGCGCAGGCCTCTCAGCACTTGATAGGCATCATCCGGCGCACCGCAGATGCCGAGTTGACCGTGAGCGTCGAGCAATTTCTGCCAATGCGCCGCATTGGCGGAGACGGTGCCCATCAGAACGTCGGAGTGGCCGGCCGGATATTTCGTAGCGGCATGGATCGAGATGTCGACGCCATGATCGAGCGGTTTGAAATAAAGCGGCGTCGCCCAGGTATTGTCCATGGTGACGACGCAGCCATGCCGATGAGCGGCGGTTGAAATCGCAGAAATATCCTGCATTTCGAAGGTGTTGGAGCCGGGTGCCTCAGTGTGCACCAATCTGGTATTCGGCCTGATCATCCGCTCGATGCCGGCGCCGATCAACGGATCGTAATACTCGACCTCGACGCCGAGACGCTTCAGCATGGTGTCGCAGAAGAAACGCGTCGGCCCGTAGACCGAATCAACGACCAACGCGTGATCGCCGGCGGACAAAAAGGCCAGGAACGGCACGGTGACCGCCGCAAGCCCCGACGGCACGAGAACCGTGCCTGCCGATCCCTCCAGCGCATCGATCGCCTCGCAAAGCGCATCCGTCGTCGGCGTACCGCGCGTGCCGTAGGTATATTTCTGGTCGTGCGTCTCCATCGTCCGCGCATCGCGGAACAGCACGGTGGACGCATGAACGACCGGTGGATTGACGAAGCCATGATAATCGGAGGGCGAATAGCCGATATGGGCCAAACGCGTGTTGATGCCGGCGTTTTGCAGCGGTGTGTCTTTGTCTTTCATGCTTGGATATGCCTTTGGCGCTGTGGGATTTCGATTTGTGGCGGCCAAGTCTGGCGGGGTCAACCCCGAATGGTTCAGAAGCTCCTACTATTACCACCTGCAGAAATACCAAAACGACAGAATTTTACGTCGTTTTCGTGCATTTTTTGACAAAACATTGCCTAAACCGAAGCCAATTGCCCATTTTAAAGCCGATCCGGGCAAAAATGCCGGAATATTCCTCAATAATTCGGGCAATGTCTTGACCCGAAATGCATTTACGAATGAGATAGGACCACTCGCACCGGGAGAGTGAGGAACACGGTTCTCCGAGAACCTGCTTCGGGAGCGATACATTTTAACTATAAAACAAGAGACAAAGGTTGGGAAAGATGAAAAAGATTGCTCTGTCCGCACTCCTTGGAGCGGCAGCATTGGCATACAGCGTTTCTGGCGCGTCGGCATCGACGCTGGGCGATGTGAAGGCCAAGGGCTTCATCCAATGCGGCGTGAACTCGGCCCTTCTTGGCTTTTCGCAGCCGGACGCATCGGGGAACTATGCCGGTTTTGACGTCGACCTGTGCAAGGCCGTTGCCGCTGCTGTTTTCGGAGACGTGACCAAGGTCAAGTACACTCCGCTCAGCGCCAAGGATCGCTTCACCGCATTGCAGTCCGGCGAAATCGATCTGCTGTCGCGCAACACGACCTGGACCATCAGCCGCGACACCGCCCTCGGCCTCAACTTCCGCCCGGTCACCTATTATGACGGCCAGGGCTTCATGGTCCGCAAGGAACTGAACGTCAAGTCGGCGCTCGAACTGTCCGGCGCAGCCGTCTGCGTACAGTCCGGCACCACGACGGAACTCAACCTCGCCGACTACTTCAAGACCAACAACCTGCAGTACAATCCGGTGGTCTTCGACAAGCTCGAAGAAGTCAACGCCGCCTACGACTCCGGCCGTTGCGACGTCTACACCACGGACCAGTCGGGACTCTATGCTCTGCGTCTGACGCTGAAGAACCCCGATGACAACGTCGTTCTCCCGGAAATCATCTCCAAGGAGCCGCTCGGCCCGGCCGTTCGCCAGGGCGACGACCAGTGGTTCGACATCGTCAGCTGGACTGCCTATGCGCTGGTGAACGCCGAAGAATTCGGCATCACGCAGAAGAACGTCGATGAATTGAAGAATTCGCCGAACCCGGACATCAAGCGTTTCCTCGGCGCCGAACAGGGTTCGACGCTGGGCACCGATCTCGGCCTGACCAACGACTGGGCCTACAACATCATCAAGGGCGTCGGCAATTACGGCGAAGTCTTTGACCGCAACATCGGCGCCGGCAGCCCGCTGAAGATCGCCCGCGGCCTCAACGCGCTGTGGAACAAGGGCGGCATCCAGTACGCACCGCCGGTCCGCTAAGCCTCGGCTTCATGATTTCCGAGAAAGGCGGCCTCCGCCTTTCTCTTTAAGAAAACAAGCCCGAAACGGGCGTACTGGGGAAAAAACTCCGCATGGCAATTGCTACAAATTCGCCTGAAGGCGAGCGCTCATCCGCATCCGCTATAAACAACCCCAAGGTCAGGGGGGTGTTCTATCAGGTTCTTACCCTTGTCATTCTGTTGGCGCTCGGCTGGTTCATCGTCCACAATACAATTGCAAATCTGCGCGCAACGAACCAGCCTTTCGGCTTCAGCTTCCTCTTTGGACGCGCCGGTTTCAATCTCGGGCAAGCGCTGCTTCCCTTTTCAAGTGATTCGACCAATTCCAATGCGCTCCTTGTCGGCCTGCTCAATACGATCCTCATATCGGTGAGCGGCATCATCGCCGCGACGATCATTGGCTTCCTCGTCGGTATCGGACGGCTTTCGCACAATTGGCTGATTGCCAAGCTTTGCCAGGCCTATGTCGAGCTTTTCCGCAACATCCCGCCGCTGCTGGTCATCTTCTTCTGGTATAGCGGCGTGCTGGTCTTGCTGCCGCAGGCGCGCGACGCGCTGCACCTGCCGTTCTCTACCTATCTCAGCAATCGCGGCCTCGTCTCTCCGAGCCCAATCTTCGGCGCCGGGATGTGGGCCGTCGGCCTTGCTCTCATCGTTGCCATTGTGGCTGTATTTTTCCTGTCGCGATGGGCCTACAAGCGTCAGGCCGCAACCGGCCAGCAGTTCCACACCATCTGGGTGTCCATCGCCCTGCTCGTTGGCTTGCCGCTCTTGACCTTCTTCGCCTCCGGCATGCCGCTTTCCTTCGATTACCCCGTTGCCGGAAAGTTCAACCTGACGGGCGGCTTCGTCATCGGGCCGGAATTCATCTCCCTGTTCCTGGCGCTTTCCTTCTACACCGCGTCCTTTATCGCCGAGATCGTCCGCGGCGGCATTCGCGGCGTGGCCAAGGGACAATCGGAAGCCGCCAGTGCGCTTGGCCTTCGCGCCTCCGCCATCACGCGGCTTGTCGTCATTCCGCAGGCCCTACGCATCATCATTCCGCCATTGACCAGCCAATATCTCAACCTGACGAAGAATTCGTCGCTTGCGATCGCCATCGGCTATGCCGATCTGGTGGCCGTGGGCGGTGTCATTCTCAACCAGTCCGGTCGCGCCATCGAGGTCGTCATCATCTGGATGATCGTCTACCTCACGCTGAGCATCGTGACCTCACTGTTCATGAACTGGTTCAATGCCAAGATGGCCCTGGTGGAGAGATAAGATGTCCGACGCAAACCAAGGCTTCGTAAGCAAAACCATTCTTCCGCCGTTGCCGGCTCCCGCAAATGAGAAGGGCGTCGCACACTGGATCAGAAAGAATCTGCTGGCAACGCCGAAGGACGTGGTGCTAACCGTCATCGCCATCACCTTCCTCGCCTGGGCCATTCCGCATATCGTCAACTGGCTGTTCATCGAAGCCGCCTGGAGTGGCACCGACCGCACCTTCTGCGCAACGGCGGTACAGGGCGGCATCCAGCCCGACGGCTGGAGCGGCGCATGCTGGGCGTTCGTCCGCGCCAAGTTCAGCATCTTCATGTTCGGCCTCTATCCGCCGGAGCAACGCTGGCGGCCGATCCTCGTCGCCATTCTCACCATTCTCATTGTTGGGCCGTTGCTGATACCCTCCTTTCCCAGGAAAGGGCTGAATGCGCTCCTGGCCTTCATCGTGCTCCCGATCGTGTCGTTCTTCCTGCTTCTTGGCGGGTTCGGCCTCGAGGTCGTGGAAACGACGCGTTGGGGCGGCCTGATGGTGACGCTGATACTCTCCTTCGTCGCGATCGGGGTCTCCATTCCGTTCGGCATTATGCTGGCGCTCGGACGGCGTTCAAAAATGCCCGTCATCCGCATGCTTTGCGTCCTCTTCATCGAGGTCATTCGCGGCATTCCACTGATCACGGTGCTGTTCATGGCCAGCGTCATGCTGCCGCTCTTCCTGCCGCAGGGCTGGACGATGGACAAACTGCTGCGCGCCATGGTCGGTGTTTCGCTGTTTACCTCGGCCTATATGGCGGAAGTCATTCGCGGTGGCCTGCAGGCGGTGCCGAAGGGTCAGTTTGAAGGCGCCGATTCGCTCGGCCTCGGCTATTGGCAGAAGATGCGGCTCATCGTGCTGCCGCAGGCGATCAAGCTGGTCATCCCCGGCATCGTCAACACCTTCATCGGCATGTTCAAGGACACCTCGCTGGTTTCGATCATCAACATGTTCGATCTGCTCGGCATCGTCCGCCAGAATTTCGCCGACGGGAACTGGGCAAGTGCGGTCACCCCGATCACGGGCCTTGTCTTCGCCGGCTTCATATTCTGGCTTTTCTGCTTTGCCATGTCGCGTTATTCAGGTTTCATGGAACGCCACCTCGACACTGGCCACAAACGATAAAAACTGAGGGAAAATAATATGGCTGACGCCCAACCGAAAAAACTGACCATTTCCGATACGGAAGTCGCGGTTGAAATGATCAACATGAACAAGTGGTACGGCGATTTCCACGTACTGCGCGACATCAACCTCAAGGTCATGCGCGGCGAGCGCATCGTCATCGCCGGCCCGTCGGGTTCGGGCAAGTCGACGATGATCCGCTGCATCAACCGGCTGGAAGAACACCAGAAGGGCAACATTTTCGTCGACGGGACCGAGCTCACCAATGATCTGAAGAAGATCGATGAAGTGCGCCGCGAAGTCGGCATGGTGTTTCAGCACTTCAACCTCTTCCCGCATCTGACGATCCTGGAAAATTGCACGCTGGCGCCGATCTGGGTGCGCAAGATGCCGAAGAAGCAGGCGGAAGAAATCGCCATGCACTTCCTCACCCGCGTCAAGATTCCGGAGCAAGCCAAGAAATATCCGGGCCAGCTTTCCGGCGGTCAGCAACAGCGCGTGGCGATCGCCCGCTCGCTCTGCATGAACCCAAAGATCATGCTGTTCGATGAGCCGACCTCGGCGCTCGACCCGGAAATGATCAAGGAAGTGCTCGACACCATGGTGGGGCTCGCCGAGGAAGGCATGACCATGCTCTGCGTCACCCACGAAATGGGCTTCGCCCGCCAGGTCGCTAACCGCGTGATCTTCATGGACCAGGGTCAGATCGTCGAACAGAACTCCCCGAAGGAGTTCTTCGACAATCCGCAGCATGAGCGCACCAAGCTGTTCCTGAGCCAGATCCTGCACTGATCAGGCGATTTTCGGACAATCGAAACCCGTCGGCTGAGACACAGCCGGTGGGTTTTTCATTTGATGCACCTCATTCGGCCATTGTCGCCATTAACCATCTTGACACCCGGAACAAACAAGAACATTGTGCGAACAAATGAGGGCAAACACAATGGCATCCGGCGAAAAATTCATCATCCTTCCCTACAAGAAGAATCGCGGAAACCTGGTTCCGGGGGAAATGCGGCAGGCCTCCAGCGCCGCCGGCGCCGAGAAGATCGCCTCCTCCATGTCCGCCCGCTTCATCGGCGTCGCCGCCTATGCGGTCATGGTTGACGAGGAGACCGGCGACATGACCGCCCCTCGCCTGCTTGCCCGACACGGCGAGATCGCAGATCTGAACGCCGCTTGATATTGCTCACGAACCGAGGCCTCTCATACGGTAGAGGCAAGCCGCAGCTTCGCGATCATGGCGGCCGGCGCACGCGGTTACTTCGATACCCCAGCCGGTAGATTCGCTGCCTGAAAAGGCATATGGCGCACCGCAATGAACGCGATATACTATCGCCGGCTGCGCAGGACGCAGTTCTCACGAGGCGTTGGGGAACGGGGCGTGAAGAAGAGCGACAGGATAGTCATGACACTCGCGCTTCTGGGCGCGGCAATCATCGTTATAAAAATGATCGGCGCGATGTCCGGACACGATCTTGATCGAGATAGCGATCAATGCAACGAGGCCGGCCGATAGCGGCGGCTGGCTGGCGGCGACACGCTGAAGCGTGTTACCTATGCGTCGGGAATGGACAAGCTAAAAATGGCGACCCCTGCAGGATTCGAACCTGCGACCACCTGCTTAGAAGGCAGGTGCTCTATCCAGCTGAGCTAAGGGGCCTTGAAGCCAAGGCGCCGCGAGCTGGTCGCGGCGGGCATTACATGCCTGAAACTGCCGCCAAACTCAATGGGCGGCGTTGCACTGAACACCCGGCTCAGTGAGTCCAGGGCTGGATGCGGCTGAAGCGGAAGTTATCGGTGTAGGAGACAACCTGACGGTTGGCGTCCTTGGGAGCGATGACGCGATATTCGATGCCTTCACGCTGGGCATAGGCTTCGGCCTGTTCCTGCGTATCGAAGGTCAGCTTGAGCTGCTGGCGCGTATCGGCCGAGGAGGTGTAGCCCATGATCGGATCGATCTTGCGCGGGGTTTCCTGGTCGAATTCCAGAACCCAGAGGTGTGTCTTGGCCTTGCCGGACTGCATGGCGGTCTTTGCGGGACGATAAATCTTGGCAGGCATCGCTGCAGCGCCTCCGAATAGCGGGATAGCCCGCTTTCTTGCTTCTCTTGTCTTCGCCCGGCCCTTTCGGGCAAAGCGCATATGGGATTCTGCTTAGCCGCGAATCCCTTTGTTATCAAGCAAAAAGGCGGCGCAGCCTCATCTCAATCCATGATAGTTTTGGGGGATTTTAAAAATGGTCGGAGTGGAGAGATTCGAACTCCCGACCCTCTGGTCCCAAACCAGATGCGCTACCAGACTGCGCTACACTCCGTACCCTTACGCCATCTTCAGCAGATCGCGTCGCCCTGCTTGGCAGAACGAGTGGGGAGATACACGGTTCGCCTCCATGCTGCAACAGCTAAAATCGCATCGAACCGATGATCCCCGGGGAAAGATCTATTTGCCGTGCTTGGCGGAAAGAGTGGCGCTGGTTGCCTTGTCGCCGACGGCAAGGCCGAGTTTCTTCACCACACCGCTATTCAGCTCGATGACGTAATTCACCGGCCCGCCGGAGCTGATGATCGCTTCCGAATAGGGAACGGCATTTTCCTGGATATGGGTAATGACGCCATTCCTGTCGAGGAAGAGCATGTCCAGCGACAGCTTGGTGTTTTTCATCCACATCATCACCGGACGCGATGTGCCGAAATCGAACAGCATGCCGTGATCAGCCGGCATCGTGTCGCGATACATCAGGCCGAGTTCCAGCTGCGATTCGGTCGACGCCAATTCCACGGTGAACTTGTGTGCCTCCCCCTTCTCGGTCTTGATCGACAGGGGTTCTGACGCAAACTTGACCGTTTGCTCGATCGCGGTCTGCGCGGCAAAAGCGGTCGGGACGGCACCGCAAACAAGAAAAAGCGCCAAAGCGGCGCTTTTCAAAACGGCAAAAGACGGTCTTCCGGCCATCTCAGTGCGGCCGCGTTGCCGGGCTCGGCGCATCCGGATGGATTTCCGCCGCCATCAGCCCCTTTTCGCCCGGTCCGAAGCGAACGAGAACCACTTGGCCTGGCCGCAGCTCAGCCAGACCGAAACGACGCAGCGTTTCCATATGCACGAAGATATCCTCGGTGCCCTCGCCGCGCGTCAAGAAGCCGAAACCCTTGGTGCGGTTGAACCATTTGACCAGCGCGCGCTCAAGGCCGCTCGTCGCGGTCACCTGGACATGCGTGCGGACCGGCGGCATCTGTGACGGGTGCACGGCGGTCGACTGGTCCATGGAGAGGATCTTGAAGGCCTGATAGCCACGTTCGCGGCGCTGAATCAGCGCGACGATGCGGGTTCCCTCAAGAATAGTTTGATAACCGTCGCGACGCAGACATGTCACATGCAGCAAAACGTCCTGCATGCCGTTATCGGGAACGATGAAGCCAAAACCTTTGGCGACATCGAACCATTTCACGACGCCGGAGATTTCGATAAGATCGACGGCTTCGCCCGATAACTCTCCGAAGTCGGCTATTCCCTTCGATGAAATTCTGTCGCTCATCCTGGCCAGCCCTCGATTACGCGTCACACTGTTACGGTTAACTGATTCCTTGAAATCAAGTTTAACATCTTGGTAACGGAAATGCGCAAGTCCTAGTTTTGTTTATTCCCACTCTTGATTATCAAGCCAAAGTCTTGCCCGAAGCTGGTGTCCCGTTTCATGATCGACCCAGCGCAACATTTGAGAGGAAATAGAATGCGTTATCTCCACACCATGGTCCGCGTGACGGATCTCGACGCGTCGCTGCATTTTTATAGCACTCTATTCGGCCTCACCGAAACCCGCCGCTATGAAAACGAAAAAGGCCGCTTCACGCTCGTCTTCCTGGCCGCCAGCGACGATGTCGAAGCTTCGCGCAACAGCGGAGCGCCCAGCCTCGAGCTGACCTACAACTGGGATCCGGAGGAGTATACCGGAGGACGCAACTTCGGTCACCTCGCCTATGAGGTCGACGACATCTATGCGACCTGCCAGAAGCTTAAGGACAACGGCATCACGATCAACCGGCCGCCGCGCGACGGTCACATGGCCTTCGTGCGCTCGCCGGACGGCATTTCCATCGAGATTCTCCAGAAGGGTGCCAACCTTGCGCCCGCTGAACCCTGGGTTTCGATGCAAAATACAGGCGCCTGGTAAAAGCAAGCTTTCGCGAGGCTTACGGCAAGCGCGGAACCATCGGTTTCGCGCTTGCCGGCCATACCCGATCTCCTGCATGCTTGGACGACTCGAAGCATCATGCATCGGATTTCGCGGGGTCCCATCGTTCCCAGTCAGCATCGCGCGATATCGTCGTCCCTCGCAAGAGGCCGTTCCGGTGCACACTCTTTAAAGCGGGGAACGTCCTTTGTGCGATCGGCAGATTCTATCCGGCAATGAGATGCGCGCAAGCGCTATTGCAATCGCCCTCTCGTTTCTGATGCTCTCCGGCTGCGCGACAACGGCCGATAAGCCAAAGCTGGCGGCGACGGAGGCCACGACGACCGCGCCGCCGAGCTCCGCCGAACAGCTTGCCGCCGCCCTCAACAGCACAGCCGAGGCGAAGCGACTGAAAGGCGACGCTGGCTATCGCGATCCGCAGGTCCGCAGCGTCTACGGCGCACGACGGCAGATGCTTGTCGCAGAGACGGGCAATCAAGCTGTCTTCCCATCGGCTCCCGCCACCGACGCACCAGCCGGCATTGCCGGGCTGGTGACGCAGCCGACCGCGGTGAACGCCAGCAGGAGTAGCATCTATGCCGCCCCCGCCCCGATCGCCGTCAATCCGGATGGAACGCTGGCCAAGACACAGCCGGACGCCGGGCAGCAGGGAATCACGCCGTTCATGCGCAGCGTCTACACCTTGCCGCCGGGTACAGCACAGAACATCGCACCGCCGCAGAACGATGGTGGCATGCCGGTAGGCCCGACCTCCGAGTCCGTGCTTCCCCCACCCGTCATCCGCAACGCCACTCCCACATCGACGAGCCCGATGAAGCCGACAGCGGACGCCACCCCCTCGAAAATCATGCCCGCCCCCGGCTCTTCGGCCCATACGATCGACAGCAAGGAAGCACTGATGCTGGCGCATATCGCCGCCTCGAAGGGCCAAGGCCCGGGCGCCAAGTCGCTGATCACGCCAACGCAGGGCGCATCGGGGCTTTGAGCCATTCCTCTCTGCAGATCTTCACAACGTCCTGTTAAGGCAGGCTTATTCAAATTTCGCTGTAGCTTCATGCACCTGTCATTTTTTCGAAGAAAAAGCGAAATAGGCGCTTGCGGGAATGAAATCACCCCGCTATAAGCGCGCCACACAACAGCACGCGCCCTTCGTCTATCGGTTAGGACGACAGATTTTCATTCTGTAAAGAGGGGTTCGACTCCCCTAGGGCGTGCCACTGTTGTTCTCTCTCTCCTTACAACAATGTTTGTTCCGCTTGCGGCGGCTTTGCGTTATTCCTATATGCGGACGAGCGCATCATGCGCCCTTCGTCTATCGGTTAGGACAACAGATTCTCATTCTGTAAAGAGGGGTTCGACTCCCCTAGGGCGTACCAAACGGAACTGCCTCGAACTTTTCCACAATCGCATCGAAAAATCTGTCTCTACTCATGGATTTTTCTCGATTTTCCGCTTGCGGGATCAAAAGGTGCTGACTATAAGGGCGCCACAGCACGCGCCCTTCGTCTATCGGTTAGGACGACAGATTTTCATTCTGTAAAGAGGGGTTCGACTCCCCTAGGGCGTGCCACTGTCTCTCCCCTGAAATCATTGGATTTATGTTGCTATCGTGGCGCGCTTACTGTGCGGTCAAGGCGCCTTTGCTGCATCCGTGACACGCAGTTGTACGCGGCGGTTGCCCTGCCAGTGGTCGGCGCCGAGCGTACCGGCGACGTGGATCTGCGATCCGCGGGACGACATCAGCAGTTCGCCGAGCGGCGTTTCGGCGGCACGGAAGGCGATGCCGTCGAGGCGGCCGCCGTCCTGGGATTCCAGAGTGATCTTGATGTGCGACTGGCCGACAAGGCGCGAATCGCGCAAGCGATGGCTCGGCAGAGCGAAGATCGGCTGCGGATGGCCGGAGCCATAAGGACCGGCTGTTTCGAGCTGGTCGATCAGATCCACGGTCGCGCCGCTGGCGCCGAGCGCGCCGTCGATCTTCAGCGTTTCGTTGGCAACGAGGCCGGGTACCTGCCTTTCGGCCTTCTCGGTGAAGAAGGCGCGCAGCCTTCCGAGATTGCCGCGCTCCACCGTCAGGCCCGCTGCCATGGCATGGCCGCCACCCTTGACCAACAGGCCGGCATCGACGGCGGCGCGCACCATGCGGCCCATGTCGAAGCCATTGATCGAGCGGCCTGAACCGGTGCCCTTGCCCGTGGGATCGAAGGCGATCGCGAAGGCGGGGCGGCGGAACTTGTCCTTCAACCGCGAGGCGATCAGGCCGACGATGCCCGGATGCCAATTCTCGCGGGCGGTGACAATGACGGAGGCGCCATCACCATTGCCGTATTCCGCCAGCGCCTCGGCCTCGGCCTCCTGCAACATGGCGGCTTCCATGGCCTGGCGCTCGCGGTTCAGCTCGTCCAGCTTCTCGGCGATGGTCTCGGCTTCGCTAGTATCCTCCAGCGTCAGCAGGCGGGCGCCGAGCGCCGCATCGCCGATTCGGCCGCCGGCATTGATGCGCGGGCCGATCAGGAAGCCGAAATGGTAAGGCGTCACCGGGCCGCCCAGCCCCGCCTTGCGGAAGAGTGCCGCAAGGCCCGGATTGCCCTGATGGCGGGCAGCGATCAGGCCCTTGACGACATAGGCGCGATTGAGCCCCTTCAACGGCACGACATCGCAGACCGTCGCCAAGGCGACGATATCGAGCCAGGCCAGCAGGGCGATGGAGCGGACACGGGCATCGCCCGCCTCGCGCAGCTGCCGCAGCGCCGCAACAAGCACCAGGAAGACGACACCGGCGGCGCAGAGATGCCCCTGCCCCGACAGATCGTCCTCGCGGTTCGGATTAACCAACGCATGGCAGTGCGGAAGCTCATGCGCTACCTGATGATGATCGATGACGACGACGTCGATACCGCGCGCCTTCGCCGCCTCCAGCGATTCGAAGCTGGTGGAGCCGCAGTCGACGGTAACGATCAGCGTCGCACCATTGTCGATGAGCTGATTGATGGCCGCGGGGTTGGGGCCATAGCCTTCAAAGATGCGGTCCGGGATATAAATGCTGGCGGGTACGCCGAAATGGGTGAGAAAACGGTAGAGCAGCGCCGAGGACGCGGCGCCATCGACGTCGTAGTCGCCAAAGATCGCGACAGTCTCTCCCGCCTTGACGGCGCGCAGCAGGCGCGCAGCGGCCTTCTCACAGTCGGTCAGCAGATAGGGATCCGGCATCAGGCTGCGGATGGTCGGATCAAGAAACGCCATGGCCTCGTCAACACCAACGCCACGTCCAGCGAGCACGCGAGCGATCAGATCCGGCAAGCCGTGGGTCTGGGCCATGGCCAGCGCCCGGTTCTGGCCGGCCTGATCGAGCCGGGAGATCCAGCGATTGCCGGAGACGGAGCGTTCGACGCCCATAAATGCCCGCTGCACAGGATCTGCCGGTTGTTCCACCATGTCTCCCAGAATTGGACGGCCCCGCTCCGCATTACCGGAACGGGCCGCGCGTCAGATTATTCCTTCGGCCGCTCGATGCGGATGACCTGCGGTTCGCCGACGAGATAGCCCTCGGTCTTGATCGCGGCGACCGCCTTGCGCACTGAATCCTCCATCGTCGCATGGGTGACGAGGATGATCGTCTGGTGGTGCGACGGCGACAGGTGCTGCGTCGAACGCTGCACGATCGATTCCAGCGAAATGTTGTTTTCCGCCATGCGGGTCGCGACGCTGGCGAAGACGCCGGTGCGGTCGAGAACGGTCAGGCGGATGAAATAGCCGCCCTCATGGCTCTGCATCTGCGCCTTGCGATAGGGTTCCAGCGCCTTGGCGGGATGGCCGAGCACCGGCACGCGCTGCGCGCCCGGCTGGCTCTTGGCGATATCGGCGATATCACCGAGCACGGAGGAAGCTGTCGCGTTGCCACCGGCGCCGGGGCCAACCATCAGCAATTCGCCGAGAATGTCGGATTCGATTGCCACCGCATTGGTGACGCCATCGACCTGGGCAATGACCGAATCGAGCGGCACCATGGTCGGATGAACACGCTGTTCGATGCCGGTCTCGGTGCGCTGGGCGACGCCGAGCAGCTTGATGCGGTAACCGAGGTCGGCAGCGGCGCGGATATCCTCGATGGAGATGTTGGTGATCCCCTCGAGATAGATGTCGTCGGCCGCAATGCGGTTGCCAAAGGCAAGCGTCGTAAGGATGGCAAGCTTGTGCGCCGTGTCATTGCCCTCAATGTCGAAGGCCGGATCAGCTTCGGCATAGCCGAGGCGCTGGGCTTCCTTCAGGCAATCGGCAAAGGACAGGCCCTCCTTCTCCATCCGGGTCAGGATGTAGTTGCAGGTGCCGTTCATGATGCCGTAGACGCGCGAGATCGTGTTACCGGTCAGGGATTCACGCAGCGCCTTGATGACGGGAATGCCGCCGGCCACCGCCGCTTCGAAGTTGAGCAGCGCGCCCTTCTCTTCGGCAATCTGCGCAAGCTCGACGCCGTGATAGGCCAGCAGCGCCTTGTTGGCGGTAACGACATGCAGGCCACGGGCAAGTGCCGCGCGCACGGCAGCGTTGGCCGCCCCTTCGGAGCCGCCGATCAGCTCGACGAATACATCGATATCAGCCTTCTGCGCCAGATCGACCGGACCACCGAACCATTCGATATCGCTGAGGTCGATGCCGCGATCCTTGGTGCGATCGCGCGCCGTGACGGCGACGATCTTGACCGGTCGGCCGCAAGTGACGGCAAGCTCGTTGGCGCGGCTCTGAATGATACGAACGAGCGAGGCACCAACGGTACCCAAGCCCGCAACGCCGATTTTGAGGGCATCTGCCATGGATAGTTCCTGATCAATGTCTTGGGGCACGGCAGCCGCGGGAACGGCTGCCGTGAAAAAATTAGGAGCGATGAGCGTTCAGCGAAATCACATTATGCATGGTCTCGTCCGCGGTCGAGAGGAAGCGCTTCAGATTGCGCGCCGCCTGGCGGATGCGATGCTCGTTTTCGACCAGTGCGATACGGACGTAATCGTCGCCCTGCTCGCCGAAGCCGATGCCCGGAGCCACTGCGATATCGGCCTTTTCGACCAGCAGCTTGGAGAATTCCAGCGAACCGAGATGACGGAACTTCTCCGGGATCTTCGCCCAGGCGAACATCGTCGCTGCCGGCGGCGGCACCTCGAAGCCGGCCTTGCCGAAGCTGTCGACCAGCACGTCGCGGCGGCGCTTGTAGATGCTGCGCACTTCCGCGATGTCGGAACCGTCGCCGTTCAGCGCATGGGTTGCCGCCACCTGAATCGGCGTAAAGGCGCCGTAATCGAGGTAGGACTTCACCCGCGTCAAGGCGGCGATCAGGCGCTCGTTGCCGACGGCGAAGCCCATGCGCCAGCCGGGCATGGAGAAGGTCTTCGACATCGAGGTAAACTCGACTGTGACGTCCATGGCGCCCGGCACTTCCAGAACCGACGGCGGCGGAGTGTCGTCGAAATAGATTTCCGAATAGGCGAGATCCGACAGCACGATGATATCGTGCTTCTTGGCGAAGGCGACGACTTCCTTATAGAAATCGAGCGTCGCGACATAGGCCGTCGGATTGGACGGATAGTTGATGATCAACGCCAACGGCTTCGGGATCGAGTGGCGCACGGCGCGCTCGAGCGGCGGAAAGAAGCTGTCGTCCGGCTCGACCTGCATCGAGCGGATGACACCGCCTGCCATCAGAAAGCCGAAAGCATGGATCGGATAGGTCGGATTCGGGCAAAGGATGACGTCGCCGGGCGCCGTGATCGCCTGCGCCATGTTGGCAAAGCCTTCCTTGGAGCCGAGCGTGGCGACCACCTGCGTATCCGGATTGAGCTTGACGCCGAAACGACGG
>DASVPC010000229.1:0-3275 GCA_036383055.1 Rhizobium sp. | reverse complement strand
CCGACATTGCTGCGGATGAGGAGCTTGTGCTTGAAATGCGCCTCAAGCGCCGCGATCTGCTGCGACAGCGCCGGCTGTGCGGTGCGCAGAATGCTGGCGGCGCGCGAAACGCTACCCGTATCGACGATCTTGACGAAGCTTTTGAGTTTTCTGAAATCGACGCTCATGGTTCCCGGCTTGTTGTTTCGTGGAACCTAAGGCCTGTGGCAGGAGCGGCGCAAGCCCCTCCTGCATGACGCTTGACTGTTAGCGAAGAGCCGCTACCGCATTCTCGATGCGGTCGCATGCCGCTTTGATCGCCTCCATCGACGTCGCGATGGACAGGCGGAAGTATGGCGACAAGCCGTAGGCAGCGCCCTGGAGTGCAGCCACGCCAACGCCGTCCAACAGATAGAGAACGAAATCGAGATCGGTTTCGATTGTCTTTCCATCCGGCGTCGTCTTGCCGATGACACCGGCGCAGTTCGGGAACAGATAGAAGGCTCCATCCGGCACCAGGCAGGACAGGCCCGGGACGGCGTTCAGACGCGCGCAGGCATAGTCACGCCGCTCCTTGTAGACCTTGACGCTTTCAGTGACGAAGGACTGATCGGCTGTCAGCGCATGCGCCGCCGCTGCTTGGCTCACCGAAGACGGGCAGGACGACATTTGCGACTGCAGCTTGTTGATCGCAGCAATCAACGGTGCCGGACCGGCCGCATAGCCGATGCGCCAGCCGGTCATCGCGTAGGACTTCGATACGCCATTGGCGAGCAGCACACGATCCTTCAGCGCCGGCACGGCGGCCACCAGGGTCGTCATCGGCTCATCGCGAAACCAGACCTGATCATAGATGTCGTCGGAGAGGACGAAGACATGGGGATGGCGCAGGAGCACCGCGCCGAGCGCTTCCAGTTCAGCGCGCGTGTAAGCCGCACCTGTCGGATTGGAGGGAGCGTTGAGGATCAGCCAAAGGGTCTTCGGCGTAATCGCAGCCTCCAGTGCCTCAGGGGTCAGCTTGAAGCCCTGCTCCTGCGGGCATTGCACGATGACCGGCTTACCGTCGTTGGCGATGACCATGTCGGGATAGGAAACCCAATAGGGCGCGGGAATGATGACCTCCGCATCCGCCTCGACGCTTGCCATCAGCGCCAGGAACAGGATCTGTTTGGCCCCGCCACCAACACAGATCTCGTTCTCGGCATAGCGCAGGCCAAGGCGACGCTCGAAGTCGCCGATGATCGCCTTGCGCAGCGCCGGCGTGCCGTTGACGGCCGTGTATTTGGTCTCGCCGCGGTCGATGGCGGCATGTGCGGCAGCCTTCACATTCTCCGGCGTGTCGAAATCGGGCTCACCCACCGTCATGTCGACGATATCGCGGCCGGCTGCTTTCAGCTCGCGGGCTCGCGCCGCCGCCGCCGTGCTCGGCGACACCTTAATTCTCGACACGCGTGAAGCAGGCACAAAAGTGCTCATTAGGGTTTCCTTGGTTCTGGTTGGAGCTTTTGAACGCGGCCTTAATGAACGACGTCGGTTTCGCCGTGCATCTTTCCGGTCAGGAAGAGTTCGCCAAGCTCGTCATGCGTGATGTCCTTCGGCAGGCCGTCCCAGATGACCTTGCCAAGACGCAGGATAACAGCGCGCTCGGCGACCTCCATTGCCTTCTTCGTGTTCTGCTCGACGAGAAGGATTGTCTGGCCTGCCGCATGAAGCCTGAGTAGCTCATCGAACACAACGCCGATGGCCGCCGGCGACAGGCCGACGGACGGCTCGTCGACCAAAAGAACTTTCGGCCGCTGGAGGACCGCCATGGCCACTTCGAGGAGCTGCTGCTCTCCGCCCGACATGTTGCCGGCAAGCGTCGAGCGACGGGTCTTCAGGATCGGAAAGAGATCGTAGACGTAATCCCGGTCTGCCTTCACCTTGGCGTCACGGATCGTATAGGCCGCCATCTGAAGGTTCTCGTCGACGGTCATCACCGGAAAATTGCAGCGGCCTTGCGGCACGAAGGAAATGCCCGCGCCTAGAATCGCGCGCGACTTGTAGCCGGCTATGTTCTTGCCCTGCCAGCCGATGCTGCCACCCTTGATGGTGGTCATGCCGTAGAGCGTCTTCAGCAGCGTCGACTTGCCCGCGCCGTTCGGCCCCATCAGCGCAACGAACTGGCCGGCGGGCACGTTGAGGTCGATGCCATTGAGGATATCGAGATTGCCATAGCCCGCCTTCAGGCCCTGGATCGAAAGGTTGGAATCAGCCTCCAAGATAGGCCTCCCTGACACGCTGGTCCTGAATGATGTCTTGCGGCAGGCCCTCGACAAGCTTGGTACCCTGATCGAGAACGATCACGCGCTGGCAAATGCTGGTCACGACATCGATATTGTGCTCGATCACCAGGAAGCTTACGCCGAGCGACTTGTTGGCATAGAGGATCGTTTCGACCACCCGCTCGATGATCTTTGGATTGATGCCGGCCATCGGCTCGTCGAGCAAGATGATCTTCGGTTCCGGCATCAGCATCGACGCGAACTGGATCAGCTTCTGCTGGCCGCCGGAAAGATTGCCCGCCGGCTGGTGACGCACATCCCACAGGCCCGCCATCTTGATAAGATCGCGCGCCCTTTCCCGCAGTCCCGCGATCCGCTGGCGTGACATCCGGCCAAGCCCGAATGTCGACAGCAACGACGGAAAGGTGAACATCTGGCCGGCGATGACGAGGTTCTCCTCCACGTCCAGCGACTTGAAGGTGACGGTTTTCTGGAAGGACCGGAGCATGCGGCCCTCGCGGGCAATGCGGTTCAGCGACCAGCCGGTAATGTCCTGGCCGTCAAGGATGACGGTTCCGGAGTCGGGCTTGGCAAGACCCGTGCTGCAATCGAAGAAGGTCGACTTACCGGAGCCATTCGGCCCGATCAGTCCGGCGATCTCGCCGCGGTCGATGTGAATGCTGACGTCGTTGACGGCCTTGACCGCACCATAGGACTTGCTGAGGTTCCCGATCTGAAGAATGGGAAGATGGTTCACTTCACACCTCCGATCGCATTCCAGAAGCGATTGATGAGCGGGGCAAAGCCCTTCTTGAACCAGAAGACCAGCACCAGCAGGCAAAGCCCGTAGGCGATCATCCGAAGTTCCGGCGTCACACGCAGGGCTTCCGTCAGGCCGACGAAGAGAAGGCTGCCGAACACGGTGCCCGAGATCATCCCCGCGCCGCCGCCAAGCACGATGATCAGCATCGTCGTCGAATAATACATCTGGAACGTCAGAGGACTGACGACGGTCAGATAATGCGCGTAAAG
>DASVPC010000228.1:0-7953 GCA_036383055.1 Rhizobium sp. | reverse complement strand
TCGTTCAGTGAGTGGGCTTATAATCCCCACCCCTCGATCAAGTCAACAGAGGAACTGTAAAAATTCTGACATTTTTATAACTTGCTGAATTTACAAAGATATTTGTCGGGTCGATTGAACGGCAGTGAAAATCGTCCGCTTAACGGGCCTTTTCCGGATTCATTTTACGAGTCATCGGGGAATCCTTCTTCTTACAAATGACGAAGACCATGGAATCGGGTTTCCCTATCGAGTTCACCGCCAGCCGGCACCAGCAATTGCCAGTTTCCCGGCCAGGACCTAATAGAAGTCTCAAGCAATAGAGGAGCGGACAATGCTGGTCCTTAATGAAGAGCAGACACGTACAGCGCTGGCCTGGCCGGCGCTGATCGAGGCGATCGCCTCCATGTTCACCGGCGATTGCGTCATGCCGGTCAGGCATCATCATGATATGGAGGTGCCGGGCGAAAGCGATGCGACCCTGCTATTGATGCCAGCCTGGCTGCCGGGACATTATATGGGCGTGAAGATGGTCTCGGTCTTTCCCGATAATGCCACCCGCGCCCTGCCGGCGATCTTCGGCACCTATCTGCTGTCCTCCGGCAAGACCGGCGAGATGCTGGCGGTGATCGACGGTGGCGAGCTGACGGCACGGCGCACGGCGGCCACTTCGGCGCTGGCGGCGCGCTATCTTGCGCGTGCGGATGCCGAGGAGCTGCTGGTCTGCGGCTCGGGGCGGCTGTCGCTCAACCTAATCCAGGCGCATGCCGAGGGGCGGGCCTTGAAACGGATCGGCATATGGGGCCGCGATTACGACAAGGCGGCACACATCGCCGGCCAAGCGCAGGCTCTAGGTCTGGAGGTCGTCGCCGTTACCGATCTTGAGGCGGCCGTCCGCAGCGCCGACATCATCTCCTGCGGAACGCTATCGAGCACGCCGCTGATCAAGGGCGAATGGCTGAAGCCCGGCGCGCATCTCGATCTGGTCGGCGGCTTCAAGCCGGACATGCGCGAGACCGACGACGCCGCGATCCGGCGCGCTCAGGTTTTCGTCGATACACGCGCCGGCGCCTTGAAGGAAGCCGGCGATATCGTGCAGCCGCTGAAGAGTGGCGTGCTGACGGAGGACGCCATCCGCGCCGAACTTAGCGAACTCGTTCGCGGGACCCGGCCGGGACGTAATAACAATACCGATATAACGCTGTTCAAATCGGTGGGCGCGGCGCTTGAGGATCTCGCCGGCGCAATTCTGGCCTATGAATATGCGCGGGGCCGGCAGGCGTGACATTCATGACGCCTCCGCTGCCCGAGCTGCCGGTCTCGCATGTGCTTGCCGATATCGGCGCGGCACTTGGCAACGAGCGCCGCGCGGTGCTGTCCGCACCGCCCGGCGCCGGCAAGACGACGCTGGTGCCGCTTTACCTGCTGGGCCAGAGCTGGCGCGGCGACGGCAAGATCATCCTGCTGGAACCACGGCGACTAGCGGCACGAGCGGCGGCGGCGCGCATGGCCTCGCTGCTCGGCGAGGAGGTCGGCGCCACCGTCGGCTACCGCATGCGGCTCGACAATCGCATTTCGGCCAAGACGCGCATCGAAGTCGTGACCGAGGGCGTGTTCGCGCGGATGATCCTCGACGACCCCGAACTCTCCGGTATCTCCACCGTCATCTTCGACGAATTCCACGAGCGTTCGCTGGATGCGGATTTCGGCCTGGCGCTGGCGCTCGACGTGCAATCGGCCCTGCGCGAGGATCTGCGTATCCTGGTGATGTCGGCGACGCTCGATGTCGAGCGGGTGGCCGCATTGCTCGCACATCCGCCTGTGATCGAAAGCATGGGCCGCAGCTTTCCGATCGACATCCGCCATCAGGACCGGCCGACCGGTGAGCGGATCGAGGATACGGTAACGCGGACGATCCTCGACGCGTATGCGACGGAACAGGGCTCGATCCTCGCCTTTCTGCCCGGACAGGCGGAAATCACCCGCACCGTCGAACGGCTTGAAAGACGGTTGCCGCCGGAAACGGTCATCGCGCCGCTTTACGGCAATCTCGGTCAGAAGGAACAGGACGCGGCAATCCGCCCGGCGCCGAAGGGCACGCGCAAGGTGGTGCTGGCGACCTCGATTGCCGAGACCTCCATCACCATCGATGGCGTCAGGATCATCGTCGACAGTGGCATGCAGCGATTGCCCGTCTTCGAGGCATCGACCGGCATTACCCGTCTGGAGACGGTGCGCGTGTCTCGGGCCTCCGCCGACCAGCGGGCCGGCCGCGCCGGACGAACCGAGCCCGGCATTGCCATCCGGCTGTGGCATCCCGGCCAGACGGCGGCGCTGCCCGCCTTCACGCCGCCGCAGATCCTCTCCAGCGATCTCTCAGGGCTAGCGCTCGATCTCGCCCATTGGGGCGTGCAGGACCCCGCCACGCTCGCCTTCGTCGATCAGCCGCCGACAACCACGCTTCATGAGGCACGCGCGCTGCTGCGGCAGCTGGGGGCGCTGGACGCCGACAACGGGCTGACTGCACGTGGGAGGTTGATGCGCGATCTGGCCTTGTCGCCACGGCTATCGGCCATGGTGATCTCGGCAGCGGAGTTCGGCCAGGCGCGGGAGGCGGCGCTGCTCGCCGTGTTGCTGACCGAGCAGGGGCTGGGCGGGCCGAGCGTCGATCTGGAAGAGCGGCTGAGGCGCTTCAAAACAGAAAAGGGCGAGCGGGCCGAGGCGGCGCGCCGGCTAGCCGGAAGGCTGGCGACGGCGGCGGGCGGCGGCAAGACCGCGACTACAGGTGCACCGATGCTGGCCGGTTCCCTGCTGCTGCATGCCTTCCCGGATCGCATAGCGCTGCAACGCGGCGGCCGCGGGCGCTTCGTCATGGCGAACGGACGCGGCGCCGAACTGCCGGAGACGGAGCGGCTTGCCGGCGCGCAGATGCTGGTGATCGCCGATTTGACCGGGCGGGCGGCGCAAGCCCGTATCCTGGCGGTGGCGGAGATTTCGAGGGCTGATGTCGAAGAGCATCTGCCAGGCGAAATCCGCACTGAAGACCAGAGCGTTTTCGACAAAGCGAGCCGGCAGGTGCGCGCCCGCCGCGTCACCCGGCTCGGCGCCATCATTTTTGAAGAGACACCCTTGCCGCGCCCATCGGGTGAAAAGGCAGCGAAGGCACTGGCCGAGGGTATTCGCGAACTCGGCATCGGCGTGCTGCCGTTTTCCAAGGACGCAAATCAATTGCGGGACCGGATCGGCTTCCTGCACCGGACGATCGGCGAGCCCTGGCCCGATGTCAGCGATGATGCCCTGCTCTTGCGGCTCGAAGACTGGTTCACGCCGTTTCAGACCGAGGCGCGTGGCATCTCCGACATCTCTGCCGGCGGGCTCTCCAATGGATTGATGTCACTGGTGCCGCATGAGCTGCAGCGCGACCTTGGCCGGATGGCGCCTACGCATTTCGAAGCGCCGACCGGCCAGCGCCATCCGATCCAGTATGAGGGCGAGGAGCCGTTGCTGACGATCCGCGTGCAGGAACTCTTCGGGCTGAAGCAGCATCCGGCTATCGGTGGCGGCAGGCTACCGCTGGTGCTGGAGCTGACGTCGCCGGCACACCGGCCGATCCAGACGACGCGCGACCTGCCGGGCTTCTGGGCGGGATCGTGGAAGGATGTGCGCGCCGACATGCGCGGGCGCTATCCGCGGCACCCCTGGCCGGAAGATCCGGCGGAGGCCGCGCCGACGACACGAACCAAGCCGAGAGGAACCTGAACATGGCCAGCTTCTTCAGAGGATTGGACAAGATTGCGATCGCGGACGCCAAGCTGCAGGACGACTATCACACCAGCCGGCGGCTGAGATTGCAGACGCTGGTGCGGCTGCGCTGGCTGGCGGTCTGTGGCCAGACGGTGACGGTGATGATCGTCGCCTTCTGGCTGAAATTTCCGATGCCGCTATTGGCCTGCTGCGTGCTGATCGCCTGTCTTGCCTGGATCAACTTCTTCCTGACGCTGCGCTATCCTCCGACGCACCGGCTGGAGCCGCCGGCCGCCTTCGCACTGCTCGGCCTCGACCTCTTGCAGCTTTGCGGGCTGCTGCTGATCACCGGCGGGCTCGCCAATCCGTTTTCGGCGCTGGTCTGCGTGCCGGTCATCATCTCGTTCGCCTCGCAGCCGATCCGTTACAGCATGGTGCTGATCGTGCTGGCGATGATCTGCATCACCGGCCTTGCCTTCTCACCCTTCCCCCTGCCCTGGTATGGCGGCGTCGAGGTGAACGTCCATAGCGTCATGCAGCTCGGCGTCTGGTGCTCGATCGCCTCGACCATGGCCTTTGCCGCCTTCTATGCCTATCGCGTCTCCATGGAGGCGTCGCAGCTTGCCGATGCGCTGGCGGCGACGGAACTGGTGCTGCAGCGGGAAAAGCATCTGTCGCAGCTCGATGGGCTGGCGGCCGCCGCTGCCCACGAGCTCGGCACGCCACTTGCGACCATCAGCGTCGTCGCCAAGGAGATGGAGCGCGAGCTCCTCCATGACGACCGCTTCCGCGAGGACGTGGCGCTGCTGCGCAGCCAGAGCGAACGTTGCCGCGATATCCTGCGGCGGCTGACGACGCTGTCGGCCGAAGACGAGGCGCATATGCGGCGGCTGACGCTGTCGTCGATGATGGAGGAGGTTATCGCGCCGCATCGGGAATTCGGCATCAGGCTGGAGCTGATCGAAAAGAGTCCAAGAGCCGGTGAACCGGTGCTCAACCGCAATGCCGGCATCATGTACGGGCTCGGCAATCTCATCGAAAACGCCGTCGATTACGCGCGCAAGACCGTGACCGTCACGGTGGAATACGACCCGGCCCTGCTGATCATCATTATAGAGGACGACGGCAACGGCTATGCGCCCGATATCCTGACCAGGATCGGCGAGCCCTATGTTACGACGCGGCAGCGCGACGATACGGCCGGCGGGCTCGGGCTCGGGCTGTTCATCGCCAAGACCTTGCTCGAACGCTCGGGCGCTGCCATTTCCTTCGGCAATCGCGATCCGGAGACGCCGGGCGCCCGTATCCGCGTCGAATGGCCGCGCGTTTTGATCGACAGTAATTCGACAAAATGAGTTTCACGGCTTAAAACACCGGTCGTTAAAATCAGTAGGACTGTGCAGGCGGGATGCCGCCGGGATTGAAGATGATGACGGATAAAGAGCTTGCCGATCCCCACGCTGGGGCCAAGGATATTGCGGACCATATCGGCCCGGATGCGACATTGCTGATCGTCGATGATGACGGTCCCTTTCTGCGCCGGCTGGCGCGCGCCATGGAGACGCGAGGCTTCACGGTCGAAACGGCGGAATCGGTGGCGGAAGGCGTCGCCAAATCCAAGGTCACTCCGCCGAAATATGCCGTGGTCGATCTTCGCCTCGGCGACGGCACCGGCCTGGAGGTCATCGAGGCGATCCGGCAACGGCGCGACGACACGCATATCGTCGTCCTGACCGGCTACGGCAATATCGCAACGGCGGTGACCGCCGTGAAGCTCGGGGCTCTCGACTATCTCGCCAAGCCGGCCGACGCGGACGATGTCTATGCGGCGCTGACACAGCGGCCGGGCGAGAAGGCCGAAGTGCCGGAAAATCCGATGTCGGCGGATCGGGTGCGCTGGGAGCATATCCAGCGCGTCTATGAGATGTGCGAGCGCAACGTTTCCGAAACGGCCCGCCGCCTCAACATGCACCGCCGCACGCTGCAACGCATCCTCGCCAAGCGCGCGCCGAAATAAGCATCATTCAGGTGAAAAATCCTTGCCTGTCGCCCATTCGGCCAATAACAGCCGCTGGGCGGCGGCGCGGGAGAAATTGAGCGTCACTGACTTGCGTGTCGCCGGCGCCAAGCGATGCTCGGGCGCCTCGCGGATCATATGCGCGCCATAGCCGTCCGAGAGAAAAAGTCCACAGTCCCCCGGGAAGATATCGAGCGGCACATCCTTGTGTGTCGCGAAGAACAGGCGGTCGCAATGCTGGCGGTAATCCGGCCATTTGCGATCGACGCGGAAGTCCTCGATCGAGGTTTTGATCTCGATGATCCAGATCTCGCCCTTCTCAGAGAGGGTGATGAGGTCGGCGCGGCGGCCGCTTGCGAGCGGCAACTCCGGCAAGATGGCGTGACGCATCTCATGCAGTAATAGTTGCACGCCGCGACGTACAAGCATCGCCCGTTCCGACTGGCGGCCATCTATTAACGGATTATTATTGTAAACACTCAAAATCGTCATGAATTGCCTCGGGCGCCGGCAAGAATCGTTGCAAAAAAGCCATGTCCCTTTAATTTGCGCAGCGGCGCTATTGAAGTAGGAGCGCTGCCGCTTGCAAAGCTAAGTTTAATGGAAAATAAACCATATTCAAAGATGGTGAATACCATCCCATTCCCTGCCACAACGCACCAAGAGACTTCCATGCTCACCCGCAATGCTATCACCGCACTGGGCCTTGTCGCGACGCTTGCTATGGCTGGCTATGCCACCACGGCCGCAGCCACGCCGACCGCCACAGCCAATTCCGCAACCGAGACCGTAAAGTCCTTCGATGGTGATTACGGTGTGATCAGTGATAACGGCTATCAGCTGCCGGCGATCCCGATCCAGAAGGTGAAGCCGCAGTTCCGCCGCCAGATCGTCGAATACAAGTCCGATGAGGCCGAAGGCACGATCATCGTCAACACGCGCGAACGCCATCTCTATTATATTCTCGGCAATGGCGAAGCGATGCGCTATGGCATCGGCGTCGGCAAGCAGGGTTTCTCCTGGTCCGGCACCGCCTATGTCGCCTGGAAGCAGGAATGGCCGACTTGGCATCCGCCGAAGGAAATGGCGGTGCGCCGTCCGGAAATCGCGAAATATGTCGACGGCGGCATGAACCCGGGTCTCTCGAACCCGCTCGGCGCCCGCGCCATGTATCTCTACAATGAAAAGGGCCAGGACACGCTGTTCCGCCTGCACGGGACGCCGGAATGGGCCTCGATCGGCACCGCGGCTTCCTCGGGCTGCATCCGCCTGATCAACCAGGACGTCATCGACCTCTACAGCCGCGTTCTGCCGGGTCATACCACCAAGGTCGTCGTCATCCAGTGATCGATGGCAATCGGAATTCGAAAAGGCCGCCGGATATCGATCCGGCGGCCTTTTTGTTTGGGGTACTGGGGTCGACGCTATACCGCCCCACCCGCCCTCGTGCATCGAGGTGGCACCTGAAGGAGAGCAGGGGTCACCCCGCAAGCTTCGCCTTCAACTCGATGCGGCGGCGATGCAGGACCGGCTCGGTATAGCCGTTCGGCTGTTCGCGGCCCTTCAGAACGAGATCGAGTGCGGCCTGGAAGGCGACCGAGCCCTCGAAATTGCCGGCCATAGCGATATAGAGCGGGTCGCCGGCATTCTGCTGGTCGACCACGGCCGCCATGCGCTTCATCGTCTCGATGATCTGCGCCTCGGTGATGACCTTGTGATGCAGCCAGTTGGCCATGTGCTGCGCCGAGATACGCAGCGTGGCGCGGTCCTCCATCAGACCGATATTGTTGATATCCGGCACCTTGGAGCAACCGACGCCCTGATCCACCCAGCGGACGACATAGCCGAGAATGCCCTGGCAGTTGTTGTCGATCTCGCGCTGGATCTCTTCCGGCGTCCAGTTCGGGCGCGAGGCGACCGGCACGGAAAGGATATCGGAGAGCTTGGCGCGGGCGCGGCTCTTCAGGCCCTGCTGGACGCTGGCGACATTGACCTTGTGATAGTGGGTCGCATGCAGCGTTGCGGCCGTTGGCGACGGCACCCAGGCAGTGTTGGCACCGGCCTTGGGATGCGCGATCTTCTGCTCCAGCATCGCCGCCATCAGGTCGGGCATGGCCCACATGCCCTTGCCGATCTGCGCATGGCCGGAAAGGCCGCATTCGAGGCCAATATCGACGTTCCAGTTTTCGTAAGCGGCAATCCACGCCGCCTGC
>DASVPC010000227.1:0-9147 GCA_036383055.1 Rhizobium sp. | reverse complement strand
ATCGTTCAACAGGTTGCGTTCGAACGCTTCCACCGCTTCGGCGAACGTCAGGTCCTGGGCACTGGCGCCCGCGCCGGGTTTCTTGAACGCCGGCAGGCCGAGGGCAAAGCGCTCGGCGACGTTGCGCAGTTCACGCACGTTGCCCGGCCAGTCGTGGCTCATCAGGTTCGAAACGGTCTGGTTGTCCAGCTCCGGCGCTGCGCGGTCGAAGCGCAGGGACGATTGCTGCAAGAAGTGTTCGAACAGTTGCAGGATGTCCTCGCGGCGCTCGCGCAGCGGCGGCAGCTCCAGGGTCACCACGTTGAGTCGGTAATACAGGTCACTGCGGAATTCGCCGGCCTTGCTCGATTCGTCGAGGTCGGATTTGGTCGCCGCGATCACCCGGCAATCCACCGCCACGCTCTGGTTCGAACCGAGTCGTTCGAGGGTGCGTTCCTGCAACACCCGTTGCAGCTTGATTTGCAAGGGCAGGGGCATGCTTTCCACTTCGTCGAGGAACAGCGTGCCGCCGTCGGCGTGTTCGATCTTGCCGATCCGCCGTTTACCCGCGCCGGTAAAGGCGTTGGCCTCGTGGCCGAAGATTTCGCTTTCGAAGAGGTTCTCCGGCAGGCCGCCGCAGTTAAGGGCGACGAACTGCCGGGTGTGCCGCCGACTGAAATCATGCAGGCAGCGTGCAACCAACTCCTTGCCGGTGCCGGTCTCGCCTTCGATCAGCACGTCGACGTTGACGCTCGCCAGCTGGCGAATAGTTTCGCGCAGCCGAACCATGACAGGCGTTTCGCCAAGCAGCGGCAAGCTCTCTTCGGCCTCGGCGGCGGCCTGGCGCAGGCGACGATTTTCCAGCACCAACCGGCGCATCTCGAGTGCACGGCGCACGCTGGCGATCATGTGATCGGTGGCAAATGGCTTCGCGATGAAATCGAACGCCCCCTGCTTCAGCGCAGCCACCGCCATGGCGATATCGCCATGGCCCGTCATCAGAATCACCGGAAGTTCCGGATCGCGGGCCAAAGCGGCATCCAGCACACCATGTCCATCGACTCGCGGCATGCGGATGTCCGTCACGAGGACGCCCGGAAAGTCCGCGTTCAAACTCGCCAATGCGGAGTGCCCGTCGCTATAGGTTTCGATATCCAGCCCGGCGATTGCAAACGAATCCGCCAATGCGACACGGAAGGCATCGTCGTCATCGACAAGCATTACGCGCAACGTTTCGATCTGTGTCATGCTCGTCTTACCTTGACCACAAAAGCCGCGCCCCCAAGAGGCGACGGCATGATTTTCAGCGTGCCGCCCAATTCGGCTACGATGTCACGCGCGATACCAAGCCCAAGACCCAAACCGTCGGGTTTGCTGGTCACGAACGGGCTGAATATCTTTTCGCCTAGCTCGGGATCGATACCGGAGCCGTTATCCGCAACGACAAGCATGGCCGATGTCTCATCTTCCTCGACGCTCAGGACAACGCGTGGATCGGGACGGCCCGCCACCGCATCCAGCGCATTCTGGAGCAGGTTGACGAGCACCTGCTCCAGCTGAACCCGATTGGCGAGCACATCCGGCTGACCGGGCTCCGGCAGATCAAGCCGCACCTCCGCATTGCGGAAGCGATCGCCGATCAGAAGCAGCGCACCCTCTATCATTCCATCGAGCGGCACCCGGCCGGTCTCGCCCTTCCCGCGTCGCGCGAAACGCCGCATTTCCTGGGTGATCGCACCGATCCGGGCCGTCAGCTCGACCGTCGTGGCCAGATTGGCGGCAACACGATCCATGCGGGCATTTGCCAGGTGATGCTGCGCGTTTTCGGCAAGCGTGCGGATGGTCGCCACCGGCTGATTGATCTCATGGATCAAGCCGGCGGTGATCGAACCGAGAGAGGCCAGCCGGTTTGCCTGCGCGAGTTCTTCCCGCGCTTCGCGAAAGCGGCGGTCCGCGCGTTCGCGTTCGGCCATCTCGGTGCTCAGTTCGGCGGTGCGCGTCGTGACGGCAGCTTCAAGCGCCGCACGGTCGGCGGCGATCCGCGCAGCGCGCGTCATGCGCCAATAGATCGTAAGGGCGATGGCAGAGAGAACGATGGTCGCGGCAATGGAGGTCAGCCAGGCAAGATCGCGCGCGCCGCGCAGCGCCGGCGCCGCCTTCACCACATGGATCAGCCTCAGTTTTGTCTCGGCGATCGGCTCGTCAACCGGCATCAACAATGCACCTGATGGGTCACGCATCATGCCGTCCACGTCGAAGCTGTGGCGGCTTGGCTCCAGCGGTACGTTGTTGAACTGGCCGCTCTTGGAAATCTGCGCACGGTCCACGGCAGAAAGCGGCCGGAATGTCCGCAACTCCTCTCCCGGATCGGTAGAGGCAAGGACAATACCGCGCGGATCGATCACGAAGGTCTGACCCGGATCCTCTGCCCAGACACGCAGCAGCGCCTGAAACTCATATTTGACGACCACCACGCCGAGCGCGCCCTGTGCGCTGCCGACCCGCCGCGACAGAAACAGGCCTGGGCGCCCGCTGAGATCGCCGACGGCATAATACTCTGCCGAGCCGCTGGACAACGCATCGGTAAAATAGGGCCGAAACCCGTAATTGCGGCCGACGAAGCTTTCCGGGGTATCGGCGTTCGAGGCGGAAATGACTCGCCCGTTGCCGTCGATGATATAAATGACCGGCGCACCGGTCTGTGCCGCCAGAAATGCAAGCTTGTCGTTGAGGCGCGAGGCTACCGCAGACGATCCGCTGGCCAAAGCATCTTCCAGGTCGCTGTATTCCCCGAGCGCCACGGGAAGCAGCCGGTATTTGGCGAGTTCGCTATCCATAAACCGGGTTTGCTGACGGGCAACAAGCTCAGCACTCGCCTCCAGCCGCGCGAGCGCGTCCTTCTCCATCCAGAACGTCACCAGATTCCATAGCCCCGCCATCAGCAGCAGGATTACGATCGGCACCGCGATTTTGGCTTTCAACGACACATGTTTCATTCGTGCAGAATACTGCAATCCCATCATATTCGCTATGCAGGATTTTGCACAAAATCGCATTGCGCTGCAGCAGAAATATAACATTATATGATCTAAAACAGTAATTTAGATAAATCTTTCTTTAGCGACTGGTAGCGTGAGACGATCTCTTGCATGCTGCGCGGAGCGTCGAAGTGTTGGGCCTATCGGAGAGGAAAGGGTCATGTCGCCGGACAATCAAAGCAATTTCCGCGCACCGATGATGCCGGCAAAAAGGGGAGCATGGCTCGCCCTGTTTGCGTTGCCCGATCGGGTCCTGCCGCAAAATTTGCCGCTTGCTGACTTTGACTGCGATTATCTGGCACGGGGCCTTTGATGCGCGATTTCGACCCTGGCAAGGCCCTTGACGGGTCTAGTGATTGTGAAGAACCGCCAACTATCAATACCGGAAGGATGCCCATCCCCGGCATCACCATTGCCGGCCCGACGACGGGCGCGAGTGTCCGCGCGAGACGGTGCACCGGCAGACGACACACCTCGGCGATGCAGTCGAGGAGGATCATGGCAAGCCCAAGTGGTCGATTGGACCCGCAATGGGCTGCCCGTCGATGAAGACGACCTACTCCACGCTGAAAGGCTTCAAGGTGACAAGTGCGTTGCGCAAAGACCAGTCCGTAATCTGGCAATATGGCGACCGTGCCATGGGAGAAGAGTGTCCGATCAACGGGCCGTTCGGCATCTAAGCGGTCTGACGCAGCAACCAAAGACCCGTTCTGCATCCGCCGCCGTTCTCTAAAGCAGGGTTTTCAAAAGAGATATGGATTTAAGGATTTAAGAATGACTAGGAAGGAGAGACGTCTCCCGATTTCTCCGGCGCAGGCCGGCATGTGGATCGGCGAGAAGGTTGGGGCGGCTGGCCTTATCTTCAATCTTGCGGAATCTGTCGAAATCCACGGACCGGTTAATCCGGGGAATTTTCGACGGGCGCTACGTCAATTGACGGAAGAGATCGAGGCCACCCGACTTCGCATTCACGAGATCGAAGGGCAGCCTCACCAGATCGTGCTGGAAGAATTCGAGGGCGAATTCAGCGTGCTCGATTTTTCCGCCGCCGAGGAGCCGCGAAAGGCAGCGGACGCCTGGATGGCAGCGGAAGTGCTGGCTCCTCTTGACCTTGCGCGTGACAGGTTGTGGGACAGCGCGCTCCTCAAGCTTGCCGACGATCACTGGCTATGGTTCCAGCGGGCGCATCACATCGCCTTTGATGGCTTCACAGCCGGTCTGTCGTCGCGCCGTGTCGCCGAGATCTATACGGCGCTGGAAGAAGGGCGGGAGCCCGCATCAGTCGATTACGGTACATTGGAAGAGATGCTGGAGGCCGATCGGGCCTACCGCACGTCGCAGCATTTCGAGCGTGACCGCGCCTATTGGACGGACCAGCTCCAGCAAACCCCGCCGCCGCCCACGCTGGCCAAACGGCACGCGACGCCGACAGGCGGCATGCTCCGCCACAGCACCTATCTGAGCGCCGAACATGCCCACACCCTCGGCAGCGTTGCAAAGGAGCTGGGTGCTTCCGTTCCGCAAATGCTGATCGCGCTCGTCGCAGCCTACTATGCCCGGGCGACCGACTGTGAAGATCTGGTCATACTGACGATGCTGACCGCGCGCATCAACCCGGCCATGCGTCGCATTCCCTGTATGATGGCCAACGCCGTTCCGCTGCGCTTCAAGCTCTCGCCCGACCTGACGCTGCAGGAACTCGTCAAGCAGGTGTCGCAGCAGATGATGCGGGCGCTGCGCTACCAGCGCTATCGCTATGAGGATATACGCCGGGATTTCGGTCTTCTGCGCCACGACGAACAGATCGCCTGGCTCGGCGTCAATATCGAGCCCTTCGACTACGATCTTCGTTTCGCCGGCCATCCGACAACCGTTCACAACCTTTCCAACGGTTCGATGAACGACATGACGATCTTCGCCTATGATCGCGGCGACGGCAGCGAGATTCGCATCGATTTCGATGCCAACCCGGGTCTTTACAGCCTGGATGAACTCCAGTCGCACGAGGCGCGCTTCACGCAGATGATGAACACGCTGCTGACGGAGCCCGGGCAGAAATTGCGTTCCTTCAGCCTGCTCTCGGATGAGGAACGGCAGAAGGTCCTGGTGGAGTGGAACGATACGGCACGCCCGGTCCCCGATCTCACATGGCCGGAACTTTTCCGCCAGCAGGCGGCCAACAATCCGAATGCGGTTGCCGTTGCCTTCGGCGACAAGGAGCTGACCTATGCGGAGCTGGATGCCGCCTCGGACAACTGGGCCGGCCTTCTGGGCAAGCGTGGCGTGACGCGCGGCGATCTGGTGGCGGTCGCGGTTCCCCGCTCGGAGCAGATGCTCGTCGGTCTGCTCGCCGTGCTCAAGGCCGGCGCCGCCTATCTGCCGCTTGACCCTTCCGATCCGCCAAGCCGTATCGGCATCATTCTCGAGGATGCCAGGCCGAGCGCGATCATCACCACCAGCGAGGCTGCCGCCAGGCTTCCAGTGGAGGACATTGCGACGGTGCTCCTCGATCATCCGGAGGATTGCTCACCGCATCTGGCGACCGGCACGCACTCCCCCGACGACAGAGCCTATGTCATCTTCACGTCCGGCTCCACCGGACGGCCAAAGGGCGTGGAAATCCCGCATCGCGCGCTGACGAACTTCCTGTTCGCCATGCAGGACCTTCTGAAGATGACGGCAGAGGATCGTCTTCTGGCCGTCACTACCATCGCCTTCGATATTGCGGCGTTGGAGCTTTATCTGCCCCTGCTGGCGGGCGCACGAACCATCATCGCTCCCCGCGAAACCGTGCGGGATCCGGCAGCTCTTGCACAGCTTCTCAAGCAATCGAAAGCCACCATCATGCAGGCGACGCCATCGCTTTGGCGTGCCTTGCTGGAGGATCACGGCAATGGGGTGCGCGGCTTGCGCCCGGTGGTTGGCGGCGAAGCGCTTCCCGCCGATCTTGCCCATAAGATGGCACGGTTCGATCATGCCGTGCTGAACGTCTATGGTCCGACGGAGACCACGATCTGGTCCACCGCCATGCTGCTGAAGGGTAAGGATCTCGACATGCCACCGATCGGCCGCCCGATCTGGAACACCAGGCTTTACGTTCTGGACCGCAACGGCGCCCCCTTGCCTCCCGGCTTTGCCGGAGAGCTTTACATTGGCGGCACGGGGGTTGCGAAAGGCTATCTCAACCGGCCCGATCTGACGCAGGAGCGCTTTCTGCCCGACCCGTTCGCTAGAGATGGCAGCCGCATGTATCGCACCGGCGATATGGCCTGCTGGCGCGCTGACGGCGTGATGGAATATCTTGGCCGCAACGACCATCAGATCAAGATTCGCGGCTTCCGCGTCGAACCCGGCGAGATCGAGGCCGCTCTGGTTTCCCAGCCAGAAATTCGTCAGGCGGTCGTCATTCTTCGCGAGGATCCGGGCCAGGGCAAACGTCTTGTCGCCTATCTGGTCTCAACGCATGGCGATGCAGTCGGCGAGACGGATCTCTCCCCCAGACTGGCCCACAGCCTGCCGAGCCATATGATCCCCTCGGCCTATGTGATGCTGGACGCCATACCACTCAACGTGAACGGCAAGATTGACCGCCATGCGCTGCCAGCACCCCAATGGCAAATCCAGGAAGGCTTCGTTGCGCCTCGAAGCGAGGCGGAAAAGCTGATCGCCCGCATATGGTGCGAAACGCTCGGGCTTAATGAGGTCGGTGTCCACGACAGCTTCTTCAAGCTCGGCGGCGATTCCCTCGCCGCCGCCAGAATGATTGCCGCCGTGCGCTCGAAAATCGACACCGCCATTCCGCTGGGCGCAATTTTTGAATTGCCGACCATTGCCAGCCTTGCCGTGTTGATCGGCAATCCCGCTCCGAAAAATGAGTATCTCGATCCGGTTCTGCCCATCCGCAAAAACGGGAATTCGGCACCGCTATTCTGCATCCATCCGGTTCTCGGCATGGGCTGGGCCTTCCATTCGCTTGCCGAGCATATCGCAGGCGACATGCCGATCTACGCCCTACAATCGGAAGGCTTGAGCGATCCCTCCGACTTGCCCGACACAGTCGAGGAAATGGCCGAGCGCTATGTCGACCGCATACGCAAGATACAGCCCACCGGCCCCTACCATATTCTGGGATGGTCCTTTGGCGGCCTCGTCGCTCACGAGATGGCCCGGCAATTGCGGGAAGAGGATGAGACGGTGGCCTTCCTCGGCTTGCTGGATTCCTATCCCTATCGCCAGAAGGTCCGCGAAGCGTCATCAGATGATGTCATTCTGGTTCAGGCGGCACTCGGCTTCCTCGGCGTCGATGTCGATATAGCGGCGCTCGACCCCAGCCGGCCCGCCTTCTCCATCCTGTACGACTATCTGATTGCTCAATATGATATGGGCAATCATCCGCTGATCCATGAAATCCAGACATATGAACCCGACATTCTGGAAAAGGCGCGCGCGATCATCATCCATCACCTCGGTCTTGCCCGGAAATTCAAGCCGGGATTTGCCGAGTTGGACATGCATTTCTTCTCAGCCAATCGCGGCAAGGGAAAAGCCATCGATGACGTGATGAACTATCGTGCCGAAGCGTGGCTCCCCCATGTCGGTGGGCGGGTCTATCGTCGTCATCTCAATTGCCATCACGAAGAGATGCTCGATGCCGCTCCGGCGGCGGAAATCGGAGCCGTCGTTCAAGCCGAGGTGCTTCGCGAATTCCTGGTTCTGCGAGCACCTGACTATTCCGAAAATGCCATGACGGCATAGAGGATGGCGAACTCATGAAAATCGTCATTTTCACCATTGGGACGGAAGGCGATGTCCGTCCCCTGGTTGCCCTTGCCTTGGGGTTGCGGCGGGCGGGCCATCAGGTCCGCATTGCCACCGATCCGAGTTGCGCCGATCTGGTGAGGGAAAACGACATAGACTACGCTTGCCTGAACGGCGATTTTCTCGCCTGGATGCGCAGCGACCAAAGAACGATGGAGCGCGGGCTTGCCTCGTTCGCGATCATGGCGGAAGCCCGCCGCCGGTTGCTGGCCATGGCCGTCGGCTGGGCTGAACAGGGTCGCGCCGCCGCGGAGGGAGCGGATCTGCTGATCGGCAACGGCATGGTCTATTATCTGGCTGCATCGCTCGGGGAGCGCCTTGGGGTGCCGGTCGTCGAAAGCCAATTGATGCCGACGCTGCCATCTAACACATCTCCGCCATTGCCTTTACCGCAATGGATGTACCGCCTTCCCGGCTTTGCCAACAAGGCGCTCGGCCATGCGGCCCGTCTTCTGGTATGGAAGACCCTGAAGCCCGCCTATAACGAGATCGTCAGGCCCACTTTGGGCCTGCCAGCCTACCCGCGCTTTGCGCCTTTTCAGGATAAATTTCTCAACCATCCGCGCCTTTTCGGCTTCAGCCCGGCACTGATTGAACCGTCGGCAAGCTGGCCCGAACAAACCCGCGTGACCGGACCATGGTATCTGGAAAGCAGGAGGGAATGGCAACCACCCGCAGCATTGATACAGTTTCTGGAGCGTGGCCCGCCGCCCATTTACGTCGGCTTCGGCAGCATGATGCATCATGACGCCGCGGGATTTACCGATAAGGTACTTGGCGCGGTCAAGATGACCGGCAAACGTGCCGTCCTGGCAACCGGATGGGGAGGTCTGAGCACACAGGCCGACTTCGATAGCAACGCAGTTTTCGCCCTTGAACGCGCGCCGCATGACTGGCTCCTGCCACGCATGGCCCTGGCCGTGCATCATGGCGGCGCCGGAACGACGGCCGCCGCCGCCAGAGCTGGCATTCCCTCGGTCGTCACGCCTGTTTTTGGCGACCAGCCCTTCTGGGCTGCAAGGCTCGAACATCTGGGTGTCTCCCCCAAAGCGTTGCCGAGAGAAAAATTGACCGCCACTTCTCTCGCCTCGGCAATTTTGGACGCCGACGCGCCACACATGTGCGAGGCGGCGAGAACACTCGGCGAGAAACTAAGGGCAGAGCAAGGTGTTGAAAGCGCCATCGATGCGCTGCGCGCCTGGGGCCTTTTGCCGTCGTCCACTGCGATCCTCCAAAGCGGCAACAGGCTCAAGTCCGCCTGAACGAACCCTCTCTGTTCAATGCATTGCGATCGGGCGATCGAACTCTCGGT
>DASVPC010000226.1:0-20333 GCA_036383055.1 Rhizobium sp. | reverse complement strand
AATGAGCGTGCGGCGCGCATGTCGGGTATCCGCGTCGATGTGGTGAAGATCTTCGTCTATATGTTCTCAGGGCTCTGCGCGGCGATCGTCGGCATCATCATATCGTCGGAGCTGATGGCCGCGCACCCGGCGACCGGCGAGAGCTTCGAGCTCAACGCCATCGCGGCGGCCGTCCTTGGCGGCACGTCGATGTCGGGCGGGCGCGGAACGATCGGCGGCACGATCATCGGCGCCTTCGTCATCGGCATCCTCTCAGACGGGCTGGTGATGATGGGCGTCTCGTCCTTCTGGCAGATGGTCATCAAGGGGCTGGTCATCATCATCGCCGTGGTCGTCGACCAGGCGCAGCGCCGTCTGCAACAGCGCGTAACGCTCATGCAAATGGCAAAGGCAGGCTAATATGACGGAACTCAAGGGGGCACTCATCGGCTGCGGCTTCTTCGCGATCAACCAGATGCATGCGTGGAAAGACGTCAAGAGCGCGGATATTGTCGCGATCTGCGACCGCGATCCGGAGCGGTTGAAGATCGTCGGCGACCAGTTCGGCATCGAGCGCCGCTATAGCGATGCAGCAGCACTTTTCACCGATGGCGGCTTCGATTTCGTCGATATCGCTACAACGGTTCAAAGCCACCGTGCATTGGTGGAGATGGCAGCCGCCCACAAAGTCCCGGCCATCTGCCAGAAGCCGTTTGCCAAGACCTTGAGCGATGCCAAAGCGATGGTCCGCACTTGCGAAAACGCCGGTATTCCCCTGATGGTGCACGAGAATTTCCGCTGGCAGACACCGATACAAGCCGTAAAGGCCGTTTTGGAATCGGGCGCCATCGGCGAGCCATTCTGGGGCCGTTTCTCCTTCCGCTCAGGCTTCGATGTTTTTTCCGGCCAACCCTATCTTGCGGAAGGCGAGCGTTTCATCATCGAGGATCTCGGCATCCACACGCTCGACATCGCCCGCTTCATTCTCGGCGATGTTGCGACACTCACCGCACGCACCAAACGGGTCAATCCGAAGATCAAGGGCGAGGATGTCGCAACCATTCTGCTCGACCATCAGAACGGCGCAACGTCGATCGTCGACGTCAGCTATGCAACCAAGCTCGGCGCGGAGCCCTTCCCCGAGACGCTGATCGAGATCGACGGAACACAGGGAACGATCCGGCTCTCGCAAGGCTATCGCCTCGAGGTGACCGGCCCTAACGGCGCGATTATCTCCGATGCCTCGCCGCAGTTGCTCTCCTGGGCGTCTCGTCCGTGGCACAATATCCAGGAAAGCGTGCTGGCGATCCAGCAGCACTGGACGGATCGCCTCTTGTCCGGCGGCGAAACCTCGACCTCCGGCGCAGATAATCTGAAGACCTTCGCCCTTGTCGAAGCCGCCTATCAGAGCGCGGACGATGGGAGGACTGTCGACATCGGAGCGATGCTGCGATGACGGCCGAGGTCGATCCTTTTGTGCTTTACGGCACGCGTGAAACCGAAATCCCGCCAGTACGGCTAACCGCCGGTCCGCTTGCTGTCGACTTCAAGGACGGTAATCTCCGCACGATTACGTATGACGGAACCGAGGTGCTGCGCGCCGTCTCCTATCTGGTGCGCGACCGCGACTGGGGCACCTATGCTCCATCCATATCGGACCTCCAAATCGATCAAGGCAATGATGCCTTTTCCGTAGGCTACATCGCACAGTGCGCCGGCCCCAACAGCACTGCGCTTGAAATCCGCGTGCAGATCTCCGCTGAAGCCGGAAACATTGTGACCTTTGATGCGGCAGCAATCTCCAAAACCGGCTTTGAGACCAATCGCTGCGGCTTCTGCATCCTTCATCCGATTGTCGGTGTCGCCGGCACACCGGTCTCGGTGGAACATGTCGACGGCCATCATGAAGATACCCATTTTCCCGATCTCATCGAACCATGGCAGCCCTTCAAGGATATGCGCGCGATCACGCATGGCGTCATGCCGCAGGTCACGGCGGAATGCCGGATGGAAGGCGACATCTTCGAGATGGAAGACCAGCGCAACTGGTCGGATTCCTCCTACAAGACCTATGTCCGCCCTCTCGCCCTGCCCTGGCCCTATCAAATCCCGGCAGGCCAATCTGTGCGACAAAGGATCGTCCTCACCATCAAGGACACGCGGGAGACGTTGAACGCGCCTCTGTCCATCTCGCCAAACAGCCAAGCCGTCACGATCACGGAAGGGACGAAGAGCGGGACAATGCCCGCGATCGGCCTCGTCATTACGCCCGAGGAGGCCGAGGCGACACTTGAGGCCCGCGATGTCCTTGCCGAGATCGGGCCGCAGGAACTACTTTTCCATTTCGATCCGAACGCGGGCCATGGCGCGAATGCGCTCGGGGCATTCAACGCCATTGCCCGGCTTAATGCCGGCACCTCGACACTGGAAATTGCCCTGCCGTGTAAACGAACGCCCCTTGCCGAGGTGATAGAGATTGCGGCCTGGATGCACGCCGTAAGCTTCAAACCGGATGCAATTATCCTTTCCCCTTCCGTAGATCGGCAATCGACCCCTCCCGGCAGCAAATGGCCGGAATGCCCGCCGCTTGAGGAGGTCTACGCGGCAGCCCGTTCGGCCTTTCCGGGTATTTGCCTCGGCGGTGGCATGCTCAGCTATTTCACCGAACTCAACCGCAAGCGCGTTCCATCCGAACCGCTCGATTTCATCACTCATTGCACCAACCCGATCGTGCATGCAGCCGATGATCTGAGCGTCATGCAGACGCTGGAAGCGCTGCCGTTCATCACGCGCTCCGTTCGCGCTATCTATGGCGACAAGCCCTATCGCATCGGCCCCTCCACCATTCCCATGCGCCAGAATCCCTATGGCAGCCGGACGATGGACAATCCCGACGGGCGTCGTGTTGCGATGGCCAATACGGATCCCCGGCACAATGGCCGTTTCGCCGAAGCCTTCGCGCTCGGCTATGCAGCCAAGGTGCTTGACGCCGGTCTGGAATGCCTGACGCTTTCGGCGCTGACGGGACCTTTCGGCGTGATCGCCGGTGGGGGTGAATCTTCCCCAGCCGGAGGCAAACGCCCGATCTTCAATACAGTTGCCATGCTGGCCCGCCTCGCTGGCAGTCCATGGCGGGAATGCGTCTCATCCGACCCGGCGGCTGTCCTCGCTTTCATTGCAGCACCGGCACATAAGGCATCGCAATTGCTGCTGGTGAACCTCACGCCCGCGCCGCAGCAAGTCGAGTTCGGCTCCCTCAGCGCAGCCTATAAACTGACGGACAAGGTTCTCACGCTTGGAGCCTATGCCGTCGGTTCGATCGCTTTGGCGGATTGACCTTGCTCGCGAGACGCGCATCTTAGTCTTCAGAATCGCAATGATCGGGAGGACTGGCGTGAAGACGAAGAAGCTTATCAATGACGGCGCCGCGGCCGTGGACGAAATGTTGGCCGGCGTGCTGGCCGCCCATCCCAACCACCTTCGCGCCATCGAAGGATCGCCACGGTCGATCGTGGCAAAGCATGGTCCCCGCGCGGGCAAAGTTGGCCTGGTCATCGGCGGCGGTTCCGGCCACGAGCCGAGCTTCCTGGGTTTCGTCGGCAAAGGGCTCGCCGATGCGGCGGCTGTCGGAAATGTCTTCGCCTCGCCACCGCCAGACCCGATCATCGAATGCGCCAAGGCGGTCAACAATGGTGCCGGCGTCCTGTTCGCCTATGGCAATTATGCCGGCGACGTCATGAATTTCGACATGGCGGCCGAGATGCTCACCATGGATGACATCGAGGTCCGCACCGTGCTGACAACGGACGATGTCGCCTCCGCCCCCATCGACCAGCGGGATCGCCGGCGCGGCGTCGCCGGCAATGTCTTCGTCTTCAAAGCCGCCGGTGCTGCCTGCGATCTGATGTACAGCCTGGACGAAGTGGAGCGGATCGCGCGATGGGCGAATGACCGCACCTATACGATGGGCGTCGCACTCTCGCCCTGCTCGCTGCCACAAACGCTGAAGCCGAACTTCCAGCTCGGTGACGACGAGATGGAGATCGGCATGGGCATTCACGGCGAGCCCGGCGTTGCCCGTGGCCCTCTCAAGCCTGCCGATGATGTGACCACCGAATTGCTCGACAGGATCCTCGGCGAGATGAAACCCAAAAGGGGTGACCGCGTCGCCGTGCTTATCAACTCGCTCGGCTCGACGCCGCTGATGGAGCTCTACATCATCATGCGTAAGGTCAAGATGACGCTCGTTGCACTGGGCGTAGAAATCCACCTGTCGCTGGTCGGGAACTACTGCACGTCGCTGGAAATGGCCGGCGCCTCGATCACGCTGATGCATCTGGACGACGAATTGCAGCGGCTGATCGATCATCCCTGCGATTGTGCGATGTTCCGTTCCGGCGAGGCGCTCTGATGACGACGATCACGGCCGACGATCTGACATCTCTCATCACCCTCATCGCGGAAGCGATGACGCGCGAAAGGGACCGGCTTTGCGAGCTTGACGGCTTGATCGGCGATGCAGATCACGGGATCGCCATGGAATTGGGCTTTTCGGCAGCCGCCAAGGCGACGTCCGAACTGGACCCGGCAACGGCCGACCCCACCCTCGTCTTCAACACAGCAGCCAAGGCTTTCCTCAATGCTGTCGGCGCCTCCTCCGGCCCGCTCTACGCAACCGGCCTGATGCGCGCGGGTGCCGCGGTCAAGGGTAAGCCATCGCTCACCGCCGACGACATGGTCGCTGCATTTGCGGCGATAGCCAAGGGGATCCAGGACCGCGGCAAGGCCGAGATTGGGGAGAAGACCATGGTCGACGCCTGGGCGCCTGCCGCCGTCGCCTGTCAGGCTGCGCGAGAGCAAGGAAGACCGCTGGAGGAATGCTTTTCCGCAGCGCTTGCCGCAGCACAGGCCGGTATGGAGGCAACGAAGGATATGATCGCTACGAAGGGACGCTCTTCCAGGCTTGGCGAGCGCGCCCTGGGTCACCTCGACCCTGGCGCCGCCTCGGCAACCGTCGTCGTTGCGTGCTTCCACGCCTTCTTTTCGTCTTAATGATGATGAGCTCATCATACCAGTTGACATGTATCCGGTGATTTGCCAAAACCGCCCTCAGCATTCTTCAGAGGAGGACGGAAAAATGCGTATCAACTCCAAATATGCGAGAGGTTTTGGCGCGGCCGCGATTGTTGCGACTGCCCTTGCGGCGACTGGTGCGAAAGCACAGGACCTGACGCTGTGGACACTCAATTTCGACAATGGCGGCGCCAATACCGCGCTGAAGAAGGTGGCGACCGATTTCGAGGCCGCGAACCCCGGAACGCATGTCCAGATTGTCCAGCGTGGTGTTGATGAACACAAGACCGCTCTTCGCGTGGCGGCCGGTTCCAGCAAGGGTCCCGATATCTATTTCAGCTGGGCCGGGCTTGGTCTCGGCGGGGAATATGTCAAAGCCGGCCTGTCGCTGCCGCTGGACAAGTATTACACGCAATACAAATGGAGCGATGAGCTTCTCCCCTCGGCGGCGGCTTTCGCCGATCTTTATCCGGGCGGCAAGCATGGCGTCCCCTTCACCTTCAAGGGTGAAGCGGTCTACTACAACAAGAAGCTGTTCCAGCAGGCCGGCATCACCGAAGAGCCAAAAACCTACGAGGCTCTGCTTGCGGATGCCGAGAAGCTGAAGACTGCCGGCATTCCGGCCTTCACCTTCGGCGGCTCGGTCAATTGGCACGTCATGCGGCTGATGGACGTCATCCTTGAGACCAAGTGCGGTGCCGACAAGCACGACGCGCTGATGGCGATGAAGGTTGACTGGACGAAAGAGCCTTGCGCGACGGATGCCTTCACCGAATTCGCGAAATGGACCAAGAACTACACGCTTCAGCCCTTCATGGGGATCAGCAATCAGCAATCCTACAGCCTGTTCGTTGCGGGGCGCGCGGCGATGATGCTGGAGGGGGATTGGCTTGTCGGCCAGTTGAGCGGCAGCGGCGCAAACCTCGACGATTACGGGATTTTCCCGTTCCCGACGAACACCAACCGCCTCTATGGCTTCGCCGAATACAACTACGTGAGCACCAAGAGCAAAGATCCTGATCTTGCTGCGAAATTCCTGGATTACTTCCTGTCGACCAAGGTCCAGCAGGATCTAGTCGGGCAGATCAGCTCGATCTCGGTCAACAAGAACGTCCAATACACCGATCAAAAGCCGCTCGAGGCCAAATGGCTGGATATCTTCAAGACCTACGGCAAGGTCTACATGAACGGAGACCAGGCGTTTCCGCTTGATGTCACGACCGAATATTTCCGCGTGATCAATGACGTCGCGTCCGGAAACATCGAACCTGCGGATGCCGCCAAGCAGCTGCAGACCTTCATCGCAGGCCGGACCTAAGTCCTCCCGGGACGCTGACCGGTCCCGATTATCCGTCGGGACCGGTTATTGCCCGAGCCCCAAAAGCCCACGCGCCAGCCGCCTGTCGCCCGGAGCAGATGAGAATGTCATTGCGAAACCGAACACATGATCCCCGCGCGCAGGCGTTCCTGTTGCTCGCCCCGGCACTGGCGATCTACGCGATCTTCGCGCTCTATCCGATGGTCAATGTTGCGATATTGAGCTTCCAGAAATGGAACGGGCTCGACCCCCAGCGCCCTTTCGTCGGCCTTGCGAACTATCAATACATTTTCACGCGCGATCCGGTCTTCTGGGTCGCCTTCAAGAACACCGTCATCTGGACCATCATGTGCCTGGTATTCCCGCCAATGGTGGGGCTGCTCCTGGCATTGAGCCTCAATCAGAAGCTCTTCGGCCGGAACACGTTCCGCGCCATCTTCTACCTGCCGGTCATCATCGCCCCCATCGCCGTCGCGACGATGTGGAAATGGATGTACGATCCGTTCTTCGGCCTCTTCAGCGAGATGCTGACATCCATGGGCCTGCAGAGCTGGATCAAGGACTGGCTCGGCGACAGAAACATCGCGCTCTATTCCGTCTTCGTCGCCTATCTCTGGCAGTCGGTCGGCTTTTCCATGGTCCTCTTCCTGGCCGGGCTGCAGAATGTTTCCCAATCCCTGGTCGAGGCCGCCCGGATCGACGGCGCTGGACGCTGGGCCGTCTTCAAGCATGTCACCTTCCCTGCCCTTCGCACGACCATCACGATCGTGCTCGTGCTGTCGATCATTTCGTCGCTCAAGGCCTTCGACATCGTCTATGGCCTCACCGGCGGCGGACCGGCGCAATCCACGCAGATGCTGGCGCTCTGGGCCTTCACCCAGGCGATGCAGATCTTCGATTTTGGTCGGGGCGCGGCAATCTCGGTCGTCCTGCTGCTGATCACCATTGCCATTGTCGTCCCCTACCTGCGGTGGACGCAGAAGCATGAGGAGGCGGAACAATGACCGCAGCGTCAGCCGAAACCATGGCCGTCACCTTCGATGCGGCCACCATTGGAAAACCAAGGCGAGATCCGATCCTGATCGGGCTCTGGATCGCGCTCATCGTCGTCGCGCTGATCTGGGTCGCGCCCTTCGTGTTTATCGTCTTCACATCGCTGAAGACGAAGGCCGATGTCACGAGCACCGGCGCCTTCATGCCGCCCGCCCATCTCGCTCTCGAGAATTATACCAACGCCTGGAGCCGTGGAAATTTCGCCAACGCCTTCTTCAACAGCGCCATCATCACCGTCATCAAGGTTCCGCTGGGGCTGGCGCTTTCGGCGATGGCGGCCTATGCGCTCGCCAAGATACCGTTGAAGACCGGCAAGGCATTGCTGCTTCTCGTCGTGTTCGGCACGATGATCCCGTTTCAGGTCATGCTGGCGCCGCTGTTCACGCTCGTCAATTCGCTGGGGCTGATCGACACCTACCCCGGCGTCATCCTGCCCTATATCGCCTTCGGCGTGCCCTATCAGGTCTTCATCCTGCACGGCTTCTTCAAGGGTATTCCGAAGGAGCTCTCCGAGGCCGCCCTGATCGATGGCGCGAGCCACTTCACCATCTTTCGCCGGATATTCCTGCCGGTCTGCCTGCCGGTCCTCGCCGCGCTGCTGATCCTGGATTTCGTGTCCACCTGGAACGAATTCGCGATGGCGCTCGTGCTGCTCCAGGATCAGCATATGTGGACGCTTCCGCTCGGGCTGATGTCCTTCCAGGGGCAATTTTCCAACGACTACGGACAGCTGAATGCCGCGATCGTCATGACCGTTCTGCCGGCAACGCTCGTCTACCTCATCTTCCAGCGATACTTCGTCTCCGGCCTTACCTCCGGCGCCGTCAAGGGCTGAGCCCCTAATTTCAAAGTCTTTCGAGGAGAACATCATGTCCAGTGCAACCGTCGAAAAGTGGGGCGTCTTCGAGGCGGCCTTCAACGGTCCTTCGGGCGGCAATCCCTATCTCGATGTGGCATTCGATGCCGTCTTCAGCCAGAACAGCCGCGAGGTCCGCGTGCCCGGCTTTTACGATGGCGACGGCGTCTATCGCGTCCGCTTCATGCCGGACAACGAAGGCGATTGGTCCTTCAGGACGCGTTCCAAGACCGCGGAACTCGACGGCAAGACCGGCTCGCTCATCGCCACAAAGCCTTCGGAAGGCAATCACGGGCCGGTGCGCGTGCGCAACAAATTCCATTTCGCCTATGCCGACGGCAAGCCATTCCTCTCTGTCGGGACGACTTGCTATGCCTGGACCCATCAGCCGCTGGAAATGCAGGCGCAGACGCTCGAGACACTGAAGAACGCACGCTTCAACAAGATCCGCATGGGCGTGTTTCCGAAGGACTACCCCTACAACGTCAACGAACCGCTTTATCCCTGTTTCGAGAAGGACACAGATGGCAACGAGGATTTCGACCGTCCGAATCCTGTCCTCTTCCGGCAGTTCGAAAAGCAGGTGGGCGCCCTTTGCGCTCTCGGTATCGAAGCCGATATCATCATGTTCCATCCCTATGATCGCTGGGGCTATGCCGACATGTCGGCCGAGCAGGATTTCCGCTATGTCGAATATCTCGCCGCCCGGCTTGCTGCCTACCGGAACGTCTGGTGGGCGCTCGCCAACGAATACGACTTTCTGCTTGACACCAAGCCGATGGCGCAGTGGGACCGCTACTTCCATATCCTCGAGGAAAACGATCCCTACGGCCATCTGAAATCGATCCACAATGGCGAACCAACGATGAATTTCGATCATCGCAAGCCCTGGGTCACGCATACCTGCATCCAGAACTGGGACGTGAAGCGGACGCAGGAATGGCGCGATGCCTATGGCAAGCCTGTCGTCAACGACGAGCCTGAATATGAAGGCAATATCATCCAGTCCTGGGGCAACCTGACGGCGCAAGAGTTGGTCCATCGCTTCTGGCTCACGATGATGCGCGGCGGCTATGCCGGCCACGGCGAAACCTATTCGCATCCGCAGGATCTCATCTGGTGGGCCAAGGGCGGCGAACTGCGCGGCGAGGCATGGAAGCGCATCGGCTTCCTGCGCGACTTGCTGGAGCAGGACGTCGTTGGCGGGCTCGAACCGCTCGGGACCTATGGCGAATGGCCCTGGACGCGTGTCTCAGGGGCTCGCGACGGCAATGTCAGCTATATCTATCTCGGCGAACACCAGCCCGTCATCTGGTCGACGGGTCTGCCCAAGGATGGCACCGACTACGACGTCGACATCATCGATACCTGGGAGATGACTGTTACCCCGGCAAGGAAAGTGGACGCTCCGATCCCGCATCCTACGCGGCACGGCGCGATCGTGCGCGGCGGCAAGCCGGATGCCGCCTTTGGCGTCGAACTGCCGGGCAAGCCATACCAGGCCCTTCGCATCCGCAAGAAGAACTGATCGGGCCTCACAGGGAGGAATTTCATGTCCGGACTGACCATCAAGAACGTCAAGAAGTCCTACGGAGCGGTGGATATCATCCATGGCGTCGATGTCGACATATCGGACGGCGAATTCGTCATTCTCGTCGGGCCGTCCGGTTGCGGCAAGTCGACGCTTCTGCGGATGATTGCGGGGCTGGAGGAAATCACTGGCGGCGAGATTTCCATCGGCGGGCGCGTCGTCAACAACCTGCAGCCGAAGGATCGCGACATCGCGATGGTCTTCCAGAACTATGCGCTCTATCCACAGATGACCGTTGCCCAGAACATGGGCTTCGCGCTGGAACTTGCGGGCGCGAAGCGTCCCGAGATCGAGCGTAAGGTTGGGGAGGCAGCACAAATCCTCGGGCTTCAGCCGTTGCTTGGCCGCAAACCTGCCCAGCTTTCCGGCGGCCAGCGCCAACGCGTCGCCATGGGCCGCGCCATCGTGCGCGATCCGAAGGTCTTCCTCTTCGATGAACCGCTTTCCAATCTCGATGCAAAATTGCGTGTCAAGATGCGGGCCGAGATCAAGGCGCTGCATCAGCGGCTAAAGACCACCATCGTCTACGTTACCCACGACCAGATCGAGGCGATGACCATGGCCGACAAGATCGTGGTGTTGCAAGGCGGCAAGGTCGAGCAGATCGGAACGCCGCTCGAGCTTTACGACCGGCCGAGAAATGTCTTCGTCGCCGGTTTCCTCGGTTCCCCGGCGATGAATTTCCTCGAAGGCAAGCTTGCCGCTGGCCCGAATCCCACCCTTCTGCTGCCGAGCGGCGCGCAGGTCGAGCTTTTCGATGCGCCGGCTCAAGCGGAGGGTAAGGATGTCCTCATCGGCATTCGTCCCGAAGACATCTCCTTTGCGGCCGATGGCGGCGTGCCTGCGACCGTTACCGTCATCGAACCCACAGGCTCCGAGACCCATGTGGCGTTGGAGGTGGAAGGCAAGGAGCTGACTTGGGTCATGCGGGAGCGCGCGGAGCTGGCCCCGAACCAGAAGGTACAGCTCTCCTTCAAATCGCCGAATCTCCACTTCTTCGACAAGGCCACTCAGCAGCGCCTGTGAAAGCCCGAGCCGCTATCGAATGGCTTGAAAGCGGTGCCAGGCAACCACAGCCAGACAGCCGAGCAGGACGATGTTCATGGTCAGTGCATGATCGCCGTGGGCAACCGAAAACTCAAGGGTGGCGGCAAAGCCTTCAACGGCCAAAAGAACGACAATGGCAAAAGGTGCGAGGCTGACAAGCACGCCAAGCATGGCTGGCACCAGCAGAGCCCCGGCCGAGATGAGTTCGACAGCGCCCAAGGTGCAAACGGCCCATTCGGGAAGAGCCATCACGGAATCCATGCCCAGACTGCCGAGATATTCGATCGGCTTGGAGATTTTCAAAAGGCCCGACAGGCCGAAGACCACGGCAACGGAGACTTCCAGAAACCAGACCAAGGCGTTTCTCAGTTCCGTCCAAGTTTGACTGGAAGTGCCTTCGGATGCCTCCGCCTGCTCGCCCCCGGTACGCATCAGCGTGGCGCGCGTCTTTCGGCGTCGCTCATGACCGTCAATACGCGCTTCACAAAGGCGGCGCCATCAAACTGCTTTGGCGAACCGGCATCAGAACCGTCCTGACGCTCGAAGATGAAGGCCTCGATATTGACGATCGGCAGCTTCAACCGGTTCCGCACCCGGCCGATCATCGCCGTATGCGTTATCACCACCCGGCACCCATTCGGCTCGAACTCGCTCTGCATTCCCGACATCGAGATTGCCGCGACTGACAGGCCGCGTGCCGACAGGACCGAGCCGATGCTCGTAGCGGCCTGCGGATTGTCGAGACAAATCAGCACGTCCGCCGGGCGATCGGATGGAAGGGAATCAGCTAGCATTTACGACCTCATATTCGAATGAGGCCCTATCATAGCAATTCCGGCGTAATGCAATGTTATATGTTGTTACATTTTGTTGCGGCGGGGTCGCTTGATGATCCGCCGCCGCGGCCTACCCGCAGCAAACTAAAAAAACACGCCGCAATACAATGCAACACATGTGGCAGGCGAAAACTGGTTTCCTTGTATCGGCCCGGATTCGGGCAAGGAGACCGGATTTGAAACAAACCCGCAATGCAGGATCAGACGATCCGGAACAATTGCTAAATGGGCTGACGGGTGTCAGACGCTATCTCGGCAAGCAGGGGCGTGTCTATCTTTGGGCCGGCTGTCTTGGCTGCAACGGAATGTTTTGCACCATCGGTGCAGGCGCTCGCCAGTTCATCATTTTCAACATTCTTTGCCTGCTGGCTTTCGGAGCCAAGACCTTCGAGATCATCCCGCCTGAAACCGGGAACGGCTCCGCTTTGCCTTACAATCGACCACCGGCCGCCAAGGACTGGAGGCCGGTGCTGACCTTTTCGGCGCAATTGCTTGTCGCCTGCTACGCCATGACGGTGCTCGTCGACAATCTCGCCTCGAGCCCCGTCCTACTCGGCTCGATCCACTGATCAAAGCCCCCGCCGAAACAGCGGAGGCTTTTGACCACCCTATGCCAAACTACTTGGAAAAACGCTCCGGCCGGAAATTGGCCAGCAGTGGATGACGCCTTCCGGCGGCGATCTCATCGGCGAGCAGTTCACCGGCAATCAGGCCGAGCGTCGCGCCGCTGTGACTAAAGGCGACGAAGTAGCCGGGGATGGCCTGCAGCTCTCCGAACACCGGATCGCCGTCGCCCGGAATGGGCTTCGGTCCAACGCCATAATCCGCCAGTTCGAGCTTGGGATTGTCCTCAAGCACCTTCGACGCCTCAAGGAGCAGGCCTTCAAGCGTGGAGGGCTTGATCGCGTAGCTTCCATCGGGATTCACACCGACTTCTTCCTCGGACCAGGCGGAATCGAGTGCGAAGCCACCGTCCGGGGTCGGCCGGATGGCGACGCGCGGCGTGTTCAGGACCGCCTTCAACGGATGCTTGATCGGCTTCGTCCTGACGAGAAGCGCAATCGGCGTTCCGTCGGCAATGTGCTGGCCCGCCTCAGCGACGATTGCGGGAACGGCTCCGCCGGCTGCAAGCAAGACGGCGTCGGCGTCCCAACGTACGCCATTCGATGTCGTCACGCCACGAGCCCGGCCCTCTTCGACATTGACGGTCGCGCGTCCGGCGGCGGTGACGATCTCGCCGCCTAGCGCCTTGAACTCCTCGGCGAGAACGCCGATCAGCGATGGCAGGTCGACCCAGCCCTCACCGGGATTGAACTTGGCACCCTGCGGCGTCACCGTGCTCACATCGACGCCTGGTGTGATCTCGGCAATTTTCGACGGGGCGAGTAGCAGAGCGTGATAGCCGAGATTGCGCTCGTATTCGAAAACCTCGGCGATCTCATTGCTGTCGTTATCCGCGTCCCAGGTCAATCCGCCATCGAAACGGAGCCACCGCGCATCCGGATATTTGGCAGCAAGCGTCCGGTAGCGGTCGATGCCGGCGAGCCGCAGCCGATGATAGGCGTCGGAGCGCCGGCGCGCCGAATTGAGCCAGGCAAGCGAACGGCCGGAGGCACCGTTCGCCAGAGGGCCGTCATTGATGATGATGGCGCGGACACCGAGCCGCGCGAGATGAAGCGCGGTCGAAACTCCGAAAATCCCGCCACCGACGACGATGACCCTCGAAGGCCGAGTGGAAGCATGCATGTTGGATAACCTTATCTGTTGACGTTGTGTCTGGTTGTGAAAATCCGTGGCGGACGGGCAGCATCAGAGAACCTCCGCGAGGAAGCGCTTCAGCCGCTCACTTTGCGGACTATCGAAAATCTGCTGCGGCGACCCCGCTTCGATGATACGGCCTTCATCCATGAACACGACCTGATCGGCAACCCTTCGGGCAAATCCCATTTCGTGGGTCACGACAGCCATCGTCATGCCCTGCCGTCCAAGGTTCGCCATCAGGTCGAGAACGCCCTTGACCAGTTCGGGATCGAGCGCGCTCGTCACCTCGTCGAAGAGGATGATCTCGGGATCCATCGCCAGCGCGCGGGCGATGGCGACGCGTTGCTGTTGTCCGCCCGACAGGCCAGCCGGTCGATGATCCTTGCGTTCGGCGAGACCGACCTCGGCAAGGCGTGCTTCGGCGATCCGCCGCGCTTCGCTCCTCGGCATCCTCTTGATCTTCGTCAGCGACAGCATGACGTTTTCGAGCGCGGTATGGTCCGGAAACAGATTGAAGTGCTGAAACACCATGCCGATACGACGGCGCAGGCTCTCCGGCTTCATCGCCAGAATGCTCTCGCCGTCAAGCAGAATATCGCCACGCTTCGGCTCCACCAGCCGGTTCAGGCACCGCAGAAGCGTTGACTTGCCCGAACCCGAAGGCCCGATAATGCAGGTCACTGTCCCCGGCGCGATCTCGAAATCGATGCCCTTCAGCACGTCGAGGTCGCCATAGGCCATGCTGAGATCGCGGACCTTGAGGGCGCCGGCCTTGAAACGTTGCTCGCTGCCGATGGCGACGTTGGAAGCAGCCTGCAATTCGCCGACCTCAACGAGGCCGCTGGCAGCGCCGGAGCCCCGTCCCTGTCTTCCAAGCCGCAACGTTGTGTCGATGTAGTTGACGAAATGGGTGAGCGGTACGGTGATGAGGAGATAGAACACGCCGGCCAGCAGCAAGGGCGACAGGTTTCCCGTCACCACGGCCTGATCCTGGCCGACACGGAAAATCTCGCGCTCCGAAGCAAGCAATCCCAGGAAATAGACAAGGCTCGAATCCTTGACGTTGCCGATGAACTGATTGACGAGCGCCGGCAGAACGCGCCGCACGCCCTGCGGAATGACGATCAACCGCATCCCCTGCCCGTAGCTCATGCTGAGCGCGCGGCAGGCCTCCATCTGGCCGCGCTCGACGCTCTGAATGCCAGAGCGGAAGATCTCGCCGATATAGGCGCCGGCGATCAGGCTGAGCGCGATGATGCCGAGCGGAAATGGCGAGGGACCGAACAGTTCGCGGCCGATACGGGCAAAACCCTGGCCGATGATCAGGATCGTCACGATCGCCGGCAGGCCCCGAAAGATATCGGTGTAGATCCGCGCCGGCAGGCGCAGCCAGCGTGACTGCGAGATGCCCATGACGGCCAGCATCATTCCGATGATGACACCAAGCACCGTCGAGGCGGCGGCCAGGATCAGCGTATTCTTCAGGCCGACGCTGATCATGCTCGGCAGCACTTCCGCCATCGCATCCCAATCCAGGAAGCTGCGGCGGAGATTTTCAAGCCAATCCATTCCATTCCCCATGAATTCTTCCGGGCCATGCCGACACATCCATTCGGATGAACATCAGCAGTGCCGTGGAGGAGCCGCCCGGCAAGCGCGGGCGGCTACACGCTTTATTTCTTGGGTAGATATTGGTCCGGCATCGGCGAGCCCGGAAACCACTTTTCATAAAGCGTCTTCCAGGTCCCGTCCTGCATCGCCTCATGAAGTGCTTTATTCAGCGCCGTGCGGAAGGCATCATTGCCCTTTCGGACCACAAAACCCGCCGGCGCATCGAAGGACGGGATGTTCACGGCGATCTTCAGCGGGGAATAGCGCACGCCATATTGCTTGGCTGCTTCGTAATCGAGGAAATGGGCGTCGATCGTCCCATTGTTGAGCGCTGCCACCGCCGAGTTGTTGTCGGGGAACTTGACGAGATCGGCCCCAGCAAAATTCTTGGTGGCGTAGATTTCCTGCAAGGTGCCCTGTACCACGCCCAGGCGCTTGCCCTTGAGCGTATCGGCATCCTTGATACTTGCTTCCGGCGTCAGGACGGAGAGATAGCCGGCGAGATAACCGTCGGAGAAATCCACCGTCTTTTTGCGTGCCTCGGTGGTTCCGATCGCGGCGACCGCCACGTCGAAGCGCTCATTGGCGACGGACGGCATCAAGGCTGAGAATTCCTGACCGGTGAAGGTCACCTTGTCCTTCGAAAAGCCCATGCGCGATACGACATTCAGGAAGAGCTCGATGTCGAAGCCGGTGAACTGGCCGTCGGCCGTGGCAAAGGTGTAGGGCTTTGCATCGCCCATCGTGCCGACGCTGATGGTCTGCGGGCTGATCAGATTATAGGGATTGTCGGCCGCGGATGCGGACCCGATGCCGGCTGCAAGAAGATAGGCCAGGACGCCAGCTCGCAAGGGAGCGATGGCGGCTGCGAATATGCCAGATTTGCTCATGTTCATTCTCCGCTCTGAAGGGTGCTCTTATCGGCATTTTTATACGTGATCATCCTTCCTTCGCCGGACATTGCCGAAGGAAGGATTTGCGTAAGAGACCGGTATCTTTTATAAAGAGACCGGTCTCAATGGATATTTGTTAACTTGAGATTGACCTTCCGTCAACAACTCTTGTAACCGTCGTCGCATGGAAAACCTCAGCTCCGTCAAACGTTCCGTCACCGTCGCCGACGTCGCAAAAGCGGCCAAGGTTTCGAAGGCTACGGCAGCGCGCGTTCTCGGCGGCTATGGCGTGGTCAGTGACAAGATCCGCGCTCAGGTGATGGCAGCGGCGGCAGAGCTTGAATACCGGCCGAACGAACTTGCTCGCAGCATGACGACGGGGAAATCCGGTATCATCGGCGTTATCGTCGGCGACATCGAGAACGCCTTTTTCAGCCTCGCCGTCCGAGGCATCAGCGACGCCGCACGCGTGGCGGGATTCAATGTCATCATCGCCAATTCGGGAGAACAGCTCGACACCGAAAAATCGGCGGTCGACCTGCTCATCGGCAAGCGCGTCGACGGCCTGATCGTGACACCGGCGCGATGCGACCGCATGGAGCATCTGCAGGATATTCGCCGCGTTGGCGTTCCGCTCGTCCTCTTTGACAGAAGCATTCCGGCGCTTGGGGTCGACTCCGTGACCGGCGACGACCGCGACGCCGCCATGAACGCAACACGACATTTGCTCGAGGCGGGACATCGCCGCATCGCCTATATATCCGCCATGGACACCATTGCCGATCCGTTCGCGGACAGCCGGCAGATATCCAACTCCGCCGTGCGCGAGCGCGTGGAGGGCTTCTTGAGCGCGCAGACCGACGCCGGGTTGAAGGACCCGGAGTATTACGTCCGGCTTGGCGCCACGAATCAGCAGCGGACAGATGTCCTCGTGAAGCGCTTGCTGGCGGAAGAAAATCCGCCGACCGCCCTGGTGGCGTCCGATAGCCTCGTCGGGCTCAGGGTGTTCCGCTCTCTGCAATCCCTGAACCTTTCCATCCCCAGAGACATATCGATGATTTCCTTCCTGGATGCGGACTGGACCACGGTCACCGCTCCGCCGATCACCGTCGTCGACCAGCCGGTCTACGAAATGGGGAAGAGGGCAGCCGAAAGGCTCATTTCCCGGCTCAACGGCAAGGAGCCGCCCGTCGAACGCACGATCGTCAAGACCAGCCTGATTCAGCGCGGTTCCGTGGCGGCACCGCGATTGACTGTGAAGTAAGGCGAAAACCGGCCATCTTCTCGGGAACAGAAACGGACAGTTATGACATTCTAGTCCTGTGCGCGAGCACGGCGGCCATGCCGAAGATCGACAGCGGTATGCCACACGATCGTGGCAAGGATGATCGCACCGCCCATGAACGTTGCCATCGGCGGCCTCTCGGAAAAGAGCAGCCAGACCCAGAAGGGCGTGAGCACGATCTCCATCGAGCTGATAAGGGCAGCATCCGCCGCCGGCATTCGCCTTGAACCGAAAAGGAAAAGGACGAAGGCGAGCGCGAAATTCGTCGCTCCAAAAGCGGCCAACAGCAGCCAATTATAGGCATCGAGCGAGGCCGTCGAAGCGAAGGGCACGAAGAGCACGAATGTAAGGAACCCGCTGACGACGCTTGACGGCAGGATCGGCACGCTACGGTCGATGCGCGGGATGACGATGATGAGAGCGAAAGTGACCGTCATGCCGAGCGCCAGTAGGTCGCCGACGCCCGTGCCGCCGCCAATCGAGAAGGCCACGATAACCACCACGCCGAGAAGGCAGACGCCGCCGGCAATCAACGTCCGCTTCGCCACACGCTCCTTCAGCATCGTCCAGCTGAGAAAGGCGGCGATGAACGGCGCCGTGGCATAGATCATGGTCACGTTTGCGACCGTGGTCATGTAGAGCGCACCGATAAAGCAGGCCTGGCTGATGGTCTGGCAGGCAATCATTGCCAATCCGGCAGGATGAAAAATCGAACTCCACTGCCGCCGTGAAAAGCCGCCCTCGAGAAAGAAGCTCGGGATCAGCAGGAATATGCCGCCAAACAGCGACCGCCATGCGATCGCCGTCCATATGTCGGTCGTCAGAAGCCGCGCGTAGATACCGCTGCAGCTCCACGCAAGCGTTGCCACGGCCACAAGAACTATACCCTTCTCATACTCACTTGAAGAGAAGGTTCGGGCAGGAATCTGAATGGTCATCTAACAGGACTCAAAGAGTGAAGCATTGGGTTGAATATCATCTGTCTGCGCCGATATTTGACATCAGACAAACGAATAGTAGAGATAGTAACCATCAGAAAAATTTGTGAGCAGCCATGCGTGAACCCATCGAAAGCGATCTGCTCCGGACGTTTCTCGTTATCACCGAAACGTCGAATTTTTCTGCTGCGGCCCAGCGCATCGGCCGCACGCAATCGGCCGTCAGCGCGCAGATCAAGCGCCTTGAGGAAACGATCGGCGAAGCATTGTTCGACAGAAGCGCGCGTGGTGTTGCGCTGACCCGGGCCGGCAACCAGTTGCTTCCCTATGCTCAACGGGTGATCGACCTCTTAACCGAGGCGGCAGCCACCATCCGCACCAAGCCGCTGGACGGGCCTGTCCGGATCGGCATTCCGGAGGAATATAGCCAGACCATCCTGCCGGCGGCGCTTGCAGCCTTCGCTATTCGGCACCCCGCCGTCGAAGTCACCGTTTCCTGCGATTATACCGCGCACAATCTTGCCGCCCTGGAGAAGGATGAACTCGATCTTGCCGTCGTCTTCGACTGGAGCGATCAGACCACGGGCGAGGTGCTCTGCATCGACCCGACGGTCTGGGTCACATCGCTAGTGCACCGGCTGCACGAGGCGGTGCCGCTGCCCATCGCGATCTATCGCGACTCGACGTGGTGCCGTGACTTTGCCTTGCGTTCGCTGGAACAATTGGGCCGGCGCTACCGCATCGCCTTTGTCGCCGATACCAGTTCCGGCCTGAAAAATGCCGTTTCCGCCGGTCTTGCCGTCACGACGCTTTCGCGCAGCAACATTCCACACGGCTGCCGGGAACTGACGAGCGACGATGGATTCCCGCCGGTCGATTCCTCCCGCGTCGTGCTTCGCCGCAATCCCTATCATTCCAGCGAGGCGATCCGGGAGCTGGCGGAGATGGTGCGCGAAGCTTTCCAGCCTATGTCTGCTCTCTTGCAGCCGTGAAGCGCCCGCGCAAGCGTCGACGCGTGCCTGAGGGGCTTTCCGAAAAGCTCATGCGATAGCTGCGGGAAAAAGCCGAGGCCGAGTTGAAGCCGGTGGCTGCGGCGATCTCCGCAAACGACGCCTTCGTCTCTATCACCTTGCGCCGTGCCGCGTTGAGCCTGAGAGCCAGATAATGCACATGCGGCGGTGCACCGAAATCGTCCTGAAACAGGGCCTGGAGATGGCGGGCACTCACCCCGATGCGCCGCGCCAGCCGCGTCAGGACCAGCGGCTGCTCGATATGCTCCTCCATCAGCCGCACAGCCTGGGCGACGCGCGGATCACGCAGACGCAAGCCGGCTGTCGACGGCGATAGCTCCATGACGCCATAGACAGCCGCCGGCTCGTAGATGAAAAGCCGGCTGACTTCGAGCGCCAACGAATAGCCCTGCCGCCGCCGGATGATTTCCAGCATCAGATCCACCGTCGGCATCGAACCGGCGGTGGTGATGCGCTTACCGTCGATGACGAAACGATCCTTGACGGCTCGCACCTGCGGATAGGCCAGCGCGAAATCCTCGGAATCCTCCCAATGTACAGCCGCCGAGACATTGTCGAGAAGGCTCGCCTCGGCCAGCAGCCAACTGCCGGACTCGATGCCCGCGATCATCGAACGATGACGCGCCGTCTGCGACAATTGCATCTTCAGCGCCTGCGTGGCGCTGCGCCGCCAATTGTAGCTCGCGAGCACGAAGAGCGGCGCAGTATCGTTTGACGGTCGGAAACTGCCTGAGGCCGGAACCGGAATCAGGCTGGTCGTCTCGACCGGCGAACCGTCCACCGTAAACAGCCGCCAGCGATAGAGTTCGCTGCCGGAGATACGGTTGGCGCCGCGCAAGGGCTCGATCACCGACGCAATCAAGATCAGGTTGGTTTCAGGAAGCACCAGCAGGTCGATGTCGAGTGGCGTAACGGATGGTGTCAGCATGGCATCTCCTGTATTTCCGATAATGTATTATTTGGCTCCGGAAATGCAAAGCATGAAGCCATCGCTTGCCGCGTAATGCCCTCAATACGAGGGAGAACAAAAATGCCTCTTGCGATGAACCGCGATGTCTTCA
>DASVPC010000225.1:0-24722 GCA_036383055.1 Rhizobium sp. | reverse complement strand
CGAGCTTGCCGTCCACTTCCTTGCCGACATCGGGCGCCGCCTTGGCGACCAGCGCCGACAGGCTCGGCCCTTTGACGGTGCGGCCATCGATGCGGGTGTAAGTCCCGCTCCAGACGTTGCGCATGCCGATGACGTTGTAATAGTGCGAATGCACCGTGTTGTCGGAGAAGCAGTCCTGCTCCTCCTCGGGATCGTGCAGCATGAGGCCGAGTTTCATACGCTCGCCCGCCAACTCGCCGTAAGACAAGCTGCCGAGTCCGGTCAGGATGACCGAGAGGCCGGCATCCGGCGTGCCACCGGTGACGACTTTGCGGGCGCCACCACCGGGTGCCCATTGCTTCGCCATCCAGGCGAGATCATCGACCAGCAGCTGCGTGGCGACATGGAGATACTGCGCGCGGCGGTCGCAATGAGCGTTGGTGCAGGCCGAGCCCTTGGCATAGTCGGTCCACGGCCGTTCGCCGGCGCCCGGGCCGGTGCCATTGAGATCCTGGCCCCACAGCAGGAATTCGACCGCATGGTAGCCGGTCGCCACGTTGGCCTCGATGCCGCCAAACTCCTGCAGATCGCGCAAGGTGCGCCAGGTGATGGTCTTGGCATTGATCGTCTTGCCGGCGTGGCTGATCTTGCCGTTGGCGATGATGTTCGCGGCATAGAGCGGATTTTCCGCCGACTCGGTGCCATAGGACGAATCGACATAGTCGATCAGGCCTTCGTCGAGCGGCCAGGAGTTCACCTTGCCTTCCCAGTCGTCGACGATCGGATTGCCGAAGCGGTAGACTTCAGACTGCTGATAGGGAACACGCGCCTTGATCCAGGCGGCCTGGGCAGTCTTCAGCGTCTTGTCGCTGGGATTGGCGAGCAGGGCGTCAATGGCCTTGTCAAGCGCCTTCGCGGTGATCAGCGAGTCCTCATACTTCGCATGCGCGACTTCGGCATAATGCTTGATAATAGCGGCCGGCTCGGGAGCCTTGGCGAGCGCCGGAACGGCTGATGTAGCAACGGCCAGCGCCAAAGCGGCGGCTAAATTGATTTTCAATTTCATGTTCCCTCTCCTATGACGGCTGGGGCACCGTCAAAAACTTGGCGATTGGTGTCATGTATTAAAAATAAACTGGTGTCAAACGCTCTAGTTTGTGACGATTTTCGAAGATAGGAAATTACCGATTTAGGTCTCGCCAACGGAATAGATTTGCTTGAAAAAGCGGCAGATACAGTTCAAAAAATAGGCAAGTTGAGTCCAATCGAGTCTTCGAGCCCTCCATGCATCGCCATTTCAAGCATTTCATCCACCGTCATGAGCCGGAAGGCCACTGGCACGGGCACCTGAAATCCGGCATCGGCGCGGTGACTGGCATGATCGCGGTTGGCGGTTTGACGATCGCAACCGGCATGCCGCTGCTGATCGCCCCTTTCGGCGCGACAGCCGTGCTGATCTTCGGCCAGCCGAAAAGCCCGCTGGCGCAGCCGGCCAATGTGCTTGGTGGCTATCTCCTGGCGGCGCTGGTCGGCAGCCTTGCCATGGCGCTGTTTCCGGGTCTCTGGTGGGCGGCGGCCATCGCGGTTGGTCTCGCCATCGCCGGCATGCTGATGCTGCGGGTGACGCATCCGCCGGCGGGCGCTGTGCCTTTGGTGGCGCTCGGCTCGCATCTGTCGGCCGTAACGCTGTTCACGGTGGTGGGTCTCGGCGGCCTGCTCTTGATCGCCATCGCCGTGCTGCATCATCTCATCCCGCCGAAGCAGCAATATCCGCTGCGGGCGGAATAAACGCCCTTATTGCTTGCGCTGCAGGCGGCAGAAGAAGAAGCCGTCGGTATCGGTCGAGGCCGGCGTCAGCGTGATGGTCTTGCCATCCGATGAGCGCGGCTTCGGCGCATCGTTGCCGAACAGCTTTTCCCAGGAGCTCAACGCCTCGACCACCTCGAACTCCGGATTGTTGGCGGCGAAGCGGTTGACCTGCGTCTCGTTTTCGTCCGGCAGGACGGAGCAGGTGACATAGAGCAATGCACCGCCGGGGCGGACGAATTCGCCGGCCTGGGCCAGCGCTTCCTGCTGCTGGCTGATGCGCTCGTCGAGGTTCTTCTGCGTCAGCCGCCATTTCGTGTCGGGACGGCGGCGCCAGGTGCCGGTGCCGGTGCAGGGCGCGTCGACCAGCACCTTGTCGAACTTGCCGCGTAGGGCAAGCAGGGCGTTGCGCTCGTCGTGAACCTGGACATTGCGCGTGCCGGCACGCTTCAATCGCTCGATGATCGGCGCCAGCCGCCGGCGATCGGTATCATAGGCGTGAACCTGACCCTTATTGTGCATCGCCGCCGACATGGCGAGCGTCTTGCCGCCGCCGCCGGCGCAGTAATCGAGCACCTGGTCGCCCTCCTGCGGTAGGACGAGATCGGCAACGATCTGCGAGCCCTCGTCCTGCACCTCGAACCAGCCCTTCTGGAAGGAAAGCTCGGCGGTGACGTTCGGCAGGCGCGATGCGCCCTCGCCGGCGGGAATGCGGATGCCGTTGCGGGCGATCTTCGAGGCCTGCGCTCCGGCGCGCTCCAGTGCTTTGACCGCCTTGTCGCGGCTGGCCTTCAGCGCGTTGGCGCGCAGATCGAGCGTCGGCCGCTCGGCGAGCGCCTGCGCCTCGGCAAGCCAGCTGTCGCCGAAAGCCTGCTGGAAGGAATGTTCGACCCATTCGGGGATATCGCCCTGGATATGGCGGGGGGCGTCATCGAGCTTGCGGGCGGCAAAGGCGGCCAGCGCCTCGGCGCTCGGTGCTTCCGGCGCGAACTTGTCGCCGTCGAGTTCGGCGGCCAGCGCTTCGGGCGTCAGGCCCCATTGGCGGAAGAGGACGGCATGAGCAAGTGCGGACGGACTGTCGTCACCCATCAGCCAGGCATGCGACAGCCGCATGCGCAGGGCGTCATAGACGATGTTGCCGATCGCGGCCCGGTCGCCGGAACCGGCGAAGCGATGGGCAAGGCCCCAATCCTTCAGGGCATCGGCCACCGGTCGCTTGCGCGTTTCGATATCGGCAAGAACTTCGATGGCACCCTGCAGCCGGCCGCCCAAACGCATTCACTACTCTCCTGCTCGGCACATGGCTCCGAAAATCACGATCGATAGTCGGAAGGGCACATGCGCTCATCACGATGTCGCTGACACCTCATCAATCCGCACGGATATATAGCACGCGGCGGCAGATTATTGAGACGTCTCAACCGCGTGGTAGCCGCGATTGACGGAGAGAGCAAGCATTACGCCAAAACGCCGGATCGTTACCGGCGAATTCGCGGATTACCTGGAAGCGACGATTTCGTAGCAGACCTTGGCCGTGCCGGAGGAGACCATGCCGATATCCTGTGCGGCTGCACGGGAAAGATCGAGTACCCGGCCCCGAATGAAAGGTCCGCGGTCGTTGATGCGAACAACGACGCTGCGGCCGTTATTGCGGTTGGTGACCTTCAGACGTGTGCCGAAGGCAAGCGAGCGATGAGCGGCAGTAAGACGGGAGGAATTCATCCGTTCCCCGGAAGCAGTCTTGGTGGTTCCGCCGTACCATGATGCACCCCCGCATCCCGTTGCTGCAAATGCATCCGTAGAGAGGACAGCAAAAGAGGCGGATATAGTCGCGGCGATCGCAATAGCACGATTGATTTTCTTCAAACCGATTTTTCCCTCAAGCAATTGAACTTGCGCCCAGCAGGCGGTGCGGGCTTAAATCGGGCGAAAAATGGCGAAAAAGTGCCTCTGATGATCACGGAATATTACAGACTGTAACATTCGTGATTCCTGGCAATTAATATGACGAGGTACCGAAAAAGTCAGTTCTTGGAAAAAACCTAATGAAATCAGTTAAAAACTGAATAAATTTTCTTGGACCTGCAGCGTGATGCGAAAGATCACGAAAATCGAAAAAATAATTTTCCGACTTTGCCATAATCGCTGCCGCATTTGTGCAATTTTAGAGATCGTTAACCACAAATGCGGAGCAAATTGAACTAGATTGGGTGGCTTAGTAGGAATTTTCGTGCGAAATGGCTGTGATAAATCGAGGCTTATTCAGCCGCGCCAGCGTCCCGAAGCCCACAATTCGGCGAGCGACATACGGTATTCAGGATAGCGGAAAAGGAAGCCAAGGGCGCGCAGTTTTGCGTTCGAAACGCGCTTGTTCTCGCCATAGAACGAACGGGCCATCGGCGTCAGTTCCGCCGTCTCGAAAGGCTGTTCCGGCGGCGGCTCGACGCCCATCAGGCGGGCCGCTTCGACAATGATATCCTGCGGCGCGGTCGGCTCGTTGTCGGTGACATTATAGATGCCGCCGAGACGACGGTCGGAGAGGAACCTGGCGCAGGCGCCGATATCTTCGACACGGATGCGGTTGAAGACCTGGTTGGCCTTGATCAGTCGCCGCGCCGTCCCCTTTTCCAGATTGCTGAAGGCGTTGCGGCCGGGACCATAGATCCCGGCAAGCCTGAGCACGGCGACCGGAATGCCAAGCCGGGCACCGACGCGCAGCCAGCCATCCTCCGCCTCGACGCGCTCGACGGAGCGGCTGGAAACCGGATGCAGTGACGTCTCTTCGTTGATCCACGCGCCTTTGTGATCGCCGTAGACGCCAACGGTGGAAAGGTATCCAACCCATTCGAGTTTCGGCATCAGCATGCTGAGCTTGAGTTGCGCCAGCCTCAGCAGCGGATCGCCCGCGGTACCCGGAGCGATCGATTGGATAAGGTGTGTGGCGGATTTCATCGCCTCGGCGAGCGCGGGGTCGAGCGTCTCGCCGTCGAAGACGAAGGCTTCCACGCCTTGACTGGTGAGAAGATCGGCCTTGTCCGCCGAGCGGGTCGTGCCGGTGATGCGGACACCGGAGCCGGCGAAGGCCTTGGCGATGGCGGTTCCCGAATAGCCGCAGCCGAAAATCATCGCATGCATCATGCCACTCCCGCCAGTTTCCATTCGGCGCGAACATCCGCGTCCGGCTCGTCGGTTCTTTCTGCCGCAAAAGCGAGGAATTCGCCAGCCGTCATCAACCGCGACAGCGCCCAGATGGCCATGCCGCGCACCACCGGCGAGGGATCGCCGGAGAGACGACGGCAGGCTGCGATCAAGGTGCGATCATCGGAATTGCCGGCGGCGATCAGCACATTGCGGACAAAGCGGTCGCGGCCGATGCGCTTGACCGGTGAGCCGCTGACGAAGGTGCGAAAGGCGGCATCGTCGAGATCAAGCAGGAAGGCGATCGGGGGTTCCTTGAGGTCTTCGCGAGCAACGAGCTTCATCTCGGACGCGGTACTGGCGAATTTGTTCCAGGGACAGGCGGCAAGACAGTCGTCGCAGCCATAGATGCGATTGCCGATCAGCGGTCGGAGCAGCGGGTCGATCGGTCCTTTATGCTCGATGGTAAGATAGGAGATGCAGCGGCGCGCATCGAGCTGGTAGGGCGCCGGGAAGGCGGCTGTCGGACAGGCGTCGAGGCAGGCGCGGCAAGAGCCGCAATGATCGATCTCAGGCTGGTCCGGCTCCAGATCGGCGGTGGTGAACATCGAGCCCAGAAACAGCCAGGAGCCATGCGTGCGGCTGACGAGATTGGTGTGCTTGCCCTGCCAGCCGAGCCCGGCAGCCGCCGCCAGCGGCTTTTCCATGACCGGGGCGGTATCGACGAAGACCTTGACGTCTTCCTGCGAGCGCGCCGCAAAGCGGGTGGCGATCTCCTTCAGCCGGCCCTTGATGACATCGTGATAGTCGCGATTGCGGGCATAGACCGAGATGGCCGCCTTATCCGGTTTCTCTAGAATGCCGCGCGGATCTTCGTCAGGGCCGTAATTCAGGCCGAAGACGGCGATGGAGCGCACATCGCTCCAGAGCATGCGCGGATCGCCGCGGCGCTCGCGGGTCTCTTCCATCCACGCCATGGTGCCGTGGTAGCCCTGCTCCAGGAACTGGTCGAGCCTGACACTGGCCTCGGAAATGGCGTCCGGCCGGGTGATGCGACAGAGGTCGAAGCCCTGCGCCCGTGCTTCGTCGCGCAGAAAAGCGGTCAGCCTCTGCCGCCGCCTGCTTTCCTTTTCCGCTGCACGGTCTTCGGGCATATCGAGCCCTCGTCAGAAATCCAGGTCGGCGTAGTGCGATACCGGGGTGATAGCGCGCACGCGCTCCGCCAGGATCGGGCGGAAGGACGGACGCGATTTCATCCGTTGGTACCATTCCTTGACGACGGGCGATTCCGCCCAGTCGATTTCGCCAAGATAGTCGAGAACGGAAATCGAGGCGGCTGCGGCAAGATCCGCATAGCTCAGCCGGTCGCCGGCGAGCCATTGCCTGGAGCCTGCGAGCCAGGAGAGATATTTCATATGCTGGCGGATATTGCCACGCGCCATTCGCATCAGCTTGGAATCGGGCGCGCCGCCGCCCTGATCGGCGGTCATCTGCAGCTTGTAGACCCGCTCGCGCACCAGCGGCCGCGTCACGTCCTGTTCCATCTTCTGCATGAACCATTCCGTCAGCCGGCGGATTTCCGCGCGCTGGAACGGATCTTCCGCCAGAAGCCGGCGGTCGCGCTTCAGCACGCCATGGGTCTCGTCGAGATATTCGGAAATCACGGTCGCGCCGCAGAGCGCCCGCATGCTGTCGTCAACATAGACCGGCAGGGTGCCGGCCGGGTTGAGCGCCAGGAAGTCGCGTCGCTTTTCCCATGTCTGTTCCTCGATCAGCTCTGTCTGATAGCCGTATTCGGTCAGGATCAGACGGACGAACCGTGACGGAGATGACATGGAGTGATGATACAGCGTCGGCATTGATACTCGGGCTTTTGTGATTGATGCTTAAAGGCGGTTCGGGTTCGTCATGATTGCGACCCTAGTCATGCGTCATCGGTTGAAGCTATAGGAGCTTGGCCTAGTTAACACAAGCGAATCGGGCCGCCCCGCCGTTTGACAAAGGACACAATATGGCTGAACAAATTATTATCGCGCTGGTTTTGGGCCTCGTGGAAGGCCTTACGGAGTTTATTCCCGTCTCCTCCACGGGCCATTTGATATTGATTGGACATTTTCTCGGCTTCAAATCCGCAGGTACCTTCGAAGTTCTGATCCAGCTCGGTGCGATTCTCGCCATCCTGCTCGTCTATTTCAACCGCCTCGTTCAAATCGCCAAGGCCCTGCCGGTCAGCGTCAAGGCGCGGCATTTCGTGCTGGCCATTCTCTTCGGCTTTCTGCCGGCCGCGGTCATCGGTGCGCTCGCCCATGATTTCATCAAGGGAGTACTGTTCGAGACGCCCGTTCTCATCTGTATCTCGCTCATTCTCGGCGGCATCGTCCTGCTCGTCATCGACAGGATCGAGTTCAAGCCGAAATATACCAGCGCCTACGATTTCTCGTGGCCGATGGCGATCAAGATCGGTTTCTTCCAGTGCCTGGCCATGATCCCGGGCACCTCGCGCTCCGGCTCGACTATCGTCGGCGCCCTGCTGCTCGGTGCGGACAAGCGCTCGGCGGCCGAATTTTCCTTCTTCCTCGCCATGCCGACCATGGTCGGCGCTTTCACGCTGGATCTCTGGAAGAGCCGCAACGACCTCAGCTTCGCCGACGGCCAGCTGATCGTCATCGGTTTTGTCGCCGCCTTTATCACCGCGCTGTTCGTGGTTCGGGCCTTGCTCGACTTCGTCTCGCGCCGCGGCTACGCTCCCTTCGCATGGTGGCGCATCGGCGTCGGCATCCTTGGCCTGATCGGGCTTTACACCGTCGGCTGAGTGACGAGACGTATATCAAAAGCTGAAGACAATGAAGGCCGGTGAAAACCGGCCTTTTTCATGCTCGATCAGTTCGAGGATGAAGCGTCGATGGAGCCTGTCGTGCAGGGATCGACGCCATAGGTCGGTGTGCATTCACCCTTGACCGAAGCGATGCTGCCACGAGCCATGAACGAGCCCGCGAGGATCACCAGTGCCGCGCACGCAAACAGAAGCGCGATAGACTTGCCCATCGAAAAATGCCTTTCCGCAGAAGTAGAGCGCGCCACGAATTGGCTCCTTGGGTGAGCCTCTGGACGCGCGGTTGTGTTAGTCAGTGATGTGACCAATAGCAATAAATCTTCATGTTAAATTTGACGTTAATGCTACTATTTTCAGGGTGCGTCTTTTCGGCAACGCCAGGCTGTGAATCAAGCCGGCGAGGGGTATGCTTTCAAGGCAAAAGTGTGGCCGTAGAAACGAAAACGCCGCCTGGACGGAACCAGACGGCGCTTGAATTTCTCAAATTATGGACGCGTCAGGCAGCCTTGCCGGAACCGGTGAACTGGCCCTGCGGACGGTAGCGCACCAGATAGGACGGCAGCACGGAGATGAGGAGCGTCGGCAGCAGACCAATGCCTTTCAGTGTCCGTCCCTCGGCTTCCGCTTCCTTGGAAACGACGTTGTCGCTCTTCAGCAGCGTCACCTGGTCGGAGGTGATCGGCGGCGCGATGAGCGGCAACAGCGAGGTGATGCTGGCGATCGTGGAAAAGAAGCTGAACGGCAGGGAGACAAGCGGCTTCTTGCGGTTGATGACCGCAAGCGTGGTCTCGAGACATTCGCGGAAGGACAGCACTTCCGGGCCGCCGAGTTCATAGATCGTGCCGGCCTTCAGCTTACCGTCGACGCCGCGAGCAACGGCTTCGGCGACATCCTCGACATAAACGGGCTGGAACTTCGTCTTGCCGCCGCCGATCAGCGGCAGGAAGGGTGCCGAGCGCGACATGTCGGCGAACTTGTTGAAGAAGCCGTCTTCCGGTCCGAAGACGATCGACGGCCGCAGGATGACGGCATCCGGCTTGATCGACAGGATGGCGGCTTCGGCGCGGCCCTTGGTGCGGGCATAGGCGGAGGGCGAATTGGCGTTGGCGCCGAGGGCGGAGACATGGGTCAGCGAAGCGCCGACGCCGCGCGCGGCTTCAGCTATGGCCTTGGCGCCGAATTCCTGCACGGCGTCGAACGTGTTGCGGCCGCTTTCGGCGAGAATGCCGACGCAGTTGACCACATGCTGCGCGCCTTCGACGGCGCGGTCGATGGAGTTGCGGTAGCGCAGGTTAGCCTGGACGATCGAAATCTGGCCGAGATTGCCCTGCGGCTGCAGGTAACCGGCGAGATCGGGGCGGCGAACGGCGACACGGATGCGGTAGCCGCGCTTGGCGAGCGCGCGTACGACATGCCGCCCGATGAAACCTGATCCTCCGAACACGGTCACGAGCGGCGGAAGGTTGGACAGGGTCATGGCAGGCTCCTCGAAAGGCTTAGATGGGGCTGATCTGGTTTCGTCTTAGCCGATCCGAGGGCTGAGGTGAAGTGCCATCGCGCCGCATCGTCGAGTTGCTTTTTGAATGCGTTAAACGCCTTCGACGACAACCATTTCCGCGTCCGCCACTTCCTGGCGGATTTTGGCGGCGATCTGGTATTCCGGCGAGTTGTAGCAATCGACGGCATGTTGCAACGACGGGAATTCGATGACGACGTTACGGCTGCGCGCCTGACCTTCCAGCGGCGTGAAAGCACCGCCGCGCGCCAGAAAATTGGCGCCGTATCGCTCGAAAGCCGGCTTGGCCGCGGCAACATAATCTTTGTAGCGCTCGGCATCGCGAACATCCACGCGTGCGATCCAGTATCCCTTTACCATCTAGGCCTCCCTGTATCCTGAAATTAGAGCGCGGCATCCATTTCCACGAGAATGGCGCGGGCGGCCTCTCTCGGATCGGCCGCCTTGACGATCGGTCGTGCCACCACGAGATGGCTCGATCCGGCCCTGATGCCTTCCGCCGGCGTCATCACGCGCTTCTGGTCGCCCTTGTCGCTGCCGGCAGGGCGGATGCCGGGGGTGACCAGCGCCATATCGGGGCCGATGATCTTGCGCACGGCCGAGGCTTCCTCGGCCGAGCAGACGATACCGCCCATGCCGGCAAGCAGCGCCTGTTCGGCGCGCTTCAGCACCAGCGTATGCGGGTCGTATTCGTATCCCGCAGCAATCAGGTCTTCCTCGTCCATCGAGGTTAGCACGGTGACGCCGAGCAGGCAGAGGTCGGAGCCTTTCGCAGCCGCAACGGCCGCCTTCATCGCCTTCGGATAGGCATGCAGCGTCAGCATCGACATGCCCATCTTGACGATGTTCTCGACGCCGGAGGCGACGGTGTTGTCGATGTCGAGCAGCTTCATGTCGAGGAAGATCTTCTTGCCGTCCCGGGCAAGGTCGCGGGCAAATTCCAGCCCGCCGGCAAAGGCCAGTTGATAGCCGATCTTGTAGTAGAGAATATCGTCGCCGAGGACGCTGACGACCTTTTCGGCCTCCTGAAGGTTTGGAACATCCAGTCCAACGATCAAGCGGTCGCGCGCGGTCATCTCAAGCCCATCCTTGCCAATTTTCCATAGGCGTCCAGTCGCATGAGACGGCGCGCTTCGCAAGATCGAATGCGAAAAGATTGCCGCCGCCCGGTGGTTGATCACCCTGGCGCGCGATCGGCTTGCCTTCAAGGTGGCATTTCAGCAGCGTGCCGACGCCGCCATGACCGACGAAGGCGATGGGTATTAGCGGATCATGCCGCGCAAGAACGGTGTTCACCTGGGAAACGATCCGCGTCTGCGCATCGATGGCGCGCTCCCAGCCTTTGAAGCTTTCGTGCGGATGGGCGAAAAACCAGTCCGCCGCTTTTTCGAATTCCGGAGGGGCGAGAAAGCCGGTGGCGCTGCGGTCGTTCTCATGCGTGGCTTCGATGATCTCAATCGCCGTGCCGCTTGCCGTCGCCAGGGCCTCCGCGGTCTCGATCGCTTTGCGTTCGGCGCTGGAAACAATCAGGCCGAGCTTGCCGGCCCAGTCCTGTGTCGCCGCCAGTTGTGCCCGCGCTGCGCCGATCTCGGATAGCCCCCATTCCGGCACCGGAACCGTGGGGTCGATGCGTACCTGAGGATGAGTGATGTAGACAGCGAACATCGGCAACGGGATCCTGTTTTGCGGGAGGAACTTCGGAGCCGAAATATGTCCTATCGAGAGGTGATGGCAAGATGGCTTTTCGCAGCCATTCAGCCGCGCCGATAGATCCAGAGCTGCGCCGGCGGGATGTTGCGGACAATGAAGTCGAAATGCTGGATATGGTAGCGATCCGGCCGGGCGATGATCGGCGAGACGGGACCGTAGGAAATCTGCACGACCGGGCGGCCGGGCGGCATGCGGTCCAGCAGGCTCTCGAGCAGGGCGACGCGCGCCTTCATCGGGAAATTCAGCAGCGGAATGCCGGAAATGACGGAATCGAAGGTCTGTCCACGCAGCACGCCGAGCGTCGTGTCGAGATCGAAGGCGTCGCCGTTGATGAAGTTGACGCCGGCATAACGGCGGACGAGGTGATTGAAGAAGTCGGTGGAATATTCGATGGCAACGAGATTATTCGGCTCGACGCCGCGCGCCAGGATCGCCTTGGTGATCGCGCCGGTTCCAGGGCCGAGTTCCAGCACCGGCAGACCGGATTGCAAGTTGATGACGCTCGCCATCTTGCGCGCGGTAATCGACGATGTCGGAACGATCGAACCGACTGTTTTTGGCCCCTGCATCATGCCTTTGAAGAAACGGATCTCCTCATCGAATTTCTTGCCAAGCCGTTCCTTGAGACGCAGCGCCATGCTCTCCCCCACCAGTTTTACAGTTACGACTCACATATCGCTGATGTCTAATCTTGCAATACTGTGACGCAATAACAAAAGAAAATGTCGCAATCAACGCGCGTTAAAATAAAAGCGTCCTTCCCGTGTCCATGAGAACGCGGGAAGGACGCTTTGGTTTCGCTAGACGCGCATCGGCATCAAAACATAAAGGGCGTCATCGCCGGCCGTGTCGCGGATCAGCGTCGGCGAGCCGGCATCGGCAAGCAGGAAGATCGCGGCGTCGCCGGACAGCTGCGCGGTAATATCGAGCAGGTATTTCGCGTTGAAGCCGATTTCCATTGCGTCGGTGTCATAGCCGACGGCGACTTCTTCCGTCGCACTTCCCGAATCCGGATTGTTGACCGTCAGCAGCAGCTGACCGTCTGACAGTGCCAGCTTCACGGCGCGGCCGCGCTCCGAGGAAATGGTGGAGACGCGGTCGACGGCCTGGGCGAAGGACTGGCAATCGACCCGCATTTCCTTGTCGTTGTTGGTCGGGATGACGCGCTGATAATCGGGGAAGGTGCCGTCGATCAGCTTCGATGTCATGACGATCGAGCCGATCGTCGTGCGGATCTTGGCGTCGGACACTTCGACCGTGACGATGACATCGGGGCTATCGACCAGCTTCTGCAACTCGCCGACCGTCTTGCGCGGGATGATGATGCCCGGCATGCCTTCCGAGCCTGAGGGGGCGCTGACATCGGCGCGGGCGAGGCGATGACCGTCGGTGGCAACGGCTCTCAGCTTCAGGTCGCCTTCGCTTTCGATCGTATGGAAGAAGATGCCGTTCAGATAATAGCGTGTCTCTTCGGTGGAAATCGCGAATTGCGTCCGGTCGATCAGCATCTTCAGGTCCGCTGCCTTCAGCTTGAAGGAATGGCTGAAGCTGCCAGCGGTGAGATCCGGAAAATCGGATTCCGGCAGGCATTGCAGCGAGAATTTCGAGCGCCCGGAGGCGACGGTCATCGAGCCGCCGTCAGGATTGGTGGCGAGAAGCACTTCCGAACCATCCGGCAGCTTGCGCACGATATCGTAGAGAAGATGCGCCGGAACGGTGGTGGCGCCGGCCTGCTCGACATTGGCGGGGGTGGCCTCGGTGATTTCCAGATCGAGGTCGGTCGCCTTCATGTCGAGGTTCGCGCCCTCGGCCTTGAGCAATACGTTGGACAGGATCGGGATCGTGTTACGACGCTCGACCACGCGATGGACGTGGTTCAGCGATTTCAGGAGGTTCGACCGCTCAATTGTAATACGCATGGATGCTACCGCTTTCGACCGTGACTGCCCGGGCGGTCCGACGCGCCCGAAGGATATGGTTCCGAGCGGCCCCGAAGGGATCGCCCCGAAGATTGGACGGGCAAAATGACAGAACTCAGCATGCGAATGCAAGAGGCATCGGGGCGTGCGGCGCGTCATTTCAGTATTTGATGGGCAAAGCTCACAGGATTTGCTGTGCACTTGCCGTAAGACGACGCCTCGCCCATAAAGGCGATGAATCCAAGGCGAATTCAGGACAGGCATGAACGAAGAACATCCCAGCGGCGGAACGCGCAGCTTCCGCTTGCATAACCACACGGTTCCCGCCCGTCCCCTCGAGCCGGCGCTCTATCTTGTCGCGACCCCGATCGGCAATCTCGGCGATATCACGCTCAGGGCACTGGAAACCCTGGCGGGGGCCGATGTGCTTGCCTGCGAGGACACCCGCGTCACTCGCGTTCTGCTCGACCGCTACGGCATCCAGAACCGGCCCTATGCCTATCATGAGTATAATGCCGACGAGGTTGGTCCACGCCTGCTGCAGGCGCTGGAGGCCGGCCGCTCGGTGGCGCTGGTCTCCGATGCGGGTACGCCGCTGGTCTCCGATCCCGGTTACCGGCTGGCGAGCCAAGCGATCGAGGCTGGATACCGCGTCGTGCCCATTCCCGGCGCCTCGGCGCCGCTCGCGGCACTCGTCGGCTCTGGCCTCCCCAACGATGCCTTCCTTTTCGCTGGCTTCCTGCCCACCAAGGACAAGGGCAAGCGCGACCGGCTGACGGAACTCGCCGGCGTTCCCGCCACGCTGATCTTCTTTGAATCGCCGCACCGGATCGCCGCCACGCTTTCCGTCGCCGCCGATGTGCTAGGCGCAGAGCGCCGTGGCGCCGTCGGCCGCGAGTTGACCAAGACCTTCGAGGAGTTCCGCCGCGGCACGCTCGCCGAACTCGCCGCATTTTACGACGCGGTCGACAACGTCAAGGGTGAGATCGTCTGGCTCGTCGGCCCGCCGGCGGAAAGCGTCACGCCGGAAGCCGATATCGAAGCCATGCTTCGCGATCTCTCCAAGACGATGCCGACCGCCAAGGCTGCGGCGGAAGCCGCGCGCCTGACCGGCCTACCGCGCAAGGACCTCTATCAGCGCCTGCTCGACATGAAGGCACAGCCCGAGTGAAACACTATGAGCGGTGAGACGAGCGGAAAGCTGAAGCGTCAGAAAGCCTGGCGTCGCGGCCACATCTCCGAATATCTCGCCGCTGTTTTCCTGCTGCTCAAGGGCTACCGCATTGTCGCCATCCGACATCGTACCAAGCTTGGTGAAATCGACATCATCGCCCGGAAGGGCGATCTCGCCGTCTTCGTCGAGGTCAAGGCGCGGCGCGGCGAGCAGGAGGCGATCGATGCCGTCTCCTTTTCCGCGCAGAAACGCATCCGTGCCGCAAGCGACCTCTGGCTTGCCCGCCAGCCGGACTACGCCCTGCTATCGCAGCGCTACGACATCGTCGCCACCCTGCCCGGCCGTTGGCCCCGGCATTTTCAGGACGCTTTTTGAGGCTGGTATCACGGAGCCGTCATAAAACGCGCCTATTGCCGGACGATCCGCGCCCTATCGCTCCAAGGGCATCGGCGTCTTAGTCTCATCTCGACAGGCCACATCATGATCCGCAGCACCGTTTCCGCCTTCGCCGTTCCTTCGCAGGAGGAGCGTCAAAGCTTCATCTCCCTGGAAAAGACCCCCGATATCCACGCCGCGACGCTGGCCTCGCTCGATTGCATGAACACCGTGCGTGTCGGCGGTATGGCTGGCCAGAGACAGCCGCTTGCCTTCCCCTTCACCGTCGCGGCCTGGAACTTGGAGCGCTGCCTTTTTCCCCTCGAATCCGCCACCAAGCTGCAGGCAACGGGAGCGCCACTGGTCCTGCTCTCCGAGATGGACGAGGGCATGGCGCGCACCGCGCAGGACGACCCGACCGCCATCGTCGCCAGCGAGTTGGGCATGAACTACGCCTATGGCGTCGAATTCCTCGAACTCAGCCTCGGTTCTGAGATCGAGCGTTCCTTCTGCAGGGACGACTTCAACGAAAAGGGCTTTCATGGCAATGCGTTGATGGCCTCGACGGCGCTGAAGGACGTCTTCCTGTTCCGCCTGCCGGGCGAGGCCGTCTGGTTCAAGGACAGCAACGAGCAGCCGCGTGTCGGCGAGCGCTGCGCCATCGGCGCCATTGTCGAGACCGAAGCCGGTCCCTTCGTTGCCGTCTCGGTGCATCTCGAAAGTGTCGCCACATCCGCCTATCGCGAGCGCCAGATGGCGGCGCTGATCACCGCCGTCGAGGCCTATGCCCCCGGCCTGCCGATCCTGATCGGCGGCGATCTCAACACCGGCAATCACACCGGCGGCGATTTCAGGACGGATACTCTTTTCGCGATGGCAGAGGATCGTGGTTTCGAATGCCATGGCGGGCCGCTCGATCAGACGAGCACGCGCCCGAGCCTCATCACCCGCTTTCCCGACCGCGCCATGAAGCTCGACTGGTTCCTGAGTCGGGGCCTGAGGATCGGCGAGAGCCATCTGGTCTCCTCGCTGGATGGGGCTGGCAAGCCGCTTTCCGATCACGACATGATCGTCTGCACCATCGAGGGTTTTGCCGTCTAAGTCTCGCAACCATTAAAATGCGGGGCTTTTCCTGAACCGTGCCGTTACCCTTCTCTGTCATGAAGGCAGAGACGCGCATGGAATTGGGGGATTGCATGGTCTTGAAATTGATGTTGGCGAGCATGGCGGCCTTTGCCGCCCGTGCCGTGCCGGTTGTCGCGGCATTGCCGCAGTCGAAAAACTTCGTGGCTGGTGCTGCCGGCGAGATGGATATGAAGCCGTCGCCGATCGAGCCCTCCTGGGTCCTGGCCGGCGCACCGGTCGCCCGTCTTGCCGAGCATTCCCGCGGGCAGGACGATGCCGCGCTGACGGCATTGTGGGATTGCACGGCGGGTGAATTCCGCTGGCATTTCGGCTGGGACGAAACCGTGATGATCCTCGAAGGCGAGGTGCACATCACCACCGAGGACGGCGTCGAGCGCCTGCTTGGCGCTGGCGACGTCGCCTATTTTGCCGGGGGCACATGGGCGACGTGGCGCATCGACCGCTATGTGCGCAAGGTCGCCTTCTGCCGCAAGCCTTTCCCGAAGCCGCTGACCATGGCTTATCGCCTGCGCAATCTCGTGCGGCAGGGTGGTGCACAGGGTATCGCCGCCTGATGCCGTCAATAGCCGTTGCGTTTGAAAGCCGGGCGACCTAAATCTGTCGGCGAATTCGAGCGAGGGCAAATCATGGCGAAGATCAAGAATGTTGCGGTCCAGATGGACCATGTGCAGGGCATCAACATCGCGGGCGACTCGACGTTCGCCATGAGCCTGGAGGCCCAGAACCGCGGCTACAAGCTCTTCCACTACACGCCCGAGCGTCTCAGCATGCGCGACGGCACGATCTATGCCTCGGTCGAGCCGATGATCCTGCGCGACGTCAAGGGCGACCATTTCGAACTTGGCGAGCCCGAGCGCGTCGATCTCTCGACCATGGATGTCGTGCTGCTGCGCCAGGATCCGCCCTTCGATATGGCCTATATCACATCGACGCATCTGCTCGAGCGCATTCATCCGAAGACGCTCGTGGTCAACGATCCGGCCTGGGTGCGCAATTCGCCGGAAAAGATCTTCGTCACCGAATTCGCCGATCTGATGCCGAAGACGCTGATCACCCGCGATGCCGGCGAAATCCGCCGCTTCCGCGAGGAGATGGGCGATATCATCCTGAAGCCGCTTTACGGCAATGGCGGCGCCGGCGTCTTCCATTCGACCCGCGACGACCGCAATCTTTCTTCGCTGCTGGAAATGTTCGGCCAGCTCTTCCGCGAGCCTTTCATCGCCCAGCAATATCTGCCGGATGTCCGCAAGGGCGACAAGCGCATCATCCTCGTCGACGGCGAGCCGGTCGGCGCCATCAACCGCGTGCCGGCCGAACATGACAGCCGCTCCAACATGCATGTCGGCGGCCGCGCCGAGGCGACGGAGCTGACGGCGCGCGAACAGGAAATCTGCGCCCGCATCGGTCCGGCGCTCAAGGCGCGGGGCTTCCTCCTCGTCGGCATCGATGTCATCGGCGACTATATGACGGAGATCAACGTGACGTCGCCGACCGGCATCCGCGAGGTCAAGCGCTTCGGCGGCGCCGATATCGCCAGCCTGCTCTGGGATGCGATCGAATCCAAGCGCGCCTGATTTCAGCGCTCTCGTCTTATTTTGTTCTTATATTACAACTTGCTGTCGTAACATCTCGTGCGACAGTAGATTTGTTCGTTTATTGTTCTTGTTTTATTCCTTTTTCCGTGCAAGGTTGTAACCTGCAACCCGCGAGAGAATGATCCCGAAAAGTGTAAAGCGGTTTTCGGACAAGATCATACTCAGCCGAAAATCGCGGATTGCTAGCGTAAAAAGCTTGCGGCACAGGGGATAGAGCATGGTGGCGCGCGTCAGCACGGTTGCGTTTCAGGGCATTGAAGGCGTTCCCGTCGAAGTGCAGGTGATGATCGCGCCCGGCAAGGTGCTGATGCATATCGTCGGCCTGCCTGACAAGGCGGTGGCCGAAAGCCGCGAGCGCGTACAGGCGGCACTGCATGCCTCCGGTCTGGCACTGCCGCCGAAGAAGGTGACGGTCAATCTCGCCCCCGCCGATCTGCCGAAAGAGGGCAGTCACTTCGATCTCCCGATCGCGCTCGGACTGATGGCGGCGCTGGGTGCCATTCCGGCGGATGCGCTATCGGCCTATGCCGTTCTTGGCGAACTCAATCTCGACGGCACGATCGCGCCGGTCGCAGGCGCACTACCGGCTGCAATTGCCGCCAATGCCATGGGCAAGGGCCTGATCTGCCCGGCCGAAAGCGGTCCCGAGGCCGCCTGGGCCGGCGCTGAGATCGATATCCTCGCGCCGCGCAGCCTGATCGCGCTCGCCAATCATTTCCGTGGAACCCAGGTCCTGTCGCGCCCCGAACCGGCCATCCGCGCAACCGCGGCCAATTTCCCCGATCTCGCCGATATCAAGGGGCAGGAGAGCGCCAAGCGGGCGCTGGAGGTGGCCGCGGCCGGCGGGCATAATCTGCTTTTTGTCGGGCCGCCCGGTTCCGGCAAGTCGATGCTGGCCTCGCGCCTGCCGTCCATCCTGCCGCCGCTATCGACGGCGGAGCTGCTGGAAGTCTCGATGATCCATTCGGTCGCCGGTCAGCTTTCCGGCGGCAAGCTCTCCGATCGCCGGCCTTATCGCACGCCACATCATTCCGCCACCATGGCCGCTCTGGTTGGTGGTGGTCTGCGCGCCCGGCCGGGCGAAGCCTCGCTGGCCCATCACGGCGTTCTCTTCCTCGACGAGCTTCCTGAGTTTTCGCCGCAGGCGCTGGACGCATTGCGCCAGCCGCTGGAAACGGGCGAATGCATCATCGCCCGCGCCAATCACCGCGTTTCCTATCCTGCCAGCATCCAGCTTATCGCGGCGATGAACCCCTGCCGCTGCGGCATGGCGGGTGAGCCGGGTCACACCTGCGCCCGAGGGCCGCGCTGTGTTTCGGATTATCAGGGCCGGATTTCCGGGCCGCTGCTCGACCGCATCGATATCCGCATCGACGTGCCCGCCGTATCCGCCGCCGATCTCATCCGGCCGGCAACGGCGGAAAAGAGCGCCGATGTCGCCCTTCGTGTCGCCCGTGCCCGCGAGCGGCAACGTGAGCGTTTCGAGGCGGCCGGCCTGAAGGGGATTTCCACCAACGCTCGCTGCTCGACATCGATGATCGAAACCATCGCCGAGCCAGACGCCGCCGGCCTGCAATTGCTGCGCGACGCGGCCGAGAAAATGAAGTTTTCCGCCCGAGGCTATCATCGTGTGCTGAAGGTGGCGCGGACGCTTGCCGATCTCGACGACAAGCAAATGGTCGGGCGTATCCATCTCGCCGAGGCGATCTCCTACCGCATCGCCGGCGAAAGGCTGACGGCGGCGGCGTGAGGGCAAGTAGCTGAAACAAAAAGGGGCGCCTGTAGCGCCCCTTGAATTTATCCGGCTAAATATATCGTCAGCCGCCCAGCCCCTCGAATAGAACCGTCGACAGATAACGCTCGGCGAAGGAGGGGATGATGACGACGATGGTCTTGCCTTCGTTTTCCGGGCGCTGGCCGACCTTGATGGCAGCCGTCAAGGCAGCACCGGAGGAAATGCCGACCGGCACGCCTTCGAGCTTGGCGACGAGGCGGGCCTGTTGGAAGGCTTCGTCATTCGTGACGATGATCACCTCGTCATAGACATGGGTGTCGAGGATCTTCGGGGCGAAGCCGGCACCGATGCCCTGGATCTTGTGCGGGCCGGGATTGCCGCCGGACAGAACCGGTGAATCGGCCGGCTCGACGGCGATGACCTTGATGTCGGGATTGCGGGCCTTCAGCACTTGGCCGACGCCGGTGATCGTGCCGCCGGTGCCGATGCCGGAGACGAAGATGTCGACCTTGCCGTCGGTGTCGTTCCAGATTTCCTCGGCCGTCGTCTTGCGATGGATTTCCGGGTTGGCCGGGTTTTCGAACTGCTGCGGGATGACGGCGTCGGGCAGTGTCGAGGCCAGTTCCTCGGCCTTGGCGATGGCGCCCTTCATGCCCTTCGCGCCTTCGGTCAGCACCAGCTCGGCACCGAGCAGCGCCAACATCTTGCGGCGCTCGATCGACATGGTTTCCGGCATGGTGAGGATCAGCTTGTAGCCCTTGGCGGCGGCGGCGAAGGCAAGCGCGATGCCGGTATTGCCCGAGGTCGGCTCGATCAGCACACTGCGGCCGGGGGTGATCTTGCCCTGGGCTTCTAGGCTCTCGATCATGGCAACGCCGATGCGATCCTTGACCGAGGCAATCGGGTTGAAGAATTCGAGCTTTGCCAAGAGGTTGGCCTTGACGCCCTTCTCCTTGGCCAGCTTGTCGAGACGCACGAGCGGCGTGTCGCCGATGGTCTCGGTGATCGAGGCATAGACGCGGCCGCGGCCTGGTTTGCGGGTGTCAGACATGGGTAGCTCTCCCTTTATTGGAATTGTGAAGGCACAATAGGATCAAACGGTAACGGAAACCAGAGTGATCCCACTCTGGGCTCCAGCGCCATTTGGGAAAAGAATCTCCCAAACGGCGCCGTTAGGGAAGGTTTTTTTTAAGCCGCGCGGGTGGCGATGAAGGCCGCCGTGCCGGCAAGGACACCTGCGGCGGCCCGGTTCAAAACCTGCAATGCTTTCGGGTTCTTCAGGAAGCCGCGAGCTCGCGAAGCCAGCAGCATATAGGGGACGAATACGGCCAGGAGCACGACGAAGGTCACAGCCAGCAGTGCCGCATAGTCGTGAAGCCCGATGCTATCGATGTCGATCAGCGTCGGCACCAGCGCAACATAAAACAGCATGGTCTTCGGATTGCCGAGGGTCACCAGCAGGCCGGAAAGAAAGGACATGCCGGCGCTGGTCGATTTCTTCGCAGTCACATCGGTGGAAATCAGCCCGGTGGTCCAGAGCTTCCAGGCGATGTTGGCAAGATAAAGTGCGCCGGCGACCTTGATGACGACAAAGACTTCGGTAAAGGTCTGCGCCAGGAAGGCGAGGCCGAGAATAATCGCCGTCAGATAGATCATATCGCCGAGAACGAGGCCGAGGCCCATGAAGAAGGTCTCGCGAAAGCCGGAGCCGAGGGCGCGCGCGACGACCGCAATGACGCCTGGGCCGGGGATGGCGGCGGCGATGAAAAGCGCGCCGCTATAGGTGAGCAAGGCTGCCAGCGTCATGGTGATCTTCCTCCAGAGACAGAGGCTTGCTCTATCGCAGCATTCCGGCCTTTTCAAGCGGTTGTGCTGTCGGCGCGAATACACTACCAAAGGATTAACGGCCTGCCGAACCACGTTGTCGAAACCACGCTGCACAAGGCTCTCATGTCCTCCGCATTGCTCCTGATCGACCTTCAGAACGCCGTCCTCACCGGCCTTGGCACGCAGGCGCGCCAGCCAGCGATCGATGCCGCCCTTGAGGCGGTCGTCTCCAAGCTTGCGGCGCTGAAGCGCGAGGCCCGCGCCGCCGGCATTCCCTCCTTCATCGTCCAGCATGACGGCCAGGGAGCCCATCGCCTGGCCAAGCGCGGGGAGGGCTGGCAGTTGCGCCGGGAAATCGCGCCGGAGGCGGGCGATGTCGTGGTTCACAAGACGAGCAGCGATTCCTTCTTCGAGACAGATCTCGATCAGCGCCTGCGTGCCAGGGGTATCACCCGCCTCATCATCGGCGGCTGCATGACGCAATTCTGCGTCGACACCACTGCCCGGCGCGCGGTCTCGCTCGGCTTCGACGTGACGCTGATCAGCGACGGCCATACGACCGCCGATATGGGTAAGCTGTCGTTCGAGGCAATTGTCTCCCATCACAATATGCTGCTTGACGGCTTCGATGCCGGGCCACATGAAATCAAGCTTGTTCCCACAGTTCAAATCACCTTCTGACAAGACCCTCAGCCGGAGACCCCGATGCCACATCTGACCAGCATGATCGCCTTTGCCCTGATCGCTCTCGGCATGGTGCTGACGCCGGGGCCGAACATGATCTATCTGGTGTCGCGATCGATCTCGCAGGGACCGGCGGCCGGGCTGATTTCTCTCGGTGGTGTCGCCTGCGGCTTCGTCTTCTACATGCTGTCCGCGGCGCTGGGCATTACCGCCTTCGTCTTTGCCGTGCCTTTCGCCTATGACGCGCTTCGTCTTGCCGGTGCTGCCTACCTGGCATGGCTCGCCTGGAATGCCCTGAAGCCCGGCGGTCGCTCGACGTTTCAGGTGCGCGAGTTGCCCAAGGACAGCAAGCGCCGCCTCTTCACCATGGGGCTGGTGACCAGCCTCTTGAACCCGAAGGTGGCGATCCTCTACCTCTCGCTGCTGCCGCAATTCATCGATCCGGCCGCCGGCAGCGTTTTCGTCCAGTCGATCCTTCTTGGTTTCACGCAGATCGTCATCAGCCTGACGTTCAACGCCATCTTCGCGCTGACGGCCGGCTCCATCGCAATGTTCTTCGCCCAGCGCCCGGCCTTCATGTTGGTGCAGCGCTGGTTGATGGGCACCGTGCTGGCCGGCCTCGCCGTCCGCATGGCAGTCGAGGCCCAACGGTAATGCGGATGGTTCGGCAGCGGCTTGTTGTCGGGCTGTTCTGTCTCGCCTCCTTCTGCGGTTCCGCGTCGATGGCTATGGCGGCAGACGGGGCGACACAGACGATCGTCTTCCTGCGCCATGGCGAAAAACCGGAGGCCGGCCTCGGCCAGCTTAGCTGCCAGGGGCTCAATCGAGCACTGGCGCTGCCGCCGGTGCTCACCCGCCTCTTCGGCAAGCCGGCGGCGATCTTCGCGCCCGATCCGTCGAAGCGGAAGGACGATTCCGGTGCTTCTTATGATTATGTCCGCCCGCTCGCGACCATCGAGCCGACCGCCATCGCTCTTAGTCTGCCGGTCGATACCAGCTTCGGCTATGACGATATCGGCGGCCTGAAGGCGGCATTGGAAAAGCCGGATTATCGCGGAAAGCTCGTTTTCGTCGCCTGGGAGCACAAGCAGATCGTCGATCTTGCCCGCCAGCTGATGGCCGACAATGGCGGTGATGCCAAGGCGGTGCCGAAATGGCATGGCAAGGATTTCGATGGGCTCTATGTCTTGCACATCACGCGCAATGGCTCATCGCCAAGCGCCGCCTTCGAGCGGCTGACCGAAGGCCTCGACGGCCAATCGGAGAGCTGCCCTAACTAGAGCAATTCCAGGAAAAGTGTGCTGTGGTTTTCCGTCCGGAATTGCGTAAAAGCAAAGGGCTAGAGTGTTTCTGCGCTTCAGTGAAGCGTTGAAACACTCTAGGCAAAGTAGGATCAGAAAACCGGCCGCATGAAGCTGCGCTCATAGCTGAGGATGCAGCGCGTCTCTTCCGCATAGGCAAAGGCCGCGCGGCATTCGGCGTCCTCGGCCATTCTCTGACGATATGTCTCGTAGTCGGCGAGGCTCGGGAAGCTGAAGAGCGCCAGTGCGATATTGTTGGCGCCTTCATGCGGCAGGAAATAACCGTGATGCGTGCCGCCGAGCCGGTTGACGAGCGGGATCCAGAGTTTGGCGTAATGCTCGAATTCTGCAAGCTGGTAGGGATCGATCGTATAGCGGAGATAACAGGTGATCATTCGGCGGTTCCCTTGGAAAGATCACCGCTTTTATGACGCGGCAGGCTGATCGTCCAGCCGAGGTTCATGCCGGCCGCTGCCAGGAGAATGACCGCTGCGCCAATGATCTGCGCCACGCCGAGCACATGGCCGAAGGCGAAACGGTCGACGACGATGGCGGCGATCGGATAGATGAAGGACAGCGCGCCGGTCAGGTGCGTCGGCAGCTTCTGGATGGCGCCGTAAAGCAGCACATACATCAGACCGGTGTGGACGATGCCCATCGTCGCCAGGATCGACCACCCGCCGACGCTCTGCGGCAAAGCGGAGAAATCGGTAAAGGGCGCCAGCATCAGAATGCCGGTCGAGACCTGGATCAGCGCGATCAGATGCGGCGGCGTGCCCTTCAGCCATTTGGCGGCAATGGCGGCCAGTGCGTAGAAGAAGGCGGCACTGAGCGAGAGCAGGATGCCGATGAGATAGCTGCCCGCAGCTCCAGTCTCCGTGGATTTGCCTTCAACGATGATAATCATGCCGGCAAAGGCGAGACCCAGCCAGAAGAGCTTGGTGAGCGTGATCTTCTCGCCGAGAAACAGCGCTCCGAGGCCGAGCAGCATGAAAGGCTGGGTGTTGTAGACGGTGGTGGCGATCGAAATGGAGGCGTGCGAATAGGCGGCGAACAGTAAGAGCCAGTTCAGAACGATGGCGATCCCGCCGCCAACCGCAATCGCGAAAGTCCGCAGGCTGAGGATGCCGGGGCGCAAGAGGCCCATGGCTGCGCAGATGACAAGAAGCGTCAGCGCGCCGATCAGGCAACGCCAGAAAACGACGCCGGTGACAGGCTGGCCGGACATCAGCACGAACCAGCCGATCGTCCCCGAAATCAGCATGGCCGCCGTCATTTCCATCGTGCCGCGTCTTATCTCGTTCATTGTCCGGGCTCCCGTTTGCTGAGCCTGATAATATTGCCGCCGGTGACTGGATGATATAGGATGAATAAAGAGTTGTGGGCCATGTGCCTAATTATATGAGGCAGGAATATGGGTCTACCTAATGCCGCTATGGAGCTTGATGTGATCGATCAGCGGATGCTGGAGGCACTCGCGCGCAATGCCCGGATTTCGCTGAAGGAACTGGCCGAAGTGGCGGGGCTGTCCTCGCCAAGCGCCGCCGAGCGGTTGCGCCGTCTGGAGGAGCGCGGTGTCATCGCGGCGTTCACGGTGGATATCGCGCCGGAAGCCGTCGGCTATCCGTTGCAGGCGATTGTCCGTATCCGGCCGCTGCCCGGCCAATTGCATGTGGTCCAGCGCATGATTCAGGAGACGTCCGAATTCATCGAATGCGACAAGGTCACCGGCGAGGACTGTTTTATCGGCCGGCTTGTGGTGCGCTCGATGAACGACCTCGATGGTATCCTCGACAAGATCACGGAACGCGCCGAAACCAATACGTCGATGATCAAGGCAACCCCGGTCAAACGCCGGCTGCCGCCGCTGTCTCGCTAGAATTCCGCCATCGGTGACAGCATGATGGGGCCGCCGCTGTCATCGGCGACATCGCCGCGCATCATCAGCGAGGTATAGCCTTGATGGGGCTCGGGCATGCCCTGC
>DASVPC010000224.1:0-12340 GCA_036383055.1 Rhizobium sp. | reverse complement strand
AACGTGGCTGTTCAGGTTCACCGCCTCGCGCGTTGCGGCACGCAGGCGTTTGGAGATGTAGCGAAGCGCATAGAGCAACGGCGGTGCTGTGATGAAGACGGCAATACTGAGCAACGGGTCCTGTATGACCATCACGCCGAGCAGCCCGATGAAGGTGAGTAGATCGCGCGCCGTCGACGTGATTGTCAGGTTCATGACGTCGCGGATACCGGAGACGTTCTGACTGACCTGCGCGGCAACCTGTGCCGACCGTGCCTCGCTGAAGAAGCCGACCGACAAGGTCATCAGATGGGTGTAGAGCCGGCGCTGGTAGCGCGCTATGATGTTGTTGCCAATCTTGGACAGGATAACCGATTGGAAATAACCTGCGAAGCCGCGTAACACGAAGACTGCGAAAATGCTCGCGCAGATCATCAGGGCATTTTCGACGCTGCGATTGACGAATGCCTCGTCGATGATCCACTTCATAATGTAGGCGATATAGGCCGTCGATGCCGCTACCAGCACCAGGCAGGTGATCGCAATGGCGTAACCCCAGATATGATCACGGCCATTTTCAGCGACAATACGCTTCAGCATGCCGGTGATGGCTTCGCTGTCGACGTTGTATTTTTTGGTATTGGGCGATTTCAAAAATCGGCTTCCTGTCTCAAACCAAGCGAGCCGCACATGGCACATGCTTTCGCGGCTCTATAAAGAGTTAGGACGGCTTTGGCTAGAGATGGCCTGCCGCACTGGTTAAGGGGCAAGCCATGGAGCCAAGATCATTATAAGGGACGGAGGCTCTTTCAAAAAGGCTGCCTGCGGCCCCGGCTGGATCAACGCCGCCAGCGGCGGCCATCCGTTGCCAGGCCGAAGCTGGCCGGCGCGCGGGCATAGGCCGTGAGGCCTGAGAGTGCCGCGAGCGGGTGGGTGACCACATGCGTCGGGATCGATTTCAAGAGCGCGGTATGCGGCGCCTTGTCTTCAAAGGCGGCACGGAATTCCGGCTTTTGCAGCGCCGGCAGGATTTTTTGCGAGATGCCGCCGGTGATATAGACGCCGCCGCGCGCCATGAAGACCAGCGCGATATCGCCGGCGACACGACCGAGATAGGTGACGAACAGTGTCAGGGTCTCTTCGGCCTGAACGTTGGTTTCGGCGAGCGCATGCGCCGTGATATCGGCGGGTTCCTTGAGGCTGGGCTCGATGCCGTCGGTCTTGCAGATCGCATGATAGAGGTTCTGCAGGCCGCGGCCGCAGAGGACCTGCTCGGCGGAAATGCGGCCTTCGATCGTTTCCAGATGCGGCCAGATCTGCAGATCGCGCTCGCTGCGTGGTCCGAGATCGATATGGCCGCCTTCGCCCGGCACAGGGATCCAGGCGTGCTGCGCATGAACGAGGCCGGCGACGCCGAGGCCGGTGCCCGGGCCGAGCACGGCGCGCGAGGCGACCATGCCTTCCGATATCTCGCCGATGGTGGCGCGATGCTCTTCGGAAATACCGGCGATCGCCAGCGCCTGCGCCTCAAAATCATTGATGATCAGCACATCTTCCATGCCGAGATTGGCGATCATCGTCTTCGGGCGGATCACCCAGTCGCAATTGGTCAGCGGAATTTCATCGCCGCGCACCGGACCGGCCATGGCGAGGATCGCCGAGCGCGGCCGCACAGCCGACTTGGAAAGGGCTTGCTCGATCGCGTCGTCGATCGTCTTGAAATTCGCGGTTTGCACGATCGGAAAATGCGCCGGCTCGGCATGGGCATCGACGACGATGGAAAAGCGCGCATTGGTTCCGCCGATATCGCCGATCAGGATGGGAAAGGGCAGGGGGGCTTCGCTGTGATTGAGCTCGGGCATGGACAGGTCCGTGTCTGCCGCCTGAAGGCGGATTAATGATTCAGTGTTTTGATCAGGCGGTCTGCGGTGGCTTCGTTAAGGGCCATCGGAATGTCATAGAGAACGGCAAGCCGAGTCAATGCCTTGACGTCGACATCGTGCGGCATCGGGGTGAGCGGATCGATGAAGAAGATGATCATGTCGATATCGCCGGTGGCGATCATCGCGCCGATCTGCTGGTCGCCGCCGAGCGGGCCGCTTTTCAGCCGGGTGACCTTGAGATCGGGAGAGGCGTCGAGGACGCGGCCGCCGGTCGTGCCCGTGGCGACGATATGCCAATCGGCAAGTACATCCTGGTTGCGGCGTGCAAACTCCGCCATTGCATCCTTCTTCTGATCATGCGCGATCAGCGCGATGCATTTGCCGCCGGCCATGAAACTCCCACTCCGTCTCGGATTTTTTAATCGATTTATCCGCCTTCTATACCAAGAGGCCGGCCTTTGAAAGACCGGCCCATACCGCATCAGACTATGCTGCATCGGACCTTGGCATTGTCACTGCTGCGGAATGCTGCCGGGCGGCGTGTTGCCCGTGCCGCTGCTCGAAACCGGCTGCGCACCTGTTGCCGTCGTCGGCGCTGCGGCCTTGATGCCGTAGGTGGCGGCGCGGGCCGAGGGAACCGAGGGGGCGTCCAGCACGGCCTGGCAGGTCTTGGGTAGGTCGGACACCATGACTTCGCGGGGTTTTGCTGGCGGCTTGGTGCTGGGTTTCGGCTTGGCCCAGGGCTCGGGGCCGAGCCACCAGGCGAGCGTCTTGTCGCAGCCGTCGCCGGCGGCAACCGGCGCCTGCGGCGTGCAGCCGACCGAGCCGGGCGGGCAGCTCAAGCGGATATGGAAATGCGAGTCGTGGCCATATTCCGGGCGCAGCTTGCCGAGGTTGGTGCGGTCGCCGGTCCAGCTGTCGCACATCTTCTTCTTGATCGCCGGATTGACGAAGATGCGCTGCACTTCGGGATAGCTGGCGGCGCGCATCAGCAGGCGGGCATGCGCCGGCGTCCAGACCCGGTCGTTGATGGTCAGGAATTTGTCCTTCGCCAGCATCGAGGTGAAGGGCAGGCTTTCGCGCTCGGCCGCCGTCAGCGTCCGCGACGGCATCGGCGTCAGCCAGACATCGGCGTCGAGGCCGATCTGATGCGAGGCATGGCCGTTGAACATCGGTCCGCCGCGCGGCTGTGCGATATCGCCCACCAGCAAGCCCGGCCAGCCGTCATTTTTCGCGGCGTCGCGTGACAGGCGTTCCAGGAGCCCGATCATTTCCGGCCGGCCCCAGCGCCGGTTGCGTGACGGGCGCATGGCCTGCCAGGTCGGTCCATCGGTCGGCAGCGCCACGGCGCCGGAGAGGCAGCCCTTGGCATAAAAGCCAATGGATTGCGGCGGTCCTGCCGTCGGCAGCGCCACCCCGCCGAAGATCGCCTTGGCGCTGCCGGGCGTCGGGCCGGCCTGCTGGGCCAGCGCATCGCCGGTAACAAGGCCGGCGCCGATCGTGGTGGCGAGAGCTAGTTTGCTGACGGTGCTGATGGTTCGAACCAGGAGGGAAATCATATGGTTCCTTGAGATGCTGCCGGCGTTGGCCGAAGTGATTTGCAGCGAAATCTATCGCATAACCCCGAAAATCGGAATGGATTTTCCGGCTGCCTGTGTCTCCCGCCTTCATTCCGTCGCCGACGGCCGGCGGCAATCTCCCCCTGGAAATCATGGGGTTTCCTTGGCGGGCCGGTTGACAGTGCCGGCATAGTCTGCGGAAAGTCCGACAGTCACAATGACCGTGGTCTCGACCATCTGTCGTGCGAGTTGGGGAGCGCGCGGAGGGTTGTGAACGGAGCCTGTCTCGGGTCGGTTGAGGTGAGCGTAGTGGTAGCTTGGGGATTGTAAAGGGGAGTAAGGGGTGGGGACAGATAGCGGACAACCCGCGGAGAAATCGACCGGCGAGCCGCAAATGCGGGCACCCAAACGCCGGCGCGGTCATGATCGCGTGGCCGTACTTTTGGAAGCCGCCGCTGTGGTCTTCGTCGAGAAGGGTTATGATGCCGCGACGATGACCGAGATCGCCGCAAAGGCGCATTCGTCGATCGGTTCGCTCTATCAATTTTTTCCGACCAAGCCGCTGCTCGCCGAAGCACTGCATATCGATCGGCTGGAGCGGCTGAAGGCGGTGTTTCAGGAGATCGCGGAAAAAAGCGGCGGCCTGTCGGCGGCCGATAGCGGCGAGGCGATCTTCGACCGGCTCGCCGCCTTCATCGAGACGTTTCCCGAATATCCGGTGCTTGCCGCGCGCCGGGATATTCCGAGTGATCGCAAGCTGCGCTCGCGGATGGAAGTAAAGGAGCTGATTTCCTCCATCCTGCGACGCGCCGAGCCGCCGGTGACGGACGATGTCGCCCTGATGTCGGCGATCATTCTCGAACTGATCCGCATCGCCGTCAATGTCGCCAACGAACCGGAAGCGCTCGAGGACCGGCGCCTTGTCAGCGAATTGCGCCTGATGCTGCGCAAGCGCCTGGAGGACGCCACGACAAAAGCCTGATTTCATCGGGTACTTATCGGCGGCCTCGCGAAGAGGTGAGCAATTCCGTCCTGTTTTTTGCCCTCATTTGCCTTATGCTTGATTCCATTCAAATCATCAGGGGATCATGAATGGCGTTGTCGCGGTTGAAAGCAGGCTTGGTTGTTTCTCTTTTCTGCCTGCTGGCCTTGCCGGCGCCATCCAACGCCGATGAGCCGCAATTCCGCATCGGCACCGCCATTCTCGGCGACCTGAAATACCAGCCCGGCTTCAAGCATTTCGACTACGTCAATCCGGATGCGCCGAAGGGTGGGGAGCTGAAGCTTTCCGACGATGGCACCTTCGATACGCTCAACCCGGTTTTGCTGAAAGGCAATCCGGCCTCGGGCGTCGGTCTGGCCTTCGACACTTTGCTGAAACACGCGGATGACGAGATTTCCTCTTCTTACGGCCTGTTGGCTGAGGGCGTTTCCTATCCGGATGATGTTTCCAGCGCGACGTTCCGCCTACGGGCGGAATCCAAATGGGCGGATGGCACGCCGGTCACCCCAGACGACGTCATTTTCAGCTTCGAGAAATCCAAGGAGCTCAATCCGTTCCTAACGAGTTATTATTCGCATGTGACGCGCGCCGAAAAGACCGGCGATCGCGATGTCACTTTCTCGTTCAATGTGAAGAACAATCGCGAGCTACCTTTCATTCTCGGCGATTTTCCGATCGTTTCGAAACATTGGTGGGAGGCTACGGGGCCTGACGGCAAGCCGCGCGATATCACGCGGACGACGCTGGAGCCGGCGATGGGTTCTGGCCCGTACAAGGTGGTCGCCGTCTCTCCGGGCTCGACCATTCGTTATGAGAGGCGCGACGACTATTGGGGTAAGAATCTCCCCGTCAACATCGGTGAAAACAATTTCGGCTCGATTTCCTACACCTACTACACTGATAATGACGTGCAGTTCGAAGGTTTCCGGGCTGGCAATTTCGACTTCTGGCAGGAGACCTCCGCGAGCCGTTGGGCTACCGGCTATGATTTCCCAGCCGCCAAGGACGGCCGCGTCAAGCGTGAGGAAGTGGCGAACCCGCTGCGTGCCAGCGGAGTGATGCAGGCATTGATGCCGAATATGCGCCGCGACCAGTTCAAGGATCAGCGCGTCCGCGAAGCATTGAACTATGCTTTCGATTTCGAAGAACTGAACCGCTCCATCGCTTTTAACCAATATACCCGCGTGAACAGCTATTTCTTCGGCACCCAGCTCGCTTCGTCCGGCTTGCCGCAGGGCAAGGAACTGGACCTTCTCAATGAGGTGAAAGACAAAGTCCCGCCGGAGGTATTCACGACGCCTTATACGAACCCGGTCGGCGGCGATCCGCAGAAGTTCCGCGACAATCTTCGCCAGGCCGTGGCGCTCTTCAAGGATGCCGGCTATGTGCTCAAGGGCAACCAGATGGTCAATGCTCAGACGGGACAGCCCTTCACCTTCGAAATTCTGCTGAACAGTCCCTTTGTGCAAAAATGGGTGGTGCCCTATACCCAGAACCTGAAGAAGATCGGCATCAATGCGAGCGTGCGGATCGTCGATCCGTCGCAGTATATCAACAGGTTGCGCAGCTTCGACTATGACATGATCTGGGTCGCGCTGGGGCAGACCCTCAATCCCGGCAACGAGCAGCTCGATTTCTGGGGCTCGGCTTCGGTCAATCGCCAGGGCTCTCGAAATTACGCCGGCATTGCCGATCCGGGCATCGACGCGCTGATCGCCAAGGTCATCCTGGCGAAAGATGTCGCGGAGAAAGATGCGTCGGCGAAGGCGCTCGACCGGGTCCTGCTTGCCCATCACTATGTCGTGCCGCTGTTCTATCGCATGAGCGTCAACATCGCCTATTGGGACAAGTTCGAGCGACCACCGCAACTGCCGGAATATTCGCTCGGCTTCCCGGAGACGTGGTGGTCAAAAAGCGCCGCAAAATGAGCGGCTCTTGCAATGGCGGGCTGGCTGGCTCCAAATGCCCCATGCCGATTCGGCAATTTCTGCGTGACATGACGACGCCGAGCTTTACGCGGCGGAAGGGAATAAGCGATTTGAACGACGGATGGATTGAGGCCGGAGCAGGCATGTTCCTCGTTGAGGGAGTGACGGGCTGATGGGTGCCTATATCCTCAGACGTCTGCTGTTGATGATCCCGACCATCGTCGGCATCATGGCGATCTCCTTCACCATCGTGCAGTTTGCGCCCGGCGGTCCCGTCGAGCAGATGATCGCGCAATTGACCGGTCAGGCCGACAATGCCAGCGGCCGCCTTTCCGGCAGCGGGGACATGCTGGCCCAGCAGGCGACCGACGATAGCGGCTCGAAATATCGCGGCGCGCAGGGGCTCGATCCCGAGCTGATCGCCAAGCTCAACAAGCAGTTCGGCTTCGACAAGCCGCCGCTCGAGCGTTTCGGGCAGATGATGTGGAACTATATCCGCTTCGATTTCGGTGAGAGCTTCTTCCGCAATACGTCCGTGCTCGATCTCATTGGGCAGAAATTGCCGGTGTCGATCTCGCTTGGTATCTGGATATTGATCTTTTCCTATGCCATCTCGATCCCGCTCGGCATCCGCAAGGCGATCCAGGACGGATCGACCTTCGATGTCTGGACCTCCGGCGTCATCATCGTCGGCTATGCGGTCCCAAGCTTCCTGTTCGGCATCATGCTGATCGTGCTTTTCGCCGGCGGCTCCTTCTTCGACTGGTTTCCGTTGCGCGGTCTCGTCTCGGACAATTTCGCCGATCTCAACTGGTGGCAGAAGATCCTCGATTATCTCTGGCACCTCGTTCTGCCGCTGATCTCGCTGTCGCTCGCCGCCTTCGCCACCACGACGCTGCTCACCAAGAATTCCTTCATCGAGGAAATCAAGAAGCAATATGTCATCACCGCCCGTGCCAAGGGGCTGAGCGAGCGGCAGGTGCTTTACGGCCATGTCTTCCGCAATGCCATGCTCATCGTCATCGCCGGCTTTCCCGGCGCCTTCATCTCCGCCTTCTTCACCGGTTCGCTGCTGATCGAGAACATCTTCTCGCTCGATGGCTTGGGACGCTTGAGCTATCTCTCCGTTGTCCAGCGCGACTATCCGATCGTCTTCGCGACGCTCTTCATCTTCTCGCTGCTCGGCCTGTTCGTCAGCCTGATCTCGGACCTGATCTACACCTGGATCGACCCGCGCATCGATTTCGAGCGGAGGGACGTCTGATGGATGCAGCGAGCAGTGTACCGGCGGCAACGGTCAAGCCGCCACGCAAGGGTCTCTTCTCCCCGACCAACATTCGCCGCTGGCAGAATTTCAAGGCGAACCGCCGTGGCTACTGGTCTCTCTGGCTGTTCCTGATCCTGTTCTTCTTCAGCCTCGGCGCGGAGTTCATCGCCAATGACCGGCCGATCCTCGTCTCCTACAAGGGCGAGATGCTGGTGCCGGTCCTGATCGATTATCCCGAGGAGAAGTTCGGCGGTTTCCTGGCGCAGACGGATTATCGCTCCGGAGATATCGAGGACGAAATCAACGCCCATGGCTGGATGATCTGGCCGCCGATCCACTATTCCTACCAGACCGCCAATTCCAATCTGCCGCAGGGAAAATCGGCCCCGACGCCGCCTTTCTGGCTGATGAGCAAGGAACAGCGCTGCTCCGGCTACGCCCAGGGCGTCAATGACCCGAACTGCTCCTGGAGCAATCTCAACTGGCTCGGCACCGACGACCAGGCACGCGATGTCTTTGCGCGCATGATCTACGGTTTCCGCATCTCGGTGCTGTTCGGTCTGGCGCTGACCATCTGCTCGGCCGTCGTCGGCGTCGCCGCCGGCGCCGTCCAGGGTTATTTCGGCGGCTGGACGGACCTGCTTCTCCAGCGTTTCATCGAAATCTGGTCATCGATGCCGGTGCTCTATATCCTGCTCATCATCGCCTCGGTGCTGCCGCCCGGCTTCTTCATCCTGCTCGGTATATTGCTGCTGTTTTCCTGGGTCGGTCTCGTCGGCGTCGTGCGCGCCGAATTCCTGCGGGCGCGCAATTTCGAATATGTGCGCGCCGCCCGCGCACTCGGCGTCAACAACATCACCATCATGTACCGCCACCTGCTACCCAACGCCATGGTGGCGACCTTGACCTTCGTGCCCTTCATCCTCTCCGGTTCGATCACCACACTGACCTCGCTGGATTTCTTAGGGTTCGGCATGCCCCCCGGCTCGCCGTCGCTGGGAGAGATGATCGCCCAGGGCAAGTCCAACCTGCAGGCCCCGTGGCTCGGCCTCTCCGCCTTCTTCACCATGTCGATCATGCTGTCGCTTCTGATCTTCGTCGGCGAAGCCGTGCGTGATGCGTTCGATCCGAGGAAGACATTCCGATGAGCGACAACTCGACCCCATTGCTGTCCGTCCGCAATCTCTCCGTCGCCTTTCATCAGGGCGGCCGGACCTCGACCGCCGTCGACGGCATCTCCTTCGATATCCATAAGGGCGAAGTGCTGGCGCTGGTCGGCGAATCCGGTTCCGGCAAGTCGGTCTCGGCCAATTCGATCCTGAAGCTGCTGCCCTATCCGTCCGCCAGCCACCCCTCGGGCGAAATCCTGTTCAAGGGCAAGGACCTGTTGAAGGCATCGGACAATGAATTGCGCGCCGTGCGCGGCAATGACATCACCATGATCTTCCAGGAGCCGATGACCTCGCTCAATCCGCTCCATTCGATCGAAAAGCAGATCACGGAAATCTTGGCGTTGCATCAGGGCGTGGTCGGCCAGGAAGCGCGCCGCCGCACGCTGGAGCTTCTGAACCAGGTCGGCATTCGCGAGCCGGAAAAGCGCCTGAAGGCCTATCCGCATGAGTTGTCTGGCGGCCAGCGTCAGCGCGTGATGATCGCCATGGCGCTCGCCAACCGGCCGGAGCTGCTGATCGCCGACGAGCCGACCACGGCGCTCGATGTCACCGTGCAGGCGCAGATCCTCGAGCTGCTGCGGGATCTCAAGGGCGTGCACGGCATGTCGATGCTGTTCATCACCCATGATCTCGGCATCGTCCGCAAATTCGCCGACCGGGTCTGCGTCATGACCAAGGGCCATATCGTCGAGACCGGCACGGTCGAAGAGGTCTTCACCAATCCGCAGCACGAATACACCCGCCATCTGCTGGCCGCTGAGCCGCGCGGCGAGCCGCCGGTCAGCGACACCAGCAAGCCCGTGGTGATGGAAGGCTCCGACATCAAGGTCTGGTTCCCGATCAAGGCCGGGCTGATGCGCAAGGTGGTCGATCATGTGAAGGCGGTCGATGGCATCGATCTGAAACTTCGCGCCGGCCAGACGCTGGGCGTCGTCGGGGAAAGCGGTTCCGGCAAGACGACGCTCGGCTTGGCGCTCGCCCGGCTGATCTCGTCCAAGGGCCGCATCGCCTTTGTCGGCAAGGATATCGCCGATTATTCCTTCAAGGAGATGCGACCGCTGCGCAGCCAGCTGCAGGTCGTCTTCCAGGATCCCTATGGCTCGCTCAGCCCGCGCATGTCGGTCGGCGATATCATCGCCGAGGGGCTGAAGGTACATGAAGCATCCCTGTCGGCGGAGGAGCGCGACCGGCGTGTCTGCTGGGCGCTGGAGGAAGTGGGTCTCGATCCTTTGACCCGCTGGCGTTTCCCGCATGAGTTTTCCGGCGGACAGCGTCAGCGCGTCGCCATTGCCCGCGCCATGGTGCTGAAGCCGCGTTTCGTCATGCTGGACGAGCCGACATCGGCGCTCGACATGAGCGTGCAGGCCCAGGTGGTCGATTTGCTGCGCGACCTGCAGCAGCGTCATGACCTCGCCTACCTGTTCATCAGCCACGACCTGAAGGTGGTGAAGGCGCTTGCCAACGACCTGATCGTCATGCGCTTCGGCAAGGTGGTGGAGCAGGGGCCGTCGGCGGATGTTTTCCGCGCGCCGCAAGAAGATTACACCAAGGCGCTTCTCGCCGCCGCGTTCAACATCGAGGCGGTACCGACCGCAGCCATCCAGCAATAGAGAGCAAGCCATGCCGGCCAAAAGTCCCGTTCTTGTCGATCTCAAGTTCAATCCGGAGAGCGTCGCCAAGGCCCTCAAGAGCTTCTTTGCCGATCGCGGCAGCATCAACCTTGCCGATACTGCCACCAAAGGCGTCGATCTGAGCCATGTCGACTATGCGCTTCTGTGGAAACCGGATGCCGATCTCTATCAGCGCGCACCCAATCTCAAGGTCATCTTTTCCGGCGGCGCCGGGGTCGATTCGCTGATCACCGCCGCCACCCCGCTCGATATTCCCATCGTCCGCTTCGTCGACCGCAGCCTGACGGTCCGCATGTCGGAATGGGTCGTGCTGCAATGCCTGATGCATCTGCGCGATGTCTCCGGTCACTTCCGGCACCAGCGCAAGCGCGTCTGGGGTCGTCCGGCCGGGCTTGAGGCGCGCGATGTCACTGTCGGCGTCATGGGCCTCGGCGTTCTCGGCCTCGATGCCGCCGCCAAGCTCAAGGTCATGGGCTTCGACGTCATCGGCTGGTCGCGGCAGCAGAAGCAGATCAAGGGCATGGAAACCTTCGACGCCGGCGCGCTCGATGCCTTTCTCGCAAAAACGGATATTCTCGTCGGCTTGCTGCCGCTAACGCCGGAGACGACCGGGCTCTACAATGCCTCGCTGTTTTCGAAGCTCCACCGCGATGGCGCCCTGGGCAAGCCGGTGTTCATCAATGCCGGGCGCGGCAAGAGCCAGGTTCAGGCCGATATCGTCTCGGCGATCGAGACCGGTATACTCGGCGGCGCGTCGCTCGATGTCTTCGAGGTCGAGCCGCTGCCGGCCGACGATCCGCTCTGGGGCCTGGAGAATGTCGTCATCACGCCGCATGACGCGGCGGTCTCGGAAGAATACTCGCTGATGCGGCATGTCGAGGAGCAGATCGCCCGTTTCGAAGGCGGCGAGCCGCTGCAATATCTAGTGGACCGCAGCCTCGGCTATTGATCGAGCCTGCCATAGCAGCCGAAAATTTGGGCATGCATTGCCGGCAACGTGCAGCCGCGTGTCCAAATGAGTATCAATTTTGCTTCAGCGACTGGACTTTCCCTCAACTTTTTTTGATAAGACTAGAACTGTATCCGCCCGCCGGCCTGTTTGGCCGCGGTGTGAGGTGGGCGCAGGGAGACGGGCAGGAACGACATGACGAAGACCGATATTGCCGCCCGTGTCTATAACCACACCTGGAAGCTCGACCCGATCGTCCGCAGCCTGATCGATACGGATTTCTATAAGCTCTTGATGCTGCAGATGATCTGGAAGCTCTATCCGGATGTCGACGCCACCTTCTCCCTGATCAACCGCACCAAGAGCGTCCGGCTCGCCGAGGTGATCGACGAAAAGGAGTTGCGCGAGCAGCTCGACCACGCCCGCACGCTCCGGCTTTCGAAGAAGGAAATGATCTGGCTGGCCGGTAACAGTTTTTACGGCCGCGCCCAGATCTTCGAGCCGGAATTCCTCACCTGGTTGTCGAATTTCCAGCTTCCCGACTATGAGCTCTCGAAGCGCGACGGCCAGTATGTTCTCGACTTCCACGGCTCGTGGAAGGAAACGACCATGTGGGAAATTCCCGCACTCGCGATCATCAACGAGCTTCGCTCGCGCACGGCGCTGAAGGCGCTCGGTCCTTTCACGCTCGATGTCCTCTATGCGCGTGCCAAGGCGAAGATGTGGGAGAAGGTCGAACGGCTGAGGGAATTGCCCGATCTGCATATTTCCGATTTCGGCACCCGCCGCCGCCATAGCTTTCTGTGGCAGCGCTGGTGCGTCGAGGCGCTGAAGGAAGGTGTCCCCCACGCTTTCACCGGCACCAGCAACGTCCTGCTCGCCATGGATTCCGATCTCGAAGCCGTCGGCACCAATGCACATGAGCTGCCGATGGTGGCCGCCGCCCTTGCCAAGACCGACGAGGAGCTC
>DASVPC010000223.1:0-19724 GCA_036383055.1 Rhizobium sp. | reverse complement strand
GCCGCCGCGAGTCTCGCGATCGGCACGCGGAAGGGCGAGCAGGACACATAATCCAGCCCGATCTCCTCGCAGAAATGGATCGAGGCGGGATCGCCGCCATGCTCGCCGCAGATGCCGAGCTTCATGTCGTTGCGTGTGCGGCGGCCGCGCTCGGTGGCGATGCGGATCAGCTCCCCTACCCCATCGAAATCCAGCGAGATAAAGGGATCGTGCTCGATGATGCCCTTGCGCTGATAGGTCGGTATGAAGGCGGCGGCATCGTCGCGCGACATGCCGAAGGTGGTCTGCGTCAGGTCGTTGGTGCCGAAGGAAAAGAACTCGGCCGCCTCGGCAATGATATGGGCGCGAAGGGCGGCGCGCGGGAGCTCGATCATCGTGCCGACGAGATAGTCGATCTTCATCTTGGCTTCGGTCATGACGGCGCCGGCAACCTCGTCAATGCGCGTCTTGACGTAATCGAGCTCGGAGCGCAAACCGACCAGCGGCACCATGATTTCCGGAACCACTGCCGCACCTGTCTCCTTCGCGGCGGAGACCGCCGCCTCGAAGATGGCGCGGGCCTGCATCTCGACGATTTCAGGATAGGAAATCGCCAGGCGGCAACCGCGATGGCCGAGCATGGGGTTGAACTCATGCAGCGCGTCGACCCGTTGGCGCAAGATGGCCGGCTCCATGCCCATGATGCCGGCGACCTCGGCGATCTCCTCATCCGTCTTCGGCAGGAACTCATGTAGCGGCGGATCGAGCAGGCGGATGGTCACCGGCAGGCCGTGCATGATGGTGAACAGGGCGGTGAAATCGAGCCGCTGCATCGGCAGGAGCTTGGCAAGCGCCGCCCGGCGGCCCTCCTCGCCTTCCGCGAGGATCATCTCGCGCATCACATGAATGCGGTCGCCTTCAAAGAACATATGCTCTGTGCGGCAAAGGCCGATGCCCTCCGCGCCGAAGGCACGGGCGGCGCGGGCGTCGGCCGGCGTATCGGCATTGGTGCGTACCGTCATACGGCGCGAGCGGTCGGCCCAGGCCATGATGCGGCCGAAATCGCCGGAGAGTTCCGGCTGGATCATCGGCACCTCGCCCTTCAGCACCTGGCCGGCGGAACCGTCGATGGTGATGATGTCGCCCTTCTTCAGGGTAATGCCGATGCCGATCAGCTTTTCGTTGCGCAGGTCGAGGCGCATGGTGCCGGCGCCGACGACACAGGGCAAGCCCATGCCGCGGGCGACGACCGCCGCATGGCTGGTCATGCCGCCGCGCGTGGTGAGGATCCCCTCGGCGGCATGCATGCCGTGAATATCCTCCGGGCTCGTCTCGATACGCACGAGGATGACCTTGCGGCCCTCCTCCTCGGCGACGATCGCCTCCTCGGCGGTAAAAACGATTTCGCCGGTGGCCGCCCCCGGGGACGCCGGAAGGCCAGAGCCGATGACTTCGCGACGAACGCGCGGGTCGATGGTCGGGTGCAGGAGTTGATCAAGCGTCGAGGGCTCGATGCGCGCGACGGCTTCGTCTTCGGTGATCACGCCTTCGTCGACCATGTCGACCGCCACCTTCATCGCCGCCTTGGTGGTGCGCTTGCCGGCGCGGGTCTGCAGCATCCAGAGCTTGCCGCGCTCGATGGTGAATTCCAGATCCTGCATGTCGCGGTAATGCGTTTCGAGCTGGGTACAGATGCGGCGGAATTCGGCGAAGGCTTCCGGCATCAGCTTTTCCATCGACGGCCGGTCATAGCCGGAGGCTATGCGGGCAGCCTCGGTGATACTCTGCGGCGTGCGAATGCCGGCGACGACATCCTCACCCTGCGCATTGACGAGGAATTCGCCGTAGAGTTCCCTCTCGCCGGTCGAAGGATTGCGGGTGAAGGCGACGCCGGTCGCCGACGAATTGCCAAGATTGCCGAAGACCATGGCCTGGATATTGACCGCGGTGCCCCAGGATTCCGGAATATTGTGTAGATGGCGATAGGTGACGGCGCGCGGGTTCATCCAGCTGGAAAAGACCGCACTGACCGCGCCCCAGAGCTGCACCTCAGGCTCCTGTGGAAAGGCCTCGCCGAGCTCCTCTTCGATGACGCTCTTGTAGAGCGAAACCACATGCTGCCATTCGACAGCGGAAAGATCGGTATCGAATTCATGGCCAAGACGAGCCTTCTCGTCCTCCAAAATCTCCTCGAAGACCTCGTTGTCGAGACCCATGACGACATCGGCGTACATCTGGATGAAGCGGCGATAGCTGTCCCAGGCAAAGCGGGCGTCGCCGGCATCATGTCCGAGCGCCTGCACCGTGGCATCGTTGAGGCCGAGATTGAGGACGGTATCCATCATGCCGGGCATGGAGGCGCGCCCGCCGGAGCGCACGGAGACGAGCAGCGGCTGCGCGGTATCGCCGAACTTGCGCCCGGTGATCGCCTCCATCTGCTTCAGCCCCTGCATGACCTGCGGCTTCAGATCATCCGAAACACTGCGGCCATTCTTGTAATAGAAAGCGCAGGCCTCGCTGACGATTGTCAGGCCGGGCGGAACCGGCAGGCCAAGACTGCACATTTCGGCAAGATTGGCACCCTTCCCCCCGAGCCGCTCATAATCCTTAGCGCGACCCTCGGCCTTGCCATCGCCGAATGTATAAACCCACTTGGTCATTTTCCCCCGCCCAACTCCTCAAGCTGAACTTAATTCATTGAGACGGAAATGAAAATCGACAAATGCGGCAAATTGTTGCGCTGCACAATAAATATGGGATCGTGGTCATCAAAACCATGCCTGCCGCAGAAAATTCGTAAAGCGTAACTTGACGCGCTACGGCGTGTTTACTATTTAAAATGATGAAGATCAGAAACGTGATCCATAAAGGGCTACGCCGCTTCATCGAGGATGATGATGCTTCTGGCCTGCAATCCGCCTTCGTGCCGAAGCTGCGGCGAATTATCTCTTTCCTTCAAGACATGGAACAGGAAGAGGAATTACGGACGGTTCCGAGTTGGAAAGCCCATCAATTGACTGGCGACCGCAAAGGCACCTGGAGCCTGTTTGTCACGAAAAACTGGCGATTGACGTTTCGAGTAGACCGGACGGAAATTGAGATCATCGACCTCGATTATGAAGACTATCACTAGGAGGTGGTCATGAACGCTATACAGGGCACCCGCATGAAAAACCCCGCCCATCCCGGCGGCTTCGTCAAAAGCGAGATCATTGAGGCTCTTGAGCTTTCCGTCACCGACGCGGCCAAGGCGCTCGGCGTCACACGCCCGGCCCTCTCCGCGCTTCTCAACGAACGAGCACATCTTTCACCGGAGATGGCTCTCAGGATCGAAAAGGCGTTCGGCGTATCTATGGATACGCTGATGCGAATGCAGAATAGCTACGACATTGCTCAAACTCGAAAGCGAGAGGGAGAGATCGAGGTCGCGCCATTCAAGGCGAAGCCCAGCGATCCGCCGTCAACGCAACCAAAATGACCCCAAATGGGTAATTAAACCCCCGGCTCCCGCCGCGCCAATATCTTGTCGATCCGCATGCCGTCGAGATCGATGATCTCGAAGTGCCAGCCGTCGAATGTGAAGCTTTCGCCGACATCCGGAAGGTGGCCGAGATGATAGAGCGCGAAGCCGGCGAGCGTATGGAAATTACTGTCTTCGGAACGATCGCGCAGGCCGAGCCGCTCAAAGGCGTCGTAGGCGGGCATCATGCCTTCCATCAACAACGAGCCGTCGGCGCGCTCGACGACGTCGGGGCCTTCGTTTTCCATGTCAGGCAGGTCGCCGGCGATGGCCTCCAAGAGGTCCGTCTGGGTAACGATCCCCTCCAGGCTACCATATTCATCGATGACCATGGCGAGGCGCACGGGTGCGCGCTTGAAGCTTTCCAGCACCTTGAAGACGGCTGTGGCTTCATGGACGATCAGCGGTTGGCGAATGACCGCCATCGGATCGAGCGGCTTGCCGTTCAGAAGCTGATCGAGAAGATCCTTCTTCAACACCATGCCGATCGGCTCGTCTATCGTTCCACGGCCAACGAGAAGCTGCTCGAAGCGGCTTTCCCTAATGGTTTTCTGTATCTCCTCGGGCGTGTCGTCGGCATCGATCCAATCGACTTCCAGCCGGGGCGTCATGATGTCGGAAACGTCCCGGTCGCCGATGTTGAAGACACGTTCGACCAGATCCTGCTGCGCCTGCTCCAAAAGGCCAGCCTCCTGGCTCTGGGCAACCAGAAGCTTGATTTCCGCCGGCGAATGCAGCGAGCCTTCGCCAGTGCCCGGCCGCAAGCCGAAAAGCCGCAGAACCAGATTGCCGAGACCGTTCAGCACCGTGATCGCCGGGCGAAGCAGGAAGAGGAAGAGACCGAGCGGCCGCACGACGCTCAAGGCCGTGCCTTCGCTGCGTTGCAATGCCAGGCTCTTCGGCGCGAGTTCACCCAATACGATATGCAAAGCGGTGATGATGATGAAGGAGATCGCAACCGCGACGGCATGCGATCCCGCCGCAGCCCAGGAGCCGGGCAGAAAAGCAAGAAGCGGCTCGAGGAGATGGGCGAGTGCGGGTTCACCGACCCAGCCAAGCGCAAGTGAGGAGATGGTGATGCCAAGCTGCGTGGCGGCGAGATTGGCGTCGAGATTGTCGACCGCCTTTTGCAGCACCTTGGAGTTCATCCGCCCTTCGGCGACAAGCTCGCTCACGCGGCTGCGCCGCACGGAGACGAGAGAAAACTCGGCGGCGACGAAAAATCCATTGGCTGCCACAAGAAACAATACAGCGAGTATTCCGAGGATATCGAAAATACTGCCATCAGACCCAGACATGCTTCCCTTCCGGGCGGTTCAGCGCCACGTATTATTGATCGAAAACAAAACTATCACGCTTTGTAGCTGTACGGCAGCCGAAGCGGCAATTTCTTGTCGATATGGAAACAGTTTTCTCTCTTTCCAGTCGGGAGAATGCGCTCAGGCTATTTCCCGCAGCCGCTCGGCGGTCTGCAGGTCGACGGAGACGAGCTGGGAAACGCCCTGCTCAGCCATGGTGACGCCGAAAAGGCGATCCATGCGCGCCATGGTGATCGGATTATGGGTGATGACCACGAAGCGGGTCTCGGTCGAAGCGGACATCTCATCCATTAGATTGCAATAGCGCTCGACATTGTGGTCGTCGAGCGGCGCGTCCACTTCGTCCAACACGCAGATCGGTGCGGGATTGGTGAGGAAGACGGCGAAAATCAGCGCCATCGCCGTCAATGCCTGCTCGCCGCCGGAGAGTAGTGTCATCGTCTGCGGCTTCTTGCCCGGTGGGCGGGCAAGGATTTCGAGGCCCGCTTCCAGCGGATCGTCGGATTCGATCAGTTGCAGCTCAGCCGTGCCGCCGCCGAAAAGATGGGTAAACAGCCGCTGGAACTGTGCGTTGACGACGTCGAAAGCGGCGATCAACCGTTCGCGGCCTTCGCGGTTGAGGCTCTGGATCGCGCCGCGCAGCTTACGGATGGCGTCGATGACATCGTCGCGTTCCTTGATCAGGGCCTGCAGCCGCTCGGTCAGCTCCTTGCTTTCCTCCTCGGCGCGCAGGTTGACGGCGCCCAGGCGCTCGCGCTCGATCCTCAGCCGCTCCAGCTCGCGCTCGACCTCGCGAGGATCGGGAATATCCTGCATCACCGCCAGCCCGGCAAGCCGCAGCACCTCATGCGGTTCAACGTTTAGCGCCTGGCGGATGCGCAGCTCACTCTCCTGCCGGCGCTCGCGGGCCGATACCAGCCGTTCCTCGACGCGCCCGCGCTTTTCACGGCTTTCCGCCAGTTCGGACAGGGCAGTCGTGGCCTGCCGGTCGGCGTCACGCTGCACGATTTCCGCTTCCGCCAGGCGGTCGGCCGCGACGCGACGGGCCTCTTCGGCCTTTTGCAGTTCATTCATCAGCGCGCGGCGCTTGTCGTCGAATTCGTCCGGAGCGAGGTCAAGCTCGGCAGCCTCCTCGCGCGCCTCTTCCTCGCGGTCGCGCAAGGTCTGGATATGCTCCTCGGCGCTGGCGGCACGTTGGTGCCAGCTGTCGCGCTCCTGCTGGATCGCCAGGATGCGGCGTTGCCGGGCTTCATTTTCCCGGTTCAATCCCTCATGACGGGCGCGGGCCTCGGCCAGCACGCCACGATCGGTCGCAACCTCCGCCTGCTGATCGCGCAGTTTAATATCGATCGCGGTCAGATCCGGCGCGTCTTCCAGCTCGAAGCGGGCATTTTCGTCCTGCACCGCCACCTCTTCCATCTGCGCCTGCAGCTGGCTGACAGCCTCGCTGACAACATCCCGGCGTCGGATCAGGTCGCCTGAGGCGCGTTCGGCAGCCACCAGGGCTTCGCGGGCCTCCGCGAGATGGCGGACCGCAAGGCGGCTGGCATCGCGGGCGACGGTCAGGCGGCCTTCCTCCGACCGAATTGCCTCACCGGCCGCGGCCAGGCGCTCTTCAGCCTCGAGCAGGACATCGCGTGCAACTTCGGCCTCGGCCTCAAGCTCGGCAAGGCGGTTCTTCTGCGCCAGCCGCATGGCAGCGGCACTCGGCGCATCCGCGCCGGTCACATGGCCATCCCAACGATAGACGGCACCTTCCTTGGTCACAAGCCGTTGTCCCGGCTTCAATGCCGGCATGAGACGCAGGGCATCCCCGGCCGCGACAAGGCCTATCTGGCGCAAACGACGCGTCAGGGGAGCCGGCGCACCGACATGGGAAATCAGCGGCTTCACGCCTTCCGGCAAAGCGGGATCGGCAGTGCCGCTGCCATTCTCCGACCAGTATGCGGGTGCCTGCGGATCCAGCGGCGATTCCAGATCGTCACCAAGCGCTGCGCCAATCGCGGTCTCGAAGCCGCGATCGACACGCAGCTCTTCGGCAACCGGCGCAAAGGTGCCGGAGGCGGCGCCCGCTGCCAGCATCTTCGAAATCGTGCGCGCTTCCGTTTCCAGGGCATTCAGCCGCGAGCGGGCCTGATCGGCCGGCGCGCGCGACAGAGCCTCGGTCTCACGGGCCTTGGCAAGAGCGGTTTCGACGCGCTGGATTGCCGCCTCTGCATCGGTAACGACACCTTCGGCCGTTTCGACCATATCGCGCTTTTCGCCGGGATCCGGCAGCACAGCCATCTTCTCATCGATGGCAGACAGCTCGCGGTTCGCCTCGTCCATTTGGCGTTCCAGGCGCATCTTGCGATCGGCAAGATCGCGAATGGCGCGTTCGAGCTGGTTGCGCGCGGCAGCGGCCTCGGCACGTTCCGCCGTCAGCGCGGTGAAGATACGTTCGCTATCGGCAAGCTTGGAAGCAGCAGCCTCGAAAGCCTCGCGTGTCTCCTCGGCAAGCCGGCCGGAATCGGCGAGGATCTCGGCGATATCGACCTCCTCGGCGTCGAGCTTGGCCAGAATCGTAGCGTTATCGGCAACAAGACGCTCTTCGCGACGGATATCCTCGGCGAGTTGCGCCAGCCGGCGGGTCAACTCATCGCGACGGCGCAGGATACGGTTGGCATCCTCTTCCAATTGATTGCGGGCGAACTGCAGTCGTTGCAGGGCGGCGGCAGCTTTCGCTTCGTCTTCACGCAGTTCCGGCAGCTTGAAGCTGGCAATGCCTTGCGCCTTTGCCGCTTCCATCTGCAACTGCGCCTTTTCGGCGACCAGGACGGTTGCCTGATTGAGGCCGCTGTCAGCCTCCGCTTCCGCCTCCTTGGCCTGCACCCAATGGATATGCAGGAGCATCGCCTCGCGGGCACGAATGTCGGCGGACAGCATCTTGAAACGATTGGCCTGGCGGGCCTGGCGCTTCAGGCTCTCGATCTGGCTTTCGAGCTGCGACGTCACATCGTCCAAACGCTCGAGATTGCCCTCGGCGGCGCGCAGACGCAGCTCCGCCTCGTGGCGGCGCGAATGCAGGCCGGAAATGCCGGCCGCCTCTTCCAGAAGCTGGCGACGGGCCTGGGGCTTTGCCTGGATCAGCTCGCCGATACGCCCCTGGCCGACCATCGACGGCGAGCGCGCGCCGGTCGATGCATCGGCAAACAGCAGCTGCACGTCCTTGGCGCGCGCTTCCTTGCCGTTGATGCGATAGAGCGAACCCTGCTCGCGCTCGATACGGCGGGTGACCTGGATTTCGTCGCTGTCGTTGAAAGCCGCGGGTGCCGTGCGGTCGCTGTTGTCGAGATAGAGGCCGACTTCCGCTGTGTTGCGCGCCGGGCGGTTGCCGGAACCTGAGAAGATGACGTCGTCCATGCCGGAAGCGCGCATGTTCTTGTAGGAGTTCTCGCCCATCACCCAGCGCAGCGCCTCGACAAGGTTCGACTTGCCGCAGCCGTTCGGGCCGACGACGCCGGTCAAACCGCGCTCGATGACGAATTCCGCTGGTTCCACGAAGGATTTGAAGCCGACGAGACGAAGCCTGTTGAACTTCATGGGCCGATCTCCACCCTCCCCTTGAGAGAAAGGGTCGGACCGAAGGCCCGGAGTGGGGTGATCATGCGTTCACCCCAGAAATCACCCTCCGCAATGGGGAGGCAATAAAAAACGGGCGCACAGGTTTCCCCGCCGCCCGCCATTTGCAAAATGCGCGGGTCAGAGAAGGCTGTCGATAAGCTTCGACATGGCACCAACCGACATGTCTCCTGCGTAACGCTTGCCGTTGATCAGGAAGGTCGGTGTCGCATTGACGCCGAAATCCTTGGCTGCACGTTCCCTAACTGAGTTGACATCATCCAGAAGCTTCTGGTTCGTCAAGCACTTCGTAAAGCTATCCTCAGTAAAACCTGCAAGTTTCGACATTTGCAGCAATGCGGCACGGCCGTCGACGTCTGGCGAAGCCCAGGCGATCTGCTGCTTGAACAGCATCTCGACCATCGGCATGTACTGTTCCTGCGGCGCGCAACGGGCCAGCATGAAGGCGGCGGCGGCGCGTGGATCGAACGGGAATTCGCGGATGATGAAGCGAACCTTGCCGGTATCGACGTATTTCTGCTTGATGGCATCAAAGGTCGTGACGGCGAAATGCGCGCAGTGCGGGCAGGTCAGCGACATGTATTCGACAATCTTGACCGGGGCATCTTCCTTGCCGAGCGCGATTTCCGGTAGGGAGCCCGGCTTCAGCACTTCGTTCATGTCGACGTTGCCATCGGCCGACGGAATTGCGTCTTCCGGAGAAGAGCCCGCAGCAGTGGTCTCCTGCGCGCCACCGACCGTCGTGGCGTTGGCGGCGGATGCCGTGTCGGCAAAGGCAGCGAACGCCACGGAGAGAGCCGCAAAGGCACTGCCGCCCAGCAGATGGCGTTTGGTCAAGAGCATGTCGGACATCGGCATAGAGTCACCTGTCGTTAAGGAGGTCTGTGAATGGTCCATTGCGATATAACGGCTCGTTGCCGCTAACAAGGCACGGTTGGCCAACTTTCTTCAAAGAATTGTGACCTGGAGAAGACGGAGAAGTTAAATTATCGTCAGAATTGCATGAGGAACCGGCGCCCTGACCTAAAGACAGACCACACTGGGATATTATTTGCGATAGACTTCGCGGCGGTTTCCGACCCGAACGATCAGAATTCGTATCGCGTTATCCTCGATATGAGCAATCACGCGGTAGTCCCCAACCCGGTATTTCCAAAAGTCGCCCAGATCGGAGCCTTTCAAGGCTTCTCCGATGGAACGCGGGTTATCCAGCTTGGCAACGCGCTCGTGGAGGAATTTGACAATCCGGCACGCAGCCTCATGTCCCAGCTTTTCGAGTTCGCGCTCCGCCGGTCGCTGAAACTCAATCTTCCACGCCATAGCGTGCCATTAGTTCGCCCAAGGAAACCGTATCGCCCTCACCCCGACGAAACTCTTCCAGGCGCTTCTCTGCCAGATAGATATCTTCGAGATCGTCCAGGTGCTCCAGGATTGCTTCACGGGCATAAAAGCTTTTGCTGCGCCCCGTGCGCTTGGCGAGTTCATCAAGCCTTGCTTCAATTTCCGGCGGAAGCCGTAGAGCCAACATCATCCTATCTCCAGATTGCTATACAAATATAGCACTCGAGAAAGCAGCGAGCCAACTGATTTCGATATTTCGGCGGCTATTACCTACCCCGTTTCCAAACCATAGCCGTCCCCAGCCTCTGGATTGCCGCACGCAGCTTGCCGTCCTCGATACCGTCCATCATTCCTTCCAGCTTCCGGGCCGCCTCGCCTTTCAGCGGCGGCGGGGTGCGGGAGCGCCTCGAGGCGACCGAGACAGGCTTCTGGACGATGCGGATCTGGCTGACGGCGTGGAAGCCGAAGAAGCCGTTGATACGCTGGATGAGTTCACCCTGGGCATGGGTAAGGAACAGGGCGCGGGCTCCCTCGCAGGCGATGGTCAGCACGCCGGGCTGGTAGCGGCCATCTTCGCCCGAGCCTACCCGCTTGGCCCAGGCGATCTTTTCCGGCCGCGTGCATTCGGCGAAATCATCGCCGGCGATCTCATCCCAGGATCCGAGCAGCGCCGTATTGATCCCCGCACGCTTTGCCAGCACTGGATCGATGATGCCGTTGGTCAGCTCGGAAATCTGCTTTTCGCGTTTTCGGGGATAACTCATATGAATAGCAGTCCGGAACCTTGTTTGACCATTCGGGACCTTGATCGTCCGACGCGGCTTGGCCAAGTATAGAGCACTTCCCCTCGATGCGGCAAATCATGACGAAAATATCAGAATCTCCAACGGCCGCATCCCTGCTTGCCTGGTACGACCGCCATCATCGCGATCTGCCCTGGCGGATCTCGCCGCCGATGGCGGCGCGGGGCGTCCGGCCCGACCCCTATCATATCTGGCTGTCGGAGGTGATGCTGCAGCAGACCACAGTGCCGGCGGTCAAAGCCTATTTCGCCAAGTTCCTGCAGCGCTGGCCGACGGTCGGCGATCTCGCGGCGGCACCGACCGACGATGTCATGGCGGCATGGGCGGGGCTCGGCTATTACGCTCGCGCCCGTAACCTGAAGAAATGCGCGGAAGCCGTGGCGGCGGAGCATGGCGGGCGCTTTCCCGATACGGAGGATGGGCTGCGGGCCTTGCCGGGGATCGGCGATTATACGGCCGCAGCAGTCGCGGCCATCGCTTTCAACCGGCAAGCGGCCGTCATGGACGGCAACGTCGAGCGGGTCATCTCCAGGCTCCATGCCATCTCGACGCCGTTGCCGGCCGGCAAGCCCGTGATGAAGCAGAAGGTCGCCTTGTTGACACCTGCCGATCGGCCCGGCGATTTCGCTCAGGCGATGATGGATCTGGGTGCGACGATCTGCACGCCGAAGCGGCCGGCCTGCTCTCTCTGTCCTTTCAACAATGCCTGCGAGGCGCTGGCCTCGCATGATCCGGAGCATTTTCCGGTGAAGGCGGCGAAGAAGGATAAACCGGTGCGACAGGGCGCGGCTTTTGTCGCAGTGAATGCCGAGGGCGAGATCTATCTACGCCGGCGCATCGCAAGCGGCTTGCTCGGCGGCATGACCGAAGTACCGACCACCGGCTGGACGGCGCGGATCGACGGCGAAACCGGCACCGATGCCGCCCCCTTCCCGGCAGACTGGCAGGCGGCGGGGACGGTGACGCATGTCTTCACCCATTTCGAACTGCGGCTGTCGATCTATCGCGCCCAAGTGGCGTCGGCCACCAATCGCAATGACGGATGGTGGGAACCGGTTACAAATCTTGAAGCCCAGGCTCTGCCGACCGTCATGAAAAAAGCGATCACCCAGGCTATTCCTCGCGCGTTCGCAAAATCTGACACATTCAGTAAAGCCAGCGTCTAACCCATCAGGAAATCATTCATGACGACGGAAATCCGGCACATTGTCTTCGATATCGGCAAGGTTCTCATTCATTACGATCCAAGCCTTCCCTATAGCCGTATCATTCCCGACGAGGCTGAGCGTGACTGGTTCTTCGCCAATGTCTGCACGCATGAATGGAACATCGAGCAGGATCGCGGCCGCACCTGGGAAGAGGCCGAGGTGCTGCTGATTGCCGAGCATCCGGAGCGCGAAGAGCAGATCCGCGCCTTCCGCAAGCATTGGCACGAGATGGTGCCGCATGCCTATGACGACAGCATAGCCATCTTCGAAGGACTGATCGCCGAGGGCCGCGATGTCACCATGCTGACAAATTTCGCCTCAGACACGTTTCGCGAGGCGCAGGCGCGTTTTGATTTCCTCAACAAGCCGCGCGGCGTTACCGTGTCCGGCGATATCGGCCTGATCAAGCCGGATGTCGCGATCTACGACACCCACGCGAAAAGCTTCGGTCTCGACCCGGCGTCGACGATCTTCATCGACGATTCCATCGCCAACGTCGAAGGCGCGAGGGCGGCCGGCTGGCATGCAGTTCATTTCACCGGCGCTGCGAAGCTGCGCAACGATCTCGCTGCCTATGGCATTAAGGTTTGAACCTATGATTTTCGACCCGGCAGAACGCATCGCTCTGTTTCACGACGCCATCAACAGGCTCGACTACGAGACGATCGAGAATTTCTTCGCGGAAAATGCCACCTATGTTTCGAACGGCGTCGGCAGCCTTGCCGGCCGGGAGGCGATCATGGAGGCCTTCCGCGGCTATTTCGACACCTATCCCGATCAGACGGCCTCCAATTCATTGGTGGAAACGCTGACGCCGCTCTCCGGCCGCTCCGTCTGGTCGGTGCGGGCGACGAACAGCAAGACCGGCAAGCCGCTCATCCGCGAGGGCGAGGAGACGATCACCTTCGACCAAGATGGCCGCGTCGTGCGGGTCGATGTGACGGATTATCAGGAATTCTGAGCCATCAGGCCGCAACCTCAAAAGATGACGCCCAGGGTTTTGGCCCTGGGCGTTTCGCCTTCCTCCCTAACTGGAGGTACAAGACAGAGAAAGGCGAGTGTATGGGATGGGCAGCCGTGCGATCCTTGGAACCGTGGGGCGGTTTTGGAACGGGATCGCGGCCATCAGTTGAGTGAAATTACCCCACCTTTCCCATATCATTGCGGATGATCGTCCGGAGATCGTCGATCGGGCGCAGGGACTGCCCGTCGTCGTAGTGCCAGAACGTCCATCCGTTGCATGCATCAAGGCCCTGGACTTTCGCGCCGAGGCGATGAATGGAGCCGGCCTCGCCGCCGGCCGCGACCGTGCCGTCGGCGCGAACGATGGCGCTATGGCGGCGGCGTGCATCCGTCAGCACCTGGCCAGGCTTGATGAGGCCGCTTTCAACGAGCACGTTGAAGGCGACACGCGCCTCGGCCTTCTTGCCGGTCATTACCGTCAGCTCCGCCTTGCCGAGCGGTTCGACGGAGGCGATACGGGCGCTGGCCGCATCGATATAATCCTGCTCGCGCTCGATGCCGACGAAGTGACGGCCGAGACGCTTGGCGACGGCGCCGGTGGTGCCGGAGCCGAAGAAGGGATCGAGGATGATGTCGCCGGGCTTGGACGAGGCCATGATGACACGCGCCAGCAGGGCTTCCGGCTTCTGCGTCGGATGCACCTTCTTGCCGTCGTCACCCTTCAGGCGCTCGCCACCGTTGCAGATCGGGAACAGCCAGTCCGAGCGCATCTGCACATCGTCATTGGCAGCCTTCATGGCGTCGTAGTTGAAGGTATAGCCCTTCACCTTGGCGCTCGGGCTCGCCCAGATCATCGTCTCATGGGCGTTCTGGAAACGACGGCCCTTGAAGTTCGGCATCGGGTTGGTCTTGCGCCAAACGATGTCGTTGAGGATCCAGAAATTCAGGTCCTGCATCGTCGCGCCGACGCGGAAGATGTTGTGATAGGAGCCGATGACCCAGATGGTGCCCGTCGGCTTCAGCACGCGGCGGCAGGCGAGCAGCCAGGCGCGGGTGAAAGCATCATAGGCTTCGAAGGAAGCGAACTGATCCCACTCGTCATCGACAGCGTCGACCAGAGACTGGTCGGGGCGGTGCAACGTGCCGCCGAGCTGCAGATTGTAGGGCGGGTCGGCGAAGATAACATCGACGGAATGCGTGGGCAGTGCTTCAAGAGCCGCCACGCAATCGCCCTTGATGATCGTGTCGACCCAAGAGCCCGGCGTTGCGGAAGTTCTAAGGTCGGCAAGCGGGAAAACTGACGCCATGTGATACTCGCTGTTACACTGAATCGTTACGCTTAACTGAGTGTTATGGTTACCTAACTTGGTTACCAAAGGCTAAAGCGGGCCTCAGATTTCACGATTTCCCGGAAATAAGTCGGACTTCAGTCGTCACCAGGCTCCACTGTCCTCGGTCCATCATGCACCATCAGGCTATCGGCCGGCGCCTCGTCGCGTTCGTTCATTCCGTAATCGCGCACCACATGCGCGATCCGCAGGCGATAGTCGGCGAACACGCCCCCTCGCCCGGCCTTTTGCGCGGCGCGATGAGTCTCGCGATTGCGCCACTCCTTGACCGCCGCCTCATCGCGCCAGAAGGAAAGCGACAGGATCTTGCCGCGCGAGCTGAGGCTTTCGAAACGTTCGATGGAGATGAAACCGTCGATCGTCTCCAGTTCGGCGCGCAGCTTGCCTGCAAGATCGAGATAGTGATGGCGTTCGCCGAGATAGGGCATGACCTCGAAGATGACGGCGATCACGGCGTCACCTTCGGACCATGCGGCAACGACACGTTTTTCAGGAAGACGCGGTCTTCCCTGACGAAGAGACGTTCGCGGCGTGCAAAATCGAAATTCGCCTGGCCGAGCGGGTCGGCGGCAAGACGGGCGCGGTAAGCTTCATAGGCTGCCAGGCTCTCGATGTTGTAGACGCCGTAAGCTGTTGTCGCGGAGCCCTCGTGGGGGGCGAAATAGCCGATGAGGTCGACGCCGTTGCGTGGGATGACCTGGCCCCAGGCCCTCGCATATTCGGCGAAGGCATCTTTTTTGAACGGGTCGATCTCGTAGCGGATGAAACAGGTGATCATGATTTTCTCCTTTGCTGACGGAGATGTTTTCGCACATTGCCTGACGTCAATGCTTCGGTTACGATCGAAGTATGAAGGAAGGTCCTGACATAGCGCAGATCGGCGCGCTCATCGGCGATCCGGCGCGGGCGAACATGCTCACCGCGCTGATGGATGGCCGCGCGCTGACGGCAACGGAACTGGCGGCGGCCGGCGGCATCACGGTGCAGACCGCGAGCACACATTTGTCGAAGCTTGAAGCCGGCGGGCTGCTGGCGCAGCGCAAGCAGGGCCGGCACCGCTACTTCACTCTGGCCGACGACAGCGTCGGCAAGCTTCTCGAGAGTATCATGGGCTTTGCCGCCACGCGAGGGCATCTGCGCCATCGCCCCGGCCCGAAGGAACCGGCACTGCGCAAGGCGCGCATCTGCTACGATCATCTCGCCGGCGATTACGGCGTCCGCATGCTCGACAGCCTGATTGCGGCCGGCGCGATCTCGGCTGTCGATGACAACTTGAGGGTGACGGAGCGCGGTGAAACGCATCTCACCTCGATCGGTATAGATGTGACCGGGCTTCGCTCGACACGCCGCCCGCTCTGCCGCTCCTGTCTCGACTGGAGCGAACGGCGGGCCCATCTCGCCGGCAGCCTTGGTAAGGCGCTGCTATCCAGCTTCTTCGACAGGGGCTGGGCGCGACGAATGGAAGACAGCCGCTCCATCCTGTTCACTTCTGAGGGCGAACGCCGATTCCTGGCGCTGTTTCCGCTTGAGACCCGCCAGACAGATAAAGTGTGGGATCACGCAGACACCTGACTAACCATTGTATCAGCATCTCGGTCAGGCCTAGCCCACCAGCACGCCCTTGAAATTGTCCGTGGCAATACGGCTGCAAAGTCCTGTCCATTCGCAGCCGAGACAGGCATGGCGAATGTCTCCGCTGGCAAAATTCCGGCGTAGCTTGGCGAGGAGGCTGGCATCGGGAACAACGACCGAGCCGGGCTTGAGTTCCTCACCCAGCAGCGCGATCACATCCGCCAGGGCGGCGGCGTCGCGCTCGATCACGGAATCCTTGAAACAATGCGGCTCCTTCTCGTCGAGAAGCGGTGCGCAGATGTCGTCGGGGCCGGAGACGAGCTTGATCTCCTCTCCGGCTGTCAGACGCTCGGCAATGCGGCGATAATTGGCGGTGAAGGCCGGCGTATAGCCTTCACCGACGAAGGTCAGCATGCAGAGCAGATGATGGGCGCGAAGCCGAATGGTCAATTCAGGCGCGTCCTGCCGCCATAGATCTTCACACCCTTGAGCACAGCCGCGGCAAGCGCCGACTTCAAGACGGCGCCGAGAATGAAGGGCGCAACACCGAGAAGCCAGCCCTTTTCCGCTCCGATCAGCATGGCGAGCCAGGCGCCGCCGATCGCAAGGCCAAGAGCGTTGGCGGCAAGATGCGCCGTGAAGCTGCGCACGACGCGATCACCGCTCCAGCCACGCTCGGCAAGCCAGCCGACCAGCACGCCCATGATCGGGAAGGAGACGAGATAGCCGGCCGTCGGCCCCATGAAGGGTGCAATGCCGCCAGCGCCGCCGGCCAGAACCGGGAAGCCGACCATTGCCTCGCCCAGCCAGGCAAGAATGGTCAGCGCACCAAGACGCCAGCCATAGAGCGCGCCGATCATGGTGACGGCAAAAGTCTGCATGGTGATCGGCACCGGCACCATCGGCACCGAGATCCACGAGGCGAGCGTCAGCACCAGCGTGCCCGCGAGAACGAAAATCGCCTTGACGACCAGCGACCGCTCGCCGAGGCGCAGCGGATCGAAGGTGGTCTCTTCATGATGATGCAACAGGGACATGTAGCTCTCCTTTTAAAATTATAGATAATTTTTTAATCCCATCTATTTTTATGGAGGAGATTGAGAAGAGAGGCAAGAGGCAGGCGTGCGCAATCTGCCTTTACGCCACGAAGGTGGGCGAAAGATCGTTGCTGAAATTATCTATAATTTATGCGGGATAGCTATCCGACAATCGCAAACGCTTCGCGCGTCACCCCGGAAGGTGTCCGCACCGGCGCCCGGCCGATCCACTGAACATGCTTCTGAAGGATGGATGCAGCCTCATCCACGCGCCCCTGGCGCAGGGCCGCAAGGATAGCACGGTGATCGTGGTCGGTGCGTTTTTCCCAGCCCGATTGCCAGGCGGAAAAGAGGAAGCGGGCACTGGCGGCATGCAGGTCGTCGATCGATGCCAGCAGTCGCACCATGCCGCAGGGGGCAAGGATCAGGCGATGAAAACGGCGGTTTGCCTCTTCCCAGGCACGAACGTCGGCGGCGGCATCCCCCTCCCGCGTCGCCTCCTCGGCAGCATCGAGAATGGCCGGCGTCAGGTGCTGTGCTGCGTGCTTGAGCGCCAGGCTTTCGAGCGCCGCCCGCATTTCGGCGACTTCACGAACTTCCTTGAGGTCGAAGGAGGCGACGCGAACGCCTCGGCGGGGCTCGCTGATCGCCAGCCCCTGCGCTTCCAGCCGCCGGAAGGCCTCGCGCACCGGCACATGGCTGGCGCCGAATTCCTCGGCAATATGATCCTGCCGCAGCCGCGCATCGGGCGCGATCTCGCCGCGGATGATGCGGTCGGCAAGCACCCGGCTGATACGGCTGGCAATCGTGTCGTCGCGCTCTTTGGCCATGGCTGATCCTTAAAGGCGGGATTGCCGATTGTCGAGCGCCTGAGGACCCTTTCCGCCAGCGCAGTCCAGCCATGCCCGCCGACCGGTTGAGCTTTGCCGGCGTATCGTGTAAAGCCGCACAATCCCATTTCAGAGCATGCCCTGAAGGCCGCGAGACGGTTTTCGGACAAGGCGATGCCCCATCCAGCGCCCTCTTCAAAGGCAGAATATCCTCATGAGCAATGGCTTCGACCTCATCATCTTCGACTGCGACGGCGTTCTGGTCGATTCGGAAATCATCGCGGCGGAGGTCGAATCCAAGCTGCTGACGGACGCCGGCTATCCGATCAGCACCGAGGAAATGGGCGAGCGCTTTGCCGGCATGACCTGGCAGAACATTCTGTTTCAGGTCGAGCGCGAGGCGAGCATCCCGCTCTCCGCATCACTCCTCGACAAGTCCGAGAAACTGCTGGACCTTAAGCTTGCCAACGAGGTCAAGGCCATCCCCGGCGTACCCCTTGCCCTGTCGCGCCTGCCGATGCCGCGTTGCATCTGCTCGAATTCCAGCTCCGCGCGCCTCGACATGATGCTCACCAAGGTCGGCTACAAGGAGCTGTTCGCGCCGCATATCTATTCCGCCAAGGATCTCGGCGCCGATCGCGTCAAGCCGAAGCCGGATATTTTCCTGCATGGTGCCAAGCAGATGAACGTCTCGCCGGCCAACACCATCGTCGTCGAAGACTCGGTTCATGGCGTCCAGGCGGCGCGGGCCGCCGGCATGCGCGTCATCGGATTCACTGGCGCCTCGCACACCTATCCATCACATGCCGACAAGCTGACGGATGCAGGCGCGGAAACAGTCATCGCCCGGATGATTGATCTTCCGGGCGTGGTGATGGCTTTGGCGGAATGGGACGGCGTTCTGTAAGGCAGCAGGCAATAGTTTCAGCCTACTGCCTTGCCGCTCGAACTCTTAGTTTGTCGCTGCGTGCTTCCTGCGAGCCGGCTTCTCGGCCTTTGCAGGCTTCTGCGGCCCCTGATCGAAGCTGAGCTGAACAACGGTGAAACCGCCAGAGCCACCAGCAACCTTGACATCATTCGTGGTGAATAGGAACTGCGTGGTCGTCTCGCCCGGCGGGATTTCGGCGACGAAGTTGATGGTCTTGTCGTAGAGCGCCGTATTGTTGTCCATGACGGCGACATGCACCGGCAGGGTGACCTTGCCGGAGCTGCCCTGCGGGCCGGCGACAAGACGCCCCTGCGCGGCAATGTTGATGCCGAGGCTGGTGCCGTCGCTCGTGCACTGACGCGTCGCCTGGGCGAGCGATGCCTGATAGGTCAACTGGTTCGGATCGTCCTTGGCGCCCTTGGCGTAGGTGCGATAAGTGGATGCTTCGTCGCGGATCACCACTTGCGGGCATTTGCCGGCGATATAGGCCTGACCGCCGGTAACCGGCTGGGCGGAGCCGACGGCTCCCGCCGCGGGCGCCACCGTTACATCCGTCGCGGGCTGCTTGTCGCCGCCACCGCCGAAACCGAGAGAACTGCAACCAGCCAGCAATGCCAGAAGCGAAGCGGAGAAAAGACGACGCGAAACCCTGCCAAACACTATAATTCCACCCTCTGCATATAATTTACATTATCGGCCTGCAGCCTGTTCGACGGGCCTTTTATGACACTTGGCGATGGTCTATACCAGCGACGCAGCGAAAAATCGATTGGGTAGACACCGTTTTGGCTCACTTTTCGACGTCGACAGATTGGCGAAAGCCGCCGCCCGCCGGAAGCGACCGGACGGACATTGCGCAAACGCGAAAACCACGCGGCTGATCCGACGCAAAAAGACGGACGGCCATCGCTTCGTTCTTCTACTCTCTCAACCCATCACTCAGGCAATTTTGCGACCAAAGGAATTCTAGACCGTGGACTATATCTCAACGCGGGGAGAAGCCCCTGCCCTTGGCTTCTGCGACGCCCTTCTGGCCGGCCTTGCTCGTGATGGCGGGCTCTATGTCCCCCGGCAATGGCCGAGCCTGACGAAAAAGGAGATTCGCGCCTTCCGCGGCAAGAGCTATCAGGAGGTCGCCTTCGCGGTGCTGTCGCCCTTCACCAACGGCGAGATTCCCGACGACGTCTTCCGTGGCATGATCGACGAAGCCTACGCCACCTTCCGCCATCCGGCCGTGGTGCCGCTGCGCCAGAT
>DASVPC010000222.1:0-7337 GCA_036383055.1 Rhizobium sp. | reverse complement strand
CGGAGCGGAATTCCGGTTCGCGGTCGTACTTGCGCTTGATTTCGTCAAAGGTCTGCTGGCCCTTCAGCGTGTAGAGGCGGCGGGTGAAGACATCCCGCTCGCCGCGCTGGTAACGACGCCACAGGTCTACCGAGGCGTCGTGGTCGATGGCGCGGGCGATGTCGACCGAGAGCGAGTTCAGCGATTCCACGACATGGCGCGGATTGCGCGCCGCAGGCGCCGATTCCGTTGGCGTGCGGGGTGTTGCCTGCCGCGCCGGCTGCAGATCGGCAGCTTCATCGCGCGATGCACCGCGCAGGAGATCGCTGATCCAGCCGCCACCAGCCGTTTCCTGGCGAGCGGGATGTCTTCACCCGTCGCCTCTACACGCTGAAGGGCCAGCAGACCTTTGACGAAATCAAGCGCAAGTACGACCGCGAGCCGGAATTCCGCTCCGCCGTCGATCGCTACATCGCCGATTTCGAAAAGCTCTTGGCGGACGTCGCCCGCACCGACCGCGACCGCACCGTCACCCAGTCCTACCTGACCTCCGATACCGGCAAGGTCTACACCATGCTGGCCCATGCAGCGGGCCGTCTGAACTGATTGGTTGCCGCAATAAGCGAAACAAAAAATCCCCGGTCATTGCGCCGGGGATTTTTGATTCAGGTGAAAAATGCTTGGTTACGATGTGGTGAGCTGAGCCCGAATGCGTGCGCTATAGCGTCGCGAATTCATGTGCGAGCACGCCCATCATAATGTCATCGTGCCAATGCCCGTCAACGAATGCCGTCTCCCGTTCACGACCTTCCGCGACGAAACCACATTTCTCGTAAGCCCTGATGGCACGATGATTATAGGCAAGAACACGAACACTGATCCGGTGCAACCGCATCGCACCGAAGGCATAGCCCAACACAAGCTTGATAGCCTTGCTGCCGAACCCATGACCGAGACATGCGGTGTCGTAGATACCGATAGCCATGGAGGCCCGTCGATCCTGAAGATCGACCCGATCAAGGCGGACCTCACCTATCAGCGATCCCTCTGCTTCGATTATCCAGGCATGTGGATGCTGATCGAAGTTTCGAACCCATCCCTCGGCCGCAGCCCTCGTAAACGGGCGAACGTTCTCCCGACTGACACCAAACATTCTCGCGATATCGGCACTCGTTCCTAGAGCAAATCGCGCATCGATGTCGGCTTCGCAGGGCCGACGAAGTCTGACGCCCGCGTCCTGAAGGTCGGGCATTGTACTGGTCATCCGCAAATACCCTCAAAAATCTACAGGAGAGAAAGTACCGCTTCCGCAAAAGCGCCCGGAGCCTCCTGCGGCAGATTGTGGCCCACGCCAGCCAAGATCCGGCGCTCATAATGTGCGGAGAAATGCGCCGCATCGCGGTCCGCCGTTCGCGGCGGATCGACGCCGTCGTCCGCGCCTTGCAACACGATTGTCGGCACAATGATATCGGGCTGCTTCGCCAGGCGCGCCTCTATCTCTGCGAAAGCCGGATCGCCGGCAATGCCGCCAAATCTGTGACGATAGGAATGAATCACGACATCGACGAAATCGGGATTGTCGAAGGTGGCGGCGCTGCGCTCATAGGTCTCGTCGTCAAACGCCCATGTCGGAGACCATAGCCTCCAGATGAAGCGACAGAACTCCTGGCGATCTGCGGCTAGCCCCGCTTTGCCGCGCTCCGAATGGAAGTAATATTGATACCAGTAGCGAGCCTCCTCCTCAGGAGAAGCGGGCAATCCTGCCTTGGCGATATTCTGAACATTGTAGCCGGTTCCGCAGCTTACCAGACCACGAGCACGCTCCGGCCAGAGCGCCGCGACGATGCAAGCCGCCCTGCCGCCCCAATCATAGCCGCCGAGAATGGCGCTCTCGATCGAGAGTGCATCCATCAATGCCAGCAGATCCGCTCCAAGAGCCGCCTGTTCGCCGGAACGCGGCGTTTCCGCAGAGAGGAAGCGTGTCGGACCATAGCCTCGAAGAAACGGGACGATACAACGCAGGCCCTTGCCGGCCAGATTCCGTGCAACGTCATCATAGGCATGGGCGTCGTAAGGAAAACCATGGAGCAGTACGACGGGCAAGCCATCTTCCGGGCCGCTCTCCTCATAGGCGACTTTGAGCACACCGGCGGCGATCGTCTTCATTGCCAATCCTTTCCTCGGGAATGGCCCGATCAACACCACACTATACCCGCCGCAGAACTGGATTATTGCGGCCGCCAGAGCATTGAAAACAAAAAAACACCTGCGCCGGTCTGCTGCGAGTGGCTTCGGCCTGATGCTGCTGCTCAATAGAGGATGGGCGGTCCATCGCACCGCCCTCTTGTATGCACGATATCAGCTGCCCTCAACGCGCGTTCAACACCTTGGAGATCAAGCCGCTGGTGCTGCCGACGAGCAGGAAGCTATCCTTGATGCGAACCCAGTGAAAGCCACGCGGCGGAACCGACAGATTGTAACGGCGATAGTCGATGTCAGCAGCGCGGTGCCGGTCGGATGCCGACAAGCGACGACCCGTTACCCAGCCGCCCTTGCGAATGACGACCTTCTTTTTGACCACGTCCTTCTTGATGACGACCTGCTGGTTCGGCGGCGCTGCATTGGCCTCAGTGGTCATTGCCAGCGGCATTGTCAGAACCGAAGCGGCAAGAAGGATGGAAAGTATTTTTTTCATTGGGGTGTTTCCTCGATTCATTATCTGCCAAGGAGGCTTCTATCCAGCAAGAGATGAAGCCGACTTGGCGATTCTATTACATTTTTGTAATAGAAATTAGATGCTTGCCAGAGTTTACTGACGGAATGAGCACGACAACTCATCCATAGTCAACATCTGGAAGAAACACCTTCCTCCTTTGAAAATAAGAGAGTTCTTATAATCGATCAATGATCGGGAAAATCAAAGCTCGTCATAATTGAACCAATCGAAATCGGCGACCTTTGCCCGGCCCGACGTATCGAAGGCAAACATGCCGACGAAGGCCCCGGTAAAGGAACCATGCTCGCCGCGCCCACCCTCATCGGAGATGACGCCGGCGTCGAGCACAGGGCCGATCGCCTGCCACGCTCCCATGCCTTCCGCCTGCCAGAAGAATTGCAGGTCGTTGTCGTAGACTTCCATGGCAAGCTGGATGCGTCCATCCGGAATGGCAACACCGCCACCGATCGGAAAGGTCAATCGGCCGTTAGGATAGTCGCCCGGGCAGGTCATGATGGTGATGCAGCGGCCGAGTTTCTCATGCAGGGTCACGGCGATCGCATGCAGCTTGTAACGATTGTAGTAATGCGTCAGGCCCGCGACCTGCTGATAGGTATCCGGCTGGAACTCGACGACGGTCTCGGCACGGAAGCTATGATGCTCCTGCCGGCGAGCGACCAGCGCCTGCTCAAACCAGGAGCCGATGCTTTCGCGGGCGAACAGGCGCAGATGACCTGATCGCTCCGTCAGGCTGAAGAGGCGCTCCGGCTGCGGCGTGCGCAGCCATTGGAAATCCGCCGGCAGCTTGCCGCCGTCGAAATTATAGCCGCTGCGGCGCGGTTTCTCGATAGGTTCCGCGCCGTTCAGGCCGGGCACCTCAACATCGGGGACAGTGGTGCCGTTTTCCAGATAGAGCCAGCCATCTTCCTTCCAGACGCATTTCTGCAAGCTGGTCTCGCGCCCGAGCGTGCAGCGGCGGTGCGGCGGCAATGGGCGGCCGGAAAGATGCGTATGGTAGAACTGCCCATCCGGGGTCTCGACATACTGGCCATGCCCCGCCCGCTGCAAGGCCGCGTCCGGACGATCCTTCGAGGTGATCAGATGCTTATTCGGATGTAGCTCGTAGGGGCCATCGATATTGCGCGACCGCGCCATGGTGACGGCGTGGTCATAGCCCGTACCGCCCTCGGCAGTCGTCAGATAATACCAGCCGTTGCGCTTGAAGAGATGCGGGCCTTCAACCAGGCCAAGCTCGGTGCCGGCAAAGATGTTCTTGATCGGACCTTTCAGCGATTTCGTCGCCGCATCCCATTCCTGCAACAGGATACCATCGAAAGCCGGCGTCTTCGGCGAGCCGCCATAGCTTTCCGTGCGCTGGTTCCATTGCATGTTGACGAACCATTTACGGCTGTCGTCGTCGTGGAAGAGCGAAGGGTCGAAGCCCGAGGAATTGACATAGGATGGTTCGGACCACGCGCCTTCGATCGTTGGCGACGTCACAATGTAATTATGGGCATCCTTGAAATTGCCGTCGTAGCGCTTGACGTCGGTATAGACCAGCCAGAACAGGCCATCCGCATAGGAGAGGCATGGCGCCCAGATGCCACAGCTATCGGGCTCGCCACGCATATCGAGCTGCGAGGCGCGCTCCAGCGGCCGGCGCACCAGCGCCCAGTTCACCAGATCGCGCGAGTGATGGATCTGCACGCCCGGATACCATTCGAAGGTCGAGGTGGCGATATAATAATCCTCGCCGACGCGGCAGATGGACGGATCGGGGTTGAAGCCCGGCAGGATCGGGTTGCGGATCATGGGACATCTCCTCCAGAGAACACACCACTATGCGCCGTTCGAACGGCAATAGGCAATCAGGACAAAGAAAAACGCCCGGAACCAGGTCCCAGGCGTTTTTGCTTGATCAGTCGCGCTCAGCCGACTTGGCCCAGAGATTGATGTCAGCCTCGCGGGCGTAGACATCGATCTCCTTCAGCTCTTCCGCCGTGAAGTCGAGATTGTCGAGCGACTTGACGCAATCGACGATCTGCGACGAACGGCTGGCGCCGATCAGCGCCGAGGTGATACGGCCACCGCGCAGAACCCAGGCGATCGCCATCTGCGCCAGCGTCTGGCCGCGCTTTTCGGCAATCTCGTTGAGCTTCTGGATATTCTCGATGATCGACGGACGAATGAAGTCGCGCTTCAGGAAGTGGTTCTGGGCGGCGCGACTGTCGCTGGGAATGCCACCCAGATACTTCGTCGTCAGCATGCCCTGGGCGAGCGGCGAGAAGACGATCGAGCCGATGCCGAGATCTTCGAGCGTATCGACCAGACCATCATCCTCGACCCAGCGATTGAGCATGGAATAGCTCGGCTGGTGGATGAGGCAAGGCGTGCCGAGATCTTTCAGGATAGCGGCGGCTTCGCGCGTGCGCTGCGAGTTGTAGGAGGAGATGCCGACATAGAGCGCCCTGCCCGAACGGACGATATGATCGAGCGCCGCGCAGGTTTCTTCAAGCGGCGTATCCGGATCGAAGCGGTGCGAATAGAAGATATCGACATAGTCGAGCCCCATGCGCTTCAGGCTCTGATCGCAGGACGCGATCAGGTACTTGCGGCTGCCCCACTCGCCATAAGGACCCGGCCACATGTCGTATCCGGCCTTCGACGAGATGATGAGTTCGTCGCGCAGACCCGCGAAATCAGTGCGCAGGATTTCGCCGAAAGCGGTCTCGGCGCTGCCGGGAGGCGGGCCGTAATTGTTGGCGAGATCGAAATGGGTAATGCCGAGATCGAAGGCGGTGCGGCACATGTCGACCTTGCGGTCATGTGGCGTGTCGCCGCCGAAATTGTGCCAAAGCCCCAGCGAAACCGCCGGCAGCTTCAGGCCGGAGCGGCCGACCCTGTTATATTTCATTTTCGCATAGCGGTCAGATGCCGGTTGCCAAGACATGATGCCAATTCCTTTGAGATAAAAAACGCGCGGGCTATCCACCCGCGCGCAAACTAGCTTTTCCTGCGCCTACTTCAAGAGCGCCTGAGCTTCTTCGATGCCAAGTGCCGCCGGCTGCGTGCAGGTGGTCGTCAGATCGATGAAGCGGTTTTCCGCACCCGATTTCAGGATCGAGGTCATGACATCGACGCCGTGCAGCGTGCGGTCGAGCGAGCAACGCGCGTCGCGCCCGTCGATCAACGATGCCGCCATGTCTGCAAGACCGGCCGTGCGGTAGTTGGCACGCGCGCCGCTCGGGCTTTCCTGATTGGCGATGCCGAAAGGATGCGCCCAGTCGGCAAGCGGCTTGATCTCCTTGTCGCGGCCGCTGGCCTCGACCACGCCGCCGAAGAAGTTCGGATCCGGCACGTAGAGCGAGCCCTCGGTGCCGTAGAGCTCCATATTGGCATGACGATGCGACCAGACATCCCAGCTTGCCGTCAGCGTCACCGTGGCGCCGCTGACGAATTCCAGCAGCGCCTGGATCGTCGTCGGCGTCTTCACCGGGATGATCTCGCCGTTGCGCGGCTGGCTGGTGATGGTGCGGGTTTCCGACGCCATCGAGGTCATCGCGCCGACGCGCTTCACCGGACCGATGAGGTTGATGAGGTTGGCGACGTAGTAAGGACCGAGATCAAGGATCGGACCGCCGCCGGGGAGGAAGAAGAAGTCCGGGTTCGGATGCCACATTTCCATCCCCGGGCTCATGACGTGGCAAGTGCCCGAGGTGACGCGGCCAACACCGCCGTCATCGATGAACTTGCGAGCAAGCTGATGCGCGCCGCCGAGGAAGGTATCCGGAGCGCAGCCGACGGCAAGCCCCTTCCCCTTGGCTATGCGGCGCAGTTCCTCGCCCTGCTCCAGCGTCAACACCAGAGGCTTTTCGGAATAGACGTGCTTTCCGGCCTCCAGGATACGCTTGGAGATCGGGAAATGTGCGTCCGGGATCGTCAGGTTGACGATAACGTCGAGCTCGTCATTGGCGAGCAGTTCGTCCACCGTTTGCGCCTTGACCTGATATTCCTCGGCGCGCAAGCGCGCCGCATCCATGTTGATATCAGCGCAAGCGAGTACCTTCAGGCCCTTGAAGAGCGGAGAGAGCTTGAAGTAGGTCGTTGAGATATTGCCGCATCCGAGGATGCCGACGCCAAGTTCCTTAGCCATGGGATAGTGCCTCAGTAGGTCTTGAAAGATGCGATGGAGCGGGTGATCAGACGATCGATATCGCTCGGATTGTCATGCTCGATGACATAGTGCTTGGCCCTGGTGCCGGCGAGCACCTTCAGCAGCTTCTGCCACGGAACGGTGCCGTAGCCGAGGTCAGCCCAGCCATCCTCGTCCTTGTTTTCGCCGGCGGCTGCAATGTCCTTGACGTGAACAGACGTGATGCGCGAGCCGAGCTTTTCGATCCAGGCGAAAGGATCGCCGCCGCCACGGATGACCCAGGCGATATCGGCTTCCCAGGAAATGTCCGGAGCGCCTTCGAAGATCTGCTCGATCGGCAGCGAGCCGTCGGCCTGCTTGACGAATTCGAAGTCGTGGTTATGCCAGCCGAACTCGAAACCGGCGTCCTTGTAGGGCTTGCTCATCTCCTGCAGGCGCTTGCCGAAGGCAAGCCAGCCGGCGGCATCCTTCGGACGCTGATCGGCGGCC
>DASVPC010000221.1:0-70144 GCA_036383055.1 Rhizobium sp. | reverse complement strand
TTCCGCCTCCAGCCGGTCGCGGGCCTGGCTCAGATCTTCCGTGCGTTCCAGCACGCGCCGCTCCAGCTCCTCGCGCGCCACCCTTCCGACCGCGATCTGCATTGCCGAGACATGACGGCGCCTGAGCAGAAAGGCGGCAATCGCCAGGATCGGTACCAGCATGCTCAACGCCAGGAAGCGCGTCTCGCGAACGGCGGAGGCAATCGCCTGATCCGTTGGGATCAGATAGTCCAGCCGCCAGGGCGTCGAGGGGACCGGTATCGTCAGCCGCAAATATTCAGCGGCGCTGCTGCCCGGCAGGACCGCGCGAACGATCGATACTTCCGGGCCAATGGGTTCGGCACGCGAAATCGGCAAGGGCGCCAGGGGCGCACCGCCGAATTGTAGGCTCTTGCGAATGGCGGCGAGACTGTCTGGCGGCAGTGGCGACGTTGTCATGAATCGCCAGGAGGGAATGCTGGTGATCAGCACGACGCCATGTTCGTCGGTGACATAGGCTGGGCGGACGGCTTCGCGCCAATCCGCTTCGAGTTGGTCGAACTCCATCTTGACGACTACGACGCCCAGCGCCGCACCCGCTTCTCCGACGCGGCGGGAAATATAGAGGCCGGGGCGATTGCTGACGGTGCCGAGCGCAAAATGTTCGGCTGTCCCCGTCTCCATCGCTAGGCGGAAGTAATCGCGGAAGGAATAGTCGTTCCCGACGAAGCTCAGCGGCTCGCGCCAGTTGCTCGAAGCAATCGCTATGCCGTCCTTGCCGGTGACATAGAGCACCGCCGCACTGGTGCCGGACACAAGGGTTTCCAGCTTGCGGTCAAGCGTGATGACGGCGTCATCCTTGCCGGTCGCGAGCGCATCACGCACCTGCTGATCCTCCGCTAAGAGAAGCGGTAGCGCGCGCGGGCGCTCGAGCACCGCGCGCAACAGCGCAACCTTCAGGTTAGCATCGGTGTGGCCCTGGCCCTGTAACGCTTCGATTGCGGTCATGCGACCGTAGAAGCTGGCGCCGTAGAGAGCGGCCGCGATGATGGCCGCGCAAAACACCACAAAGACCATCCAGACACGACGAGAACGCCGGCCGAGTTGCTCGGGCGTTGAAAATCGTTCTGTGGTTGGTCGTTGCAGCATCTGCTTATTGTGCATGATTTCGCGCGCATCGCAATTCATCTTGTGCGGATTGTCGCACAAATTTGCCGGCGCAGCTGCAGTTGCCCAGGAAAAGCCATTTTTAAATCAAGGCGTTGCCCCGTTCCCCGCCGTTTGGCACGCTCGTTGCTACTAAAATCGAAACAGTCGGAGGCTGTTGAGTTTTAGTCTTTGCCCGGAGGGCCGAGGGATCGGTTGGGCACAACGGAGGACATTATGATTGCTCCCATCGCTGCCGACGCCGAAACGCGCGTCAAACTACCTTTCTACCGGCACCTTTACGTGCAGGTTCTCACGGCCATCGCCGCCGGCATCCTGCTTGGCCATTACTATCCACAGCTCGGCACATCGTTGCAGCCGCTTGGCGACGCCTTCATCAAGCTGGTCCGTATGGTCATTGCGCCGGTCATCTTCCTGACGGTGACGACCGGTATCGCTGGCATGTCGGACCTGAAGAAATTCGGTCGCGTCGTCGGCAAGGCGTTCATTTACTTCCTGACATTCTCGACGTTGGCGCTGATCGTCGGCCTTATCGTCTCGAACGTCGTGCAGCCCGGCGCCGGCATGCATATCAATCCGGCGACGCTGGATACGAAGGCGGTCAGCAACTATGCCGCACAGGCGCATGACGCCTCCGTTGTCGGCTTCCTGATGAACATCATTCCGGACACCATCGTCGGTGCCTTCGCCAAGGGCGATATTCTCCAGGTTCTGTTCTTCTCGGTGGTCTTCGGCATCGCGCTCGGCGCGGTCGGTGATCGCGGCCGTCCGGTTGTCGACTTCCTGCAGGCTCTGACCACGCCGATCTTCCGCATGGTCTCGATCCTGATGAAGTTCGCGCCGATCGGTGCCTTCGGCGCCATGGCCTTCACCATCGGAAAATACGGCATCGGCACGATCGCCAACCTGGCGTTCCTGATCGGTACCTTCTATCTGACATCGATCTTCTTCGTGCTCGTCGTGCTCGGCGCCGTCGCCCGCTACAACGGCTTCTCGATCCTGGCGCTGATCCGCTACATCAAGGAAGAGCTGCTGCTGGTACTCGGCACCTCGTCTTCGGAAGCAGCGCTGCCCGGCCTGATGAACAAGATGGAACGTGCCGGCTGCAAGCGCTCGGTCGTTGGCCTCGTCATTCCGACGGGCTATTCCTTCAACCTTGACGGCACCAACATCTACATGACGCTGGCGGCTCTCTTCATCGCCCAGGCGACGGATACGCCGCTGTCCTTCGGCGACCAGATCCTGTTGCTGCTGGTGGCCATGCTGAGCTCCAAGGGTGCTGCTGGCATCACCGGCGCCGGCTTCATCACGCTGGCCGCGACGCTCGCCGTCGTACCTTCGGTTCCGATCGCCGGCATGGCGCTGATCCTGGGCATCGACCGCTTCATGTCGGAATGCCGCGCGCTCACCAACTTCGTCGGCAACGCTGTTGCGACGATCGTTGTTGCACGCTGGGAAAACGAACTCGACCAGACGAAATTCGCGGCCGCCATGGCCGGGAAACTGACCGGGGATCTCGAGACGCCTGCGCTGCAGGCTGCCGAATAACGGCGTCATCGGTAATCTGAGAATAAGCGAGACGGCCTCCTCTGACAGGAGGCCGTTTCAGTTTCTGGATATTCCATTGCCGTTCGCTGAGGGGCGAGTTCGAGATGTGATTGCGAATATCCGCAACAAGGCCGGAACCGATTGGTGCTTCATCTGTTGTGGTAGCAGGCCCTCGGGAGAGGGTGCTGCGATCAGCGGGAGAACGGGCGCCGCCCGATACTGATCCCGTCAACGACAGGACACGGCGTCCGATGATGGAGGAACCAATGAAAGTCCGTGACGCCATGACGCACGACGTACGCATCACCAATCCTGAAGAGACGATCCTGCGGGCCGCGCAGACGATGGCGGGTCTCGATGCCGGCATCCTGCCGGTTGCCGATCATGACCGCCTGGTCGGCATGATCACCGATCGCGATATCGCCATTCGTGGCGTAGCGATGGGCAAGGGGCCGGATGCGAAGGTTGGTGATGTGATGACCACCGACGTTAAATATTGCTTCGACGATGAGGAGATCGACGACGTCTGCCGCAATATGGGTGATATCCAGGTGCGCCGCCTGCCGGTTCTGGATCACGACAAGCGGCTGGTCGGCATACTCTCGCTCGGCGATATCGCAGTGGCCTATAGGAACGGAGTCGCGGCTGAAGCCCTGAGCGGCATTTCGCGCCGTGGTGGAGAGCACAATCAGACGATGTAACTGCAACGCATGGTCGGGTCGTCGGGACAACCGGTCATGCGGACCGTTACAGGGTGGATGGGCAGATCGCCGGGCGGGCATATACGGCCCGGCGAGACAGAAAATCACGTGCCTGTTCCGAGTTCGTACTCCTTCGATTTGAACGCGCGCAATTGCCGAATGAATCTGCTTGCTTTTCAACAGCCTGCTTCATGAAACTGTCATGACAGCGGCTCAGACGATGATGCTGGCAATAGCAGATTTGAGTGGAGTCGCGTGCGGAGCAGGAGAGCGGCGTGTCACAAAAGGTGTTCGTGAGCGTGCGTGAGGTGGCGGCCCCTACAGGGGTCTCCGGCTCCGCCGTTTTGCGTGCACTCACGCCGGGCACGAGCCTGGCGTTGGATCGGCAGACGAAATCACCAGATCGATCGCAAGGCTTTCTCGCGGAGCTTGCCTCCCATGCGGATGAGCTGTTTCGCGGTCCCATCTACGAGCAATATGCGGCGATCTGTTACCGGAAGCATCGGGAGTTGGGTGAGCCGGAAGTACTTGTCGTCACCAGCCGCGAGAGCGGTCGCTGGATCGTGCCGAAAGGCTGGCCGATAAAAGGCAAGAAGCCGTATGAGGTTGCCGCCATCGAGGCCTTCGAGGAAGCCGGCGTGCGCGGCAAGATCAAGAAGAAGAGGTTCGGCTACTTCACCTATCTGAAACAGCTTCCCGACGACAGCCGCGTTCCCTGCATCGTGCAACTGCACCTGCTTGAAGTCGAAAAGACCTTCGAGAATTTTCCGGAAAGAGGCCAGCGCCTCAGCGAATGGGTTTCCTTCACCGAGGCGGCAAGACGCGTGCGCGAACCGGAACTCAAGAGCCTGCTGCTGGCGGCAGAGCGAAAGATGCGGCGACCGAAGGTGAAAGAAAAGAAATAGATCCGTCAGCCCGCCTGTGCCCGCCCGCTCATCGCCAATCTGAGCGGGATGCGCGTGGCAGCCAGTGCCGGTAAGGCGCCGCCGATAGCGCCGATGATCAAGGACAGCCAGACCGCCTTCATTACCAATGGAAGAGACAGTACCAGTTGAAATCCGATCTGCGTGCGGTCGGGGCTCACGGTCGACGCCATCCAGCCATTGAGGACGAGATAGGAAAATCCGACGCCGGCCAGGCATCCGAGGCAGGTCAGGGCCATCGCCTCGATCCATGTGCCGGCAAAGGCCGCCCTACGGCTGAAGCCGATGGCGCGGACAGTGGCGATCTCGGTACTGCGATCCGACACGGAACTGAACATGGTCGTCATCGCGCCGACCACGGCGCCGGCCGCCATGGTGATCGCCAGCGGCCAACCGAGGAGAAGGATCAGCTTCGATGTCCGTTCGGCAAGCCCGGCGAAATAGTCCTGCTCCGACCGCAGCGTCAGCCCGATCTGTGGCGTGGCGGCCGCCATGGATTGTAGTGCTGGCAAAGCCTCCGGCGAGATAAGCTTGATCCTGACGCTCTGGACCAGATTGGGCCGGTTGAACAGCGTCTGCACCACGCCGATATCCGCGAGCATTTCGGATTCGAAGACGGAGCCGCCGGCATCGAAAATACCGACGACAGTCCATTTTGATGTGCCGAAGGTGAGCTGCTCGCCGATTTCCAGACCTTTGTAATCAAGGCTCAGGCGACGACCGACGACGATCTCGCTGGCGCCGGGATTGAACATCCGGCCACGCGCGATCCTGACATTCGGACGCACGCTGAGACCGAAAGGACCGATGCCGCGCAACGACAATGTTGAAAGCAGGCCGCCGGTCTTTTCCTGCACCTCCACGGGCACGACCATTTCCGGTGACATGACTGAAACACCGGCCGCATCGCCGGCGATGCCCGTGGTGCCATCGAGATAATGAAGTTGGGAGGGGTCGATCCGGCTGCTGAGTTCCGTCGCCGCTCCCTTGCTGAGGGCAATGGCTATGTCGTTGGAGCCGGCTTGCTGAAGCGATGTCCGGAAGCCGTTGGACATCGACAGGAAGCCGAGCAGAACCGTGACGACCATCGCCACGGAAAACACCAGCGAGAGGGAAATCCATATCCGGCGGCGAAGCGACTTCAGATTGGATAGGGTGAGGGCCAAGGATTGGCGGAAGATCGTGCTCATGGTTTCATCTTTCTCTCAAAGCCGCGTTGGGTGGTACCCGCATGGCGTTGAAGGCCGGCGTGATACCCGTTGCCAGCGCCAGCAGGGCCGCCAGTCCAATTGCCGCCAGAATGATCGGGGGGGTAAGCGTCAGGTCCGGCACGATGGTGCGCAACGGCTCTCGCAGAAACAGGATGGCTGTAAAGGCGAAACCGAGGGCGAGGCCGAGGCCCGCGGCAAACAGGGCGACGGTTTCAGCCAAGACATTGCCGAGAATGAAGAGCCGCGAAAAGCCGAGGACCTTCAGTACGCCGATTTCCTTCGTCCGCTCACGGATGGCGAAGAACATGGTGTTGGCGACAATCATCAGGATGGTCACGAAGGCGACGCCGACCACCAGCCGCACGATCGTCGCGATATCGGCGAATTGCGCAATGAACGCCTTCATGAATTCGGCCTCCGTCCGCGTCCGGGTCTCGTAGGCGGAATTGGCGAAGAGGGTGTCGACGGACTTGACGATATCCTCGGTACGGACACCTTTTTTAGGCAGGATGCGGAAACCGGTCACGGTGTCACGGTCTATGCCGCGCTCCGCATTGATGTAGTCGTACCGTGCCATCACGAAATGCGTGTCGGCGGATTTCTTGCCGTCCAATATCCCGACGATGTCGAATTCGAAATCCGAGCTGCCATCGGCCTTGACGAAACTTGACGTGGTCAGCGTGATGGTCTGTCCGAGCGTCCAGCCCTCCTGGGAAGCAATGCTACGGCCGACAATGGCGCCGTTGCGGACCTCTCCGAAACGGGCAAGGGCATCCGTGGGAATATCGTATTCATCACCTATGAAGTCGGCGAAGCTGCGCGGCTCCACCGCTGTCAGGCCCATAAAATTGGTTGGGGTCCGATAGGTCGCGCGGCTGCGCGCCATGTAGGTCGTCCCGGCAATGTCGGGTAGTGCCTGGATCTTGTCGTAGTAGCTGATCGGCAAAGGCAGGGCATCGCCAACCTTGTTGGTCACGATCAGCCGCTCGGAGTCCACCTCGCCACCGAGAAAGCCGTGCTGGAAGCTCGTCAGAACGAGATAGATGAAGAAGGCGATGGTGATGCTGGTGATCAGCAGGACACTGCGCGTCCGCTTGCGTGCCAAGGTGCGGCGAAGGAGAGTGAAGTGGTTCATGGTGCTCACGCGGCCTCCCGTTCGACGAACTGGCCTTTGTCGAGGCGCAGCACGCGTTTGGCGGAGCGTGCCGCCATATCGTCGTGGGTGACCATGACGATGGTCTTGCCGAGTTCCGCATTGAGGATGCGCAGCATGGAGAGCACCTCTTCGGCGGAAGAGCGATCGAGATCGCCTGTCGGCTCGTCGCAGAGCAAGAGTTTCGGATCGCTCGCCAGCGCTCGTGCGATCCCCACGCGCTGTTGTTGACCGCCGGAAAGCTCCGACGGCAGATGCTTGCGCCGGTCGGTCAGGCCGACAAGCGACAGGATCGTCTCGACCCGTTCCCGACGCTGACGCCCAGTCAGGCTGGTCAGCAGCAGAGGAAGCTCGATATTTTGCTCCGCCGTCAGCATCGGCATCAGATTGTAGAACTGGAACACGAAGCCGACATTGGCGCCGCGCCATTTCGTCAGCGCGCTTTCGCTCATCCGGCTGATGCGCGCATGCCCGAAATTGATGTCGCCGCCATCGGGGCGGTCGATCCCCCCGATGAGGTTCAGGAGCGTGGACTTGCCGGAACCGGAAGGGCCGACGATTGCGACGAAATCGCCGGCGCCGATGGTCATGGTCAGATCCGAAAAGATCGTCACGGCATTCTTGCCGATCCGGTAGTCCTTGCGGACATTGTCGATCACAATGCCGCCGTCCGGCGCTGATGTGCTGCTATCCATCTCAGAGTCCTCTATCATTTGCGTTTGCCTGAAGTTCTGGAGCATCCAGGGTGACCTTCGCCGCCATGTTCGGCAGCACTCGCGCGGGCGGTGTCACGAATTCCAGCCGGGCGGTTATCGTGCCCTTCTGCAGCGAGGCTGCCGGCACGATCGTCCGCACCCGCATTTTGAACTTCCGGTCGGGAAAGGCGTCGAGAACGGCGACCGCCGTCTGGCCTGGCTCTATGCGCGCAGCATTGGATTGCGCGATATCGACGTCGATGGTCAGCGAGTTCGGGTCGAGAAGGATGGCGATTCCGTCTCGCGGCCCGCCGCCATCCGTGCCAGAGGCAACCATATCGCCCAGGCCGACGAGCCGGGTGACGATCACGCCGTCGAACGGAGCGACGATTTGATGGAGCGTTACGTTTCGTTCCTGCCTCTCCACCTGTAGCCCGGCGGTCTCGTCCGCCTGCCGCGCAACATCGAGATCACTGGTCAACTGCACGACAGAGAGACTGTCGCCATCGAGGCTGCTGACTGCGGCCGCGCCGCGTTCGACAAGCGACTTGGTGCGCTCCAGGGTCTTACGTGCCTGCGCCAGCGAGACTTCGACCCGATGCGCCGCCGCATCCGCACTTGCGGCTTGCGATCTGGCGATCCTGAGCTCGATCTCGTCCGTTGTCGTATCCAGCCGCGCGATAACTTGTCCGACGGTAAAATGGTCGCCCACATCCAGCCGCAGATCGATCACCTTGCCGCCGATCTCCGGCCGCAAGGTGATCATCCTCTCGGCGGCGACATAGCCGGAGCCAATCACGGACTGAGGTGGCGGAGGTATTTGTGGCAGTCGGACGGGGAGATTTTCTTGCGCCGTGGTGTCGACTGCCGGCTGGGAAATGGCTTCCGTTACCGGAGGTCTCCACACACTCTCAACAAGCGGAAGCGACATGTAAGCTGTTGCCGCGAGCGTTACGGCTACGCCGATCAGAGCCATCCCGCGCATCGGGAAGCGACGGTTCACAGCCATATCCGAGAGCGGGCTTCCCTCACGCTCGATCGACAGCGATCGGAGCCGGTACGCGATATTCGCTTCTGCATTCATTAGGGGGTCTCCAGACGTTGACGGCGTGATTTTCCGCCGCCGGCACGTCTGGCGCGACCTTGATCGCGATTTAGGACGTCGCAGAACGCGATCTAGATCGCCGGATGCCGCGAGTCAGGCCATAGTGGCGAGAAATATGGTTACCCCCCGGGGAGGGGTCTTATGCTGTTCGTGCCGCTACCGTTCGTCGTTGCTCTCTTGCTGCTTCTGCTGTTCCTGGCGGTGGTGCGGCGGGACGACGAGCTTGCCGCTAACCGGCCCTTTCTTCTCCTGCTTCTGCTTTGCGCCGTGCAATCGGTTCTGGTCGGTCTGCGCCTGGGCTATGGCCTGCAGTGGGTCGGTTATCTGGCGCTCGTTATCCCAACGGTCATGCCGCCGCTGATTTACGCCGGAGTGCGTAGATTGGGCGTGGATAGTCGGAGGCGATGGCCCACCCTCCTGGGTTTCTACAGCTTTCCGCCCGTTGTCATCGTCGTGTTGGCCATTGTCCGACCCGAGGCCATCGATATCGCGATGATCCTCATTCAAATCGCCTATGCCTTGGCCTTGCTCTGGCTCGTCCGGCCGGGTCCCGACGCGCTGCGTCTGGCGCCGTTCGAGGGCGCGCGGCCGGCTCATCGCGCGCTTGTCTTCGCCGCCGCCGCGCTGTGTTTTTCGGCATTGATCGATGCGCTGGTGTTGTTTGATTTTGGTCGGACCCATGGCGCACATGTCGGCCTGATCGTCAGTATCGCCAATCTTGTCGGCCTGTTTGTCCTCGGCGCCGCGGCCGCCGCGGCCAGCCGGAACTCCACGGACACCGAGATGGCGGAGATCCCGCCTACGTTCGACACGACCGAGGACAAGGACACCGTCGATAGGATCCACGAGTTGATGCAGGAAAAGAAGCTCTACCGCGACGCCAACCTCAACCTCGAACGGTTGGCCCGCAAAGCCGGGATACCGTCCCGCCGCATCTCGGGGGCGATCAACCGGATCACGGCCAAGAACGTCTCGCAATATGTCAACGATTACCGGATTGCCGAAGCCTGCCGGCTACTGGCCGAAACGGACCAATCGGTGACCGAGATCATGCTTGAGGCTGGCTTCCAGACCAAGTCGAATTTCAATCGCGAGTTTCGCCGGGTCACCGATATGACGCCTATCGCCTGGCGCGAGGGCACTTAAGGCTTTGCTCTATAGCCGAGGCTGCGGCTGATATCGTCGGCTGTCTTGCGCAGCATCGACAGAAGCGCCTCGCGCCGTTCGATGTAGCGGCTGGTCAGCGTTCCCAGATTAAGGGCGGCAACGACGTTGCCGGTGGCGTCGAAAACGGGCATGGCAATACCGGTTGAACCCGTGACGAATTCCTGGTTATTGACCGCATATCCGTCCCGCCTCACTTTGACGAGGATATCCCGGATCTCCTCTACATTGGTGATCGTGTAGGGCGTATAAGATAGCAACTGCACGCGAGAGAGATAATCCTCCAACGTCTGCTGCGGTGCGTGGGCGAGAAGAACACGGCCCATGGCCGTGCAATAGGCGACGATGGCGGCATCCAAATTCACGTCATAGCGTATCGGCTGGCGGCTCACGCTTTTTGCCAGACGGCGGACATCGCAATGGGCGTTCATGGCACTGAGCAGCACGGTCTCGCCGGATTCATCGCGCAGGCGCTCCATGAACGGCATTGCCTTGACCACCAGCGGCTCTTCATGGCGGCGAAAGGGGAAACCGTGCCGGCCCGCTTCGACCAGCATGTAGCGGCCGGCGGAATCCTGCACCAGATGGCCGCGCGCGGCGAGGGTCTGGACCAATCCATGTACGCTGCTTTTCGGCAGGCTCAGATCCCGGACGATCTGGGACAAGGCAACCGCTTCCCGCCGCCCCGCCATATATTCGAGGATATCGAGAACACGTCCGGCGCTCTTCACTTCCGAGTTCATATATGTGAACGACCTTCCCGTTGTTGGCCAGCCGATCGGCCTGTAACAGTTGTGCCGAGAAAAGCGAGAACCGGCAAGGCGGGTGTGATGATGAGCGGGACACAAAAGCAGGCGGAGATTACCGAACCCTGGCTCTGGCCGGACGAGACCTGGCGGAGCCGCGTCGACAAGGTGCGCGCCGGCCGATCGTTGCGGCCGGCAAAGTGGAAAAATGGCGCCCGCATGGCGGTCGCCTTGTCCTTCGACGCCGACCACGAGACCTTCGAGTTGCGCAATGGCGGCGTTTCGATCGGCCGGATGAGCCAGGGGCAGTATGGCCCCCGTTCGGGAATGCCGCGCATCCTCAAACTGCTGGAGAAATATGCCGTTCCGGCCTCGGTCTTCATGCCGGCGGTATCGGCGATGATCAATGCTGATGAAGCGCGCGCCATTGTGGCCTCGGGTCATGAACTCGGCATGCATAGCTGGATACACGAATTCAATTCGCGCCTCGACGAGGCGACGGAACGCGAGCTTGCCCTGCGCGCCGCCGATGCGCTGGAGCGCATTTCCGGTGTTCGACCGGTCGGCATGCGAACCGCCTCCTGGGATTTCAGTCCGCACACGCTGAAGATCGCCCGAGAGATGAAGCTGCTTTACGATTCCTCGCTGATGGCCGACGACGAGCCCTATGAGCTGCTCGAAGACGGTGAGCCGACGGGAATCGTCGAAATTCCGGTGGAATGGATCCGCGACGACGCTCCCTATGTGGCGATGGACCGCATGACGGGTGCGCGACCCTATGGCGGCCCGTCGATGGTTCTCGATATCTTCCAGCGCGAGCTGGACATGGCCTATGAGGAGGGCGGGCTATTCCAGCTGACCCTGCATCCTCATCACATCGGCCATCGTTCGCGTATCTTCATTCTGGAAGAAATTATTAGCCAGGCGCAGGCCAAGGGAGACGTGTGGTTTGCCACCCATGCGGAGATCGCCACTTATTGCGCGTCGGAAGCCGGTCTGAAGACATTGCACCAATAAATGATTGGCGTCCGGCGGGACGCGACGACGTTTTTGAATTTCAAAGGGGGTAATAGATTATGCATTTCAAGTTTTTATTCGCAGTGGCTCTTGCCGTAAGCCTTCTGGCGTCGGCAGCTTATGCGCAATCGGCGAAGGATACGCTGACGATCGACCTGCCGAATGATGCGGCCACGCTTGATCCGCATCTTCAATGGGACACGGACAGCTACAGCGTCTATCGCAATATTTTCGATAATCTCATCACCCGTGATACGTCGGGTGCGATCGTGCCGCAGATCGCGACGTCCTGGAAATATCTCGACGACAAGACCCTGGAGTTCCAGATCCGTGATGATGTGACCTTCCAGGACGGCAGCAAGCTGACCGCCGAGGATGTCGCCTATAGCGTCAACCGCATTATCGATCCGGCTCTGAAGAGCCCGCAACTGTCGCAGTTCAACCAGATCATCAAGGCCGAGGCCACCAGCCCGACCATAGTGAAGATGACGACGAAGTCGCCCTATCCGGCGCTGATTGCTCAGCTCGTCAAGCTGTCGATCGTGCCGAAAGCCTATGTCGAGAAGGTGGGCGCCCAGGAATTCAATCTGAAGCCGATGGGCAGCGGTCCTTACAGGCTGGTGCGATGGCAGAAGGGCGTACAGACCGAGCTTCAGGCGAACGATCACTACTGGCGGGCAAAGCCGCCCTTCGAGCATGTCGTCTTCCGCGCCGTGCCCGATGTCTCCACGCGCATCGCTGATCTCAAGACCGGTAAGGCGGATCTCGTTCGCGATCTTCCGTCCGATCAGGCGATTGCGCTGAAGAGCAGCGAGGAGGCGCAGGTTCTGTCGGTTCCGACCGAGCGCGTCGGCTATATCTACATCAACGCCCAGGCTGGCGCGACGCAGGATGTCCGCGTGCGCCAGGCGATCGCCTATGCCATCGACCGGCAGACCCTGGTCGATGCGCTGCTGCAGGGCTTCGGCTCCCCGGTCAACGTCGTCGGCGCCAAACCGATCTTCGGTTACACCGAGCGTGTCGAAGGCTATCCCTTCGATCCCGACAAGGCCCGCGCCTTGATCAAGGAAGCTGGCGCCGAAGGGGCGAAGATCGAGTTTCTAACCTCGCCTTCCTATGATCGCTCGATGGTGGAAGCCATCCAGCAGATGTTGAATGATGTGGGGCTCGATACGACGATCACCTCGCTCGATCAGGCGACCTTCCTGAAGCGCCGCCAGGGAGACCCCAAGGACGCCGGCAGCATGGCTTTCGGTCGCTGGTCCTGTGCCTGCCAGGATGCGGACGGCATCATTTTTCCACTGTTTCGCACCGGCAGCAGCTGGGCGAAATACAGCAATCCGCAATTCGATAGTCTGGTCGACGATGCCCGTTCGACGCTCGATAGCGACAAGCGGCTGGAGGACTACCGGAAGGCCTATGAAATCCTGAGGCAGGATGTGCCGGGTATCGGCCTCTATCAGGGCGATGCTGTCTACGGCGCCAGCAAGAACCTAAAGTGGCAGCCGAGCCCGAACGAAGCCATGTTCGTCATGGACATGAGCTGGCAGCAATAGGCGGCCAGCGCATCGGCCCGGCAGATTGTCGATTTGGCCGGTGACTGGGGCCTGCCTTTCTGTATCAATAGGCTAGACGTGTCCGGCGATTCTGATCCGCCGGACACCATGTCCTCCCGCCTTTGACCTTTCGTTCGGATGGCTTTCATGACCCTTGCTATTTCCGCCGATGATATCGACCAGGCCGCGCTGCTTTCGGAATTGCGGCGCTGGGTGGAGGTCGAAACCCATACACCGGACGCCGATGCCGTGAACCGGCTGGCCGATCGCGTCGAGGCGATTGCCAAGCAAGCCGGTCTTGTGACCGAACGGACGCCGGGGACGATGGGGTTCGGCGATATTCTGGCGGTGCGTTCGCCTCGTCCCGCCGGCAGCAACCAGAAGAGCACGCTCATCCTGGCGCATCTGGACACGGTTCATGCAGCCGGCACGATTAAGAACCAGCTGCCCTGGCGGCAAGAGAGCGACCGCCTCTATGGGCCAGGCATCTATGATATGAAGTCCGGTGCCCTGATGGCGCTGGAGGCGATGAAGCTCGCGATCCATCATGGCTCCGGTCCTAAACTTCCCGTCGATCTGCTGTTTATGCCGGACGAAGAGATGGGCAGCCTCAGTTCCCGGGCGCTCATCGAGGCCTATAGCCGTAATGCCGCCTATGCCCTGGTAGTCGAGCCCGCCCGTGACGGCGGCAAGATCGTCGTCGCACGCAAGGGTGTGGCCATGTACGACATCATCGTTCGTGGCCGCGCCTCCCATGCTGGCACCCGGCCGCAGGATGGCCGCAGCGCCGTCCGCGCCGCTGCAAGGCTGGTGCTGGAACTCGAAGCGCTGAACGACGCCGCGCGCGGCGTCACGGTGACCGTCGGCACTATCCATGGTGGAACCGGACGCAACACCGTGCCGGCGGAATGCCAGATGCAGGTCGACGTGCGCGTGCCTGATGAACAGACGGCTGCCGAAATCCTTGGCAAGATCGAAGCCTTGAAGCCGGTCGATCCGGATATCACGCTCGAAATCAGCGGCGGTCTCAACAGGCCGCCATTCCCGCAATCCGAAGGCGGCAAGCAGCTTTTCGCTCATACCGCGGGGATTGCTGCCGAGCTTGGGATCACGCTGGAAGGCGTCAGCACCGGCGGCGGTTCGGACGGCAATTTCACGGCGGCCCTCGGCGTCGCCACGCTTGACGGGCTGGGCGCGGACGGTGCCGGCGCCCATACATTCGACGAATATATCTTCGTCAGCAGCGTCGCGCCGAGGACGGCCTTGCTTGCCAATCTCATGCTAATGCTCGACGGCAAGGAATGATGTCTGGCGGCGGGTGACGTTCGCTTTGCCGGCGGCTCAGGAATTGAAGCGATGCGCGGCGCCATCCACCGGATTGGCCCAGACCATGGCGCCGGGCGCGAAAGGTGTCTCTCCTTCCGCGCGCACGACCATCTCTCCCATATCGGGAACATCGAGATAGATGATCGCCTCGGCGCCGAGGCGCTCGACATGACGGACCTTGCCTTGCCACCGGCCACCGGTTTGCGACAATCTGATATGCTCGGGGCGGATCCCATAGGTCTTGCACCCGAAGCGCTCGGCGATCTCGCCGCTGTAGAGGTTCATCTTCGGACTACCGATGAAGCCGGCGACAAACGGGGTAGCGGGATGGCGATAAAGTTCCATGGGACTGCCGACCTGTTCGATCTCGCCGCCTTTCAGGACAACAATCTTGTCGGCCATGGTCATGGCTTCGACCTGATCGTGCGTAACATAGATCATCGTCGTCTTCAGCCGTGCGTGAAGCTCTGAGAGTTCCAGCCGCATCTGGGCTCTCAGCGATGCGTCGAGATTGGAGAGTGGTTCGTCGAATAGGAAGACCTTGGGGTCGCGAACGATGGCGCGGCCGATGGCGACGCGCTGCCGCTGCCCGCCGGAAAGCTGCTTCGGCTTGCGGTCGAGCAATTGAGAGAGCTGGAGCGTGTCTGCGGCGGCGCGAACCTTGGCCTCGATCTCCGCCTTCGGGCGGCGGGCGAGCGATAGCCCGAAGCCGATGTTTTCCGCAACGGTCATGTGTGGATAGAGCGCATAGCTCTGGAACACCATGGCGATGCCGCGCTCGGAAGGTTCGGCATGCGTCACGTCCTTGCCGGCTATGCTGAGTGCACCCGAGGTCGATTCTTCCAGTCCGGCGATAATGCGCAGCAGGGTCGACTTGCCGCAGCCGGACGGTCCGACGAAGACCACGAATTCGCCGGAGCTCACCTCAAGATCGATGCCCTTGATGACTTCGAGCGCGCCAAAACTCTTGCGGACCTGCTTCAGAGTGAGTTCAGCCATTGCACTAACCTTTCACGGCGCCGGCCGTCATGCCTGCCACGATCTGCCGGTTGAAGAAGATGAAGACGATCAGGGGAGGGATGGTGACAAGGAGGATGTTCATGAAGAGCAGGTTGTACTGGCTCGTATACATGCTCTGGAAATTATAGAGCGTGAGCTGCACGGTGACGTTCTCCTTGCCCGGGAGATAATAGAGCGGATTGGTGAAGTCGTTGAAGATCGCGATCGACTGCACGACGATGTTGGTGACCGTTACCGGCTTCAGGAGCGGCAGGATAACCCGTAAGAAGATCTGCCAGGGCTTGGCGCCGTCGATCCGCGCCGCTTCATCGAGATCGCGCGGGATGGTCGCGATGAACGACCTGAAAAGAAGGGTCGAAAAGGAGAGGTTGTAGGCGACCTGGATCAGGATCATGCCTGTGATCGTCTTGAACAGGCCGAGCTCCTGCAATAGCCCGATCGTCGGCACGACGGCGGGCGGCATCATCAGGCCCATGAAGAGGGCGACGGACGCCACCGTATTCCAGCCTGTCCTTCGCCGCTGCATCACATAGCCGACCATGGCCGAGAGCAGGATCAGGATCGTAACGGAGACGACGGTGATCAGCGTGGAATTGAAGTAGGCGAGAACCAGCTGATAGTCGCGTGCCTTGAACACGGCGACCAGATTGTCCCATAGCAGCCATTGTTCCGGCAGGCCGAAGTTCAGCCGCGAGGCCTCGGATTTCGATTTCGCTGCCTGCAACAGCACGAAGACGAAGGGCAGCACGAAGATCACCATGGCAACCGCCAGCGCGATCAGCCCGACCATATAAGGTCGTATCTTTCTCATTCCTCGACCTCGCGCCGGTTGAACCACAAAGTAAGGGGCATGATGATGATGGCGATCAGCGCAAACAGGATGACATTGCCGGCAGTCGACAGGCCGTAGAAGCCAGCCTGGTACTGCTTGTAGATGACCGACGCGATGACGTCGGACGAAAAGCCCGGCCCGCCGCGTGTCATCGACCATATGAGATCGAAGGATCTGAGACCGCCGATCAGGGACAGAGTGATGACCGTGACCGTGGCCGGACGCACCAGCGGCAGGGTGATGCGCCAAAATTGCTGTAACCGCGTGGCTCCGTCGATGCGGGCCGCCTCATAATAGTCGGGACTGATCGCTGCGAGACCGGCGATGAAAATCAGGGTCGCAAGGCCGACGCCCTTCCACAGGTCGACGAGGGCCACGGAAAAGAGCGCGAGCGCCGGATTGGTGAGCCATCCCGGTCCGGGGATGCCGAGTGTTTCCAGCACCACGTTTATGATGCCCCTCGTCGGATGCATCATTACCGTGAAGGTAATGCCGATGCCGATGGTCGAGACCAGGACGGGGAAGAACACCAGTGTGCGCAGGAGGCCGCGAGCGAAGATGTTTCCGGTCAGCAGCACGGCTAGCAGAAGGCCGCATACGGTCTTCAACCCCGATGTCGTCACGGCATAGATCAGCGTATTCACGAGCCCTTGGACGAGGAAAGGCTCGGAAAAGAACTGCCGGAAATTCTCCAGCCCGATGAATTGCGCCGTGGTGAGATCCCAGCGCGTCAGGCTGAACCACAGCGATGAGACCGTCGGCACAAGAAACAGCACGCCGTAGATGGCGGCGGCCGGGATGAAGAACCACAGGGGGTAGGGTGATTTATGCGAGCGCGGGCGGGTCTCAGTCATGGCTCCCTCTTTGTTCGGGTGGAACCTCGCCCGTAAAGGGCGAGGCGGGTATTCCCGAAGGGAGTGCTACCAGTTGGGGATGCCGAGCTGCTTTGCTTGCTTGCGGACGTCGTCGTCATAGAGCGCTGCGGCATTGGCTGGCTGGCGGATGCCGGAACCGACTTCGACGGTAATTTGCTCCAGCGACGGCCCCTTGATCGGCGAGGAGAATTCCAATGCCGGCGTCGTCATGCCTTTCGTTTCGAAATAGGGAAGCATGTCCTTGACCGCGGGCGGTACGTCGGCGGGCAGGGGGCAGCCATTGACGAGCGATGGCCCCTGGACGGTATTGGTCGCCATCATGATCTTGCAACCCTCGATGCTGCCGACGAAATCCGCGAATTTCCTGGCCTCATCGATATGCTTGCTGGCGGCCGGGATGTAGAGGGCCGCCGGCATCCAGACGGTCAGGCCGTTCTTGGAGGCATCGTCTCCCGGCTGGGCAAAAAAGCCGACATCGTCGAGATTGTCGGAATAGTCCTGTTTAAGGGCGCCGATCGCGAAGGTCAGCATCGGATAATGCGCGGCTTCGCCAGTCGCCACCATCCGGAGCCCGTCATCATAGCTGGCGGCGCCGAAATCATCATTTATCAGGCCGGCATCATGCACCTCCTTCAAATGCTCGAAGCCTTTCATAGCGGCCGGCGTCGTGGCATATTTGATCTTGTTGCTGGTGTAGTCCTCGGCGAAATTCGGCACAGCAGCATTGAGATTGTAATAGTCGGCGAGAACAAAAAGCTGCGATGTCCAGGTGTCGCGATAGGTCTGGGCAACGGCCACCTTGCCGGCCGCCTTCACCTTCTCGTTGTTGGCCATGAATTCGGCCCATGTCTTGGGAACAGTGAGGCCGAGCTCTTGGTAGATCTTCCTGTTATAGAAGATCCCGCCCCCTTGAGCGGTGCCGAAAGGGACGCCGTAAACCTTGCCATCGGAACGCACCACCGCCTTGAAGCTTTCATTCACGTTCGCCTGCGATGGCAGGTTGCTCAGATCGACCAATGTCTGCCCGGGCTTGATGGCCTGCATCAGCGAGCCGGAATTGTAGAGGAACACATCGGTCATTTCGCCGGTCGCGAGGCGAGTCTTGATGATGTTGTCTCCCTCGCCGCCGCCCGGCCGCTGTTCGATGTCGATCGAGACATCGGGAGTTTTCTTCTCATAGGCAGTAACCAGCGCCTCGGCCGCCGCGACCGTGTCGGGGCTGTTGTCGATAAGAAACGAGAGCTTGGTTTCCGCCTGCGATGGGCTGGCCGCGATCAATGCAGCGAGCGCCGACACAGTCGCGAAAATGACTCTAAAACGCTTTGTCATGACGTTCCTCCTCCGAACGATGAGACATTCAACGATTATGCAGTTTCAGGGCTTGGGAAGCGTGAAGACGATCTCATGCGTTCCCGGATCAACAATCGCCTCCCCAGCGACTGGCTTTCCATCGACCGACGGGTTTTGATGCCGATGCCCCGGACGGAACCGTCCGACGCACCCCTTCGGCAATGTCAGTCGATAGGTCACCTTGTCGCCGCTCAACTCCCATGCGGCTTCAATGCGGCCCTGACTGACATCATGATGGGCGGTGACCGGCGACAGCGACGGGATCGGCGCCGGATCAATGATGATTTCGGCAAACCCCGGCGCGCTCGGGCTCGGTGAAATGCCGGCAACGCTTTCGAACAACCATTGGCAGACCGCGCCATAGGCATAGTGATTATAGCTGTTCATATCCGGATCGTAGATGGTCCCGTCGGGCGCCAGCGCATCCCAGCGCTCCCAGATCGTCGTTGCGCCCTGCGCGACCTGATAGAGCCAGCCGGGCACCTCCTGCTGAAGGAAGACTTTCTCGGCAAGATCGTCCAGACCCAGCTTCGTCAGGGCCGGCAGCAGTGCGGGCGTGCCGATAAAGCCGGTGCCGATCTTGTAGTCGGCGTCGATGACCACCTGGCGGAAATGCCGCTTGGCCGCGTCCTGGTGCTCGGCAGGGATCAGATCGTAGAGAAATGCCAGCGCATAGGACGTCTGGTCGTTGTGCGCGAGGCGGCCCGATGGAGTGATGAATTCGTGCGCGAAAGCCCGCCTGATCCGGTCGGCGCGCACCGTCATCCGTTCTTCGAGCCCGTGATCGCCGAGGACGGCGGCGATCTTTGCCAGGAGGTTGCTGGAGATGAAGTGGTAAAGCGTTGCAGCGCAGTCGTCGCCGATCGTTGGGCGGGGTTTGCGGTTGTCGCCAATCGGCTGAAGCCAATCACCGAAGGTAAAGCCCCGGTCGCCCCAGTGGGACGGTGGTCGCACGATTGGACCGTCCGAGATCGACCAGACGAAGTCGACCCATCGCACCATCGAATCCAGGCACTCCGAGAGAACCTCGCGGTCGCCATAATGTGTGTAGAGCACCCAGGGGATGACGACGATCGCGTCGCCCCATCCGGTCGAGCCGGCAAAGCCGGGAAAGTGTTCCGGATGCAGGCGCGTCGGATCCGGCGAGAAATGGGAAACCGCTCCATCCGGCCGCTGATCAGCCATGACATCGCGCAGATATTTCCTCAGAAAGGATTGGCTGTCCGTCAACCAGCATGCCGTTGCAGCGAAGACCTGGGCGTCGCCGGTCCAGCCGAGGCGCTCGTCGCGCTGCGGGCAATCGGTCGGCACCTCGATGAAATTGGCGCGTTGTGACCAGATGGTGTTCTGGACAAGCCGGTTGACGAGAGCATTGCCCGAAGTGAAGCCGCCGGCAAGGATGGGAACCGAGGAGATCGGCACCGAGGAGATTGCGACGATTTCCGCCTCGCCCTTGATCGCTATCCGGGCATAGCGAAAGCCCTGGAAGGTGAAATGCGGCGCATAGGTCTCATTGGCGCCGCCACGCAGCGTATAGATCGTGTGTGCCGGAGCGGTTCGGTAATTGCGGTTGTCGAAATAGCGATCCGGCCCCAGAACCTCGGAATGCTCGACGAGCACCTCCGCGCCGGCCGCGCCGCGAACCGTATATCGCACATAGCCACCAACGTTCTGGCCGAAGTCGTGGATTGTGCGGCCTTCGTCATCAATCCAGGATTCGACCGGGGCGATCGGATGTAGTTCCTTCACCGGTGCGGTTTCGTGGGCGACCAGCAGCGTCTCGTCGAAGGATAGCTTCTCCGTGCCGTGGGTCTCGGAAAGCGTTTCCTCGCGCGCATCATAGATTTCGCCAAAATAGATGCCGGATTTGCGGATCGGCAGCTGGCCGCTTCGCCAGCTCGTGTCCGTCGAAAGAATGAAGCCGGCAGGGCCGACAAGATCCACGATCGCTGCCGTCCTGTCGCCCCAGCAATTCGGAACAGCCTTCCACATCAGCGGGGAGCGATACCATCCGTCGGCAAGCCAGATCTCGATACGGTTCTCGCCGGATTTGAGCAGACCTGAGATGTCGTAACGCTGATAGGCAATGCGATCGTCATAGTTGGTCCAGCCTGGCGTCAGCAGGTCGTCGCCGACGCGCTTGCCATTGATGAAGCAGCGATAGAGGCCGAGTGCCGAGATGAAGAGTTCGATGGGGCCGGCCGCGTCGCCCAGATTGAACGTCTTGGTGATGAAGCTTGCGGCTGTGCTCTGACCTTGGTCCGACAGTGGCGCGATCATCTCGCCCGCCCATTTGCGCGACACCCGGTTGCCTTTGATGGCGGATGGCTGAAAGTTCATCAAATCCTCCCATTTGTGTAGAACGTTCTCCGTATAACGTTCTACATTTTTTGCCGATGTGCAATAGAAAATTTGCGGGCGTTCTGTCATGGTGCATATGGGCGGGTCGCGTGACTCGTCGGTCAAGTCTGGGAAGTTCATGTCAGTCGATAATAGAAAACCGCCGGAACGGGCTGATCGGGTAACGATCCGAACGGTTGCGGCGCATGCCGGCGTGTCGGTCGCAGCTGTCTCCAAGGTGATGCGCAATGCCTATGGCGTCAGCGACAGCCTTCGCGCCAAGGTGACCGGTTCGATCGAGGTGTTGGGATATCGTCCATCGCGGGCGGCGCGGGGCTTGCGCGGGCGAACCTTCACGATCGGGCTGCTCCTCGTCGACATCCGCAACCCGTTTCTTCCCGAGGTTATCGCCGGCGTGAATGCCGTTCTGGCGCCGGGACATTATCAGGCAATGATCGGCGTCGGCGAAGCCCGGATGCAATTGGAGACGTCGCTGATCGAATCGATGATCGACTACAAGATGGACGGTCTTATTCTGGTTGCCCCCCGCTTGCCGTCCGAGATCATTACGAGATTTGCCGCCCAGATCCCAATCGTCGCGGTCGGCTATCATGATCCGACGGCGGATGGTTTCGATACGATCAACACCGATGATCAGCGTGGCGCGGAGATTGCCGTCGAATCGCTTCTCGAATGCGGCTATCGCGATATCGAGATGCTGAGCCAGCTTGCCCGCGAAGGCCACAAGGTTTCCGTCGTCCGCCAGCGTGAAATAGGCTATCGACGCGCCATGCAGCAAGCCGGCTTCGGTTCCTCGGCGCCGATCACCAATATTCCGCTTCAATCCCCCAGGCGCGAAGAAACCATTCGCAAGTTCCTGACGCGCAGCGACAGGCCGCGTGCCATTTTCTGCTGGAGCGATATCGATGCCATCGTGGTGATGAGCATGGCGGCAGAAATGGGCGTGCGCGTGCCGGAAGACCTGGCGGTCGTGGGCTACGACAACTCCTCCATCGCGGCCCTCGGCCTCGTCAACCTTGCCAGCATCGACCAGTCCGGCAGGGAGCTCGGCCAGACAGCTACCCGCACGCTTTTGTCGCGTATCGAAGGTCGCAGCGAGGCAGTGCATATTCTGCAATTGCCGTCGCTGGTGACCAGGCGAAGCCTGGCGGGGTAAGGTCGCGGACTTAGGTCAGAACATGCCTTGGGGATTAGCGCGCGGGATGTTCTGACCGATCCAGGGAGCCGAATTTTTCGGATCGCCGACAATCTGTAGCGTGTCCCAATGCTCGACGGCCTTTCCTTCGGCATTCATCCTGTAAATGTCGACGCCGGCAATACCCGTATCTTTTGGGTCGTCGGTCAGCAGGTTGAGAAAATTCACATGAGCGAACACATAGTCGCCGGAGGCGATGATCTTGTGGACGACGACGCGAGCGCTCGGATGCGCTGATTTGACAGCGGTGAAATATTTGCCGAGTGCCACGGAACCGTCAGCGATCAGCGGGTTGTGTTGGACGTAGCCGGGAACCAGAAACTTGGCCGTGCCTTCTTCAGCCCTGGGCTCGTTGATCATCATCTGATAGAGCGTCAGGACGTTGTTGACGTTGCGGGTAGCGTGTTTGTCGTGTGGGTCGACCAGCACGAGGTCGGCTTTCGCTTTGCTATCCTTTGCCTGTGCCGCTTGAGGCGGAACAAGCATGGAGGTGCTGACCGCAAAGATCGCGGCCAAAAGTCCTTGGCGAAGGGTATTGTTGAAGGTCATTGCATTCTCCTTGATTGCTTGGAATTTTTCGGGACGGCTTCAGTTGAGGCCAACGATCCGGAGGCGCAGTGCGTCCTGTTCAGCGTCAGACATCTGACGAGCCGCACGCAGCATCTCGGCGGCGTCGTCACCTACGGGAGCGATGCTCGGCGCTGGAACCTCTTCGGCCAACTCGATGACTCTCTTTGCCGCCAGGACCGATTCCAGACCTGCTCCCTGCATGCCGTTGAGCTTGTCCGCGAAGGTCGCGAAGGACTGTCCGTATAGTTCGCGTTGTTCGGGCGTCATTGCGTCGGCGATGTGAGTGAGCGCCGTTGCCGTTTTCGCCGGGCCGCCTGTCCTCATATTCCCTGCCGGAGCCACCACGATATCGATACCAAAGGACTTCAATTCGGCGCGATAAACGGCCGAGAATACCTCCATTGCCGCCTTCGATGCGCCCGATGGCCCATTGAAGGGCAGGGGTATGCTCGCAGTCCAGGTGCTGACCTGGACGATGCGGCCGCGCGCCTTCCTCAATGCCGGCAGGAAGGCGTTCATGACCGATAGGGCGCCAAATACATTGACGTCGAATTCGCGCCTGATAGCCTCGAGCGGCAGAACTTCGATCGGCCCCGGAGTCAGGATACCAGCGTTGTTAATCAGAAGGTCGAGACCCGTATCGCCAAGCGCATCGGATACGCCGTCGGCCCAGGCTTTCACGGCCTGTTCCTTGGTCATGTCGCAGACGGCCAGGCTGACGCGCCCGCCGGAGGCGTGCTTCAGATCCTGGACCTCCTCAGAGGACATGGCCGTGCCGAAAACGATATAGCCCTTGGCGGTCAGCCCAAGCGCGATATCGCGGCCGAGGCCGCCGCCGGCACCGGTAACTACGGCGGAGCGACGCGGATGTTCGGAAGGATTCGACATTGGAGGTTTCCTTTTCAGCCGATGATCGGCAGCACCCCAACGGCCGAGCAAGTCGGTAATGTTATGGAGAGCGGTCGATGTTCTTTATGTTCGAAGGCGGTAGGATATTGTTCCCAAGTACGATTTGATATCTTTGCTTATCGCCAAGCTGTGTCGCGGAAAGTGGAACGCCAATGTTGGACATCGAGGACTTGCAGACGTTCGTCGAAGTGGCAGACGCTGGCGGCGTCTCGGCTGCTGCCCGCCGTCTCGGGGTCTCGAAATCGATCGTCAGCCGTCGGCTATTCCGGCTGGAGGCGGATCTCGGCGTCCAGCTCCTCGCGCGCACCACCCGCGGCGCGGCACTGACCGAGGCGGGTGCCACGTTTCGCGATCATGCCGCCCGGGTCTGCACGGAAATCGATATTGCGCGCGAGACCATCCTGCCTGCCGAGGACTTGCGCGGCCGCTTGCGGATCGCAGCGCCGCTGTCCTTCGGACCAACGGACCTGGCACCGGTGTTTGCGGAATTGGCACGACGTCATCCGCTGCTTCATGTGCACGCCTGCTACAGTGATCGCTTCGTGGATTTGATCGGGGAGGGTTTCGACTGCGCGGTGCGCGTCGGCTATCTCCCGGATTCGAACTTGATCGCGCGTCGCGTCGGGCCTATCCATGGAAAGCTCGTCGCGAGCCCCGACTATATCAAAGCACACGGGGCTCCGGAGACGCCGGACGAACTCCTCGGCCATCAGGCGCTGATGCAAGGCACGGAAACCTGGCAATTCGTCGACGGCGATAAAACGATCTCGGTTCACCCGCAGGGGCGGTTTAAGGCGGATAACGGCACCGCACTTGCCATCGCCGCCGTAGCGGGGCTTGGCATTGCCTGGCTTCCCGCTTGCCTCACCGAGAGCTACGTGGCTTCGGGCGCACTGGTTGCGGTGATGACGCGCTATCCTCCCCCAACAGCAGGGGTGTTCGTCGTCCGGCCACCGGGACAGCACCCGGCGCGAAAGGTTCGAGTTCTAACCGAACTGCTCATTGAGCATTTCGGTTAAAGCAATTCCAGGAAAAGCGTGCCGCGGTTTCCGTCCGGAATTGCGCAAAAGACAAAGAGCTAGAGCGTCTCTACACTACCGCGAAGCGTAGAAACGCTCTAGCCGATGGAGATATATCCGCAATCGGGTAATCACTACTTGATCTCGACAAGCGTCCCGCGAGCGCGGGTCGACTTGCCGTCCGGCAGGAAGATGTTGGTGTAGGCGACGCCGTTCTTGAAGTCGTCGACATGTACGACATACTGCCCGGGCCGGCGCGACCAGTAGATCATGTAGACCTCGTTGCCGATCGAGGTGACGGTGATGTCGACCGTTGCCGTGTTCTTGCCGTCCGGGGAGGTAAACACCATCTGGCGTGCCGACTTGAAATCGAGCCGGAACTTCTGGTCGCCGAAGTCGACATTATAGGATTTACCCACGGCGACGAACTCGCTGTCGGCCGCGATCGAGACCGCATGCGGATCGGCCGCTTGCGCGGATGCCGGTGTCGATATTCCCAGGAGCGGGACAAGGGCGAGGAGCGTGATTGCGGTCGTGGTCTTGAGCATGAGCAGAAACCTTTTGTGAAATGGTATTGAGGGAATTGCGAGGGATGACGCGTATCCATCCCGCTGATGTGAGAGCTGCATCTAGGCTTTGAGCTGGCTGACCAATCCATAGAGATCGGCAGCACCCCAATGTTCGGAGAACAGGCCGTCGCGTACCTTCATGATATCGGTCGAGTTGAACGTGACATGTCTCCCGGTCGCGGGAACGCCCAGATATTCGCCCGTATGGGTGCCACTCCAGATAAGGTTTGCTGAAATCATGTCTCCGTCGACAACGGACACGTCGCTCGTGACCTTGAGGTCGGGAAAAGCCTCGATGCGCTTGCGGAAATAAGCCACGGCCGCATCAGGCCCGTTGGTGGCTGACGGTGTATTCGTCACCAGCGTCTGGTGCTGGACGTATCCGTCATCGACATAGAGAGCCCGAAACGCCTCGAGGTCGTGCGCTGATAGCGTGTCGAGAAAGGCCCGCAGGAGATCGCGGGCCGTTCGTGTGCTTGCCGCCAGAGCCGGGGAGGTCACCGCGAGCGCGATGGGGAGGGCGAGAATACTTCTTCGAGCGATAAGTGCCTGCTCCATGACAAGGTTCCTCCTCAGTTCGCAAGGTCTGCGGCATGGTCTCTGGCGTAGGTTTCAAGCGATCGGGGAGGCTTGCCCGTCAGCATCTCGACAGCATCGGTAACGGCCGCCGTCCAACCCTCTCGCACCGGATGGAAGATCGCGGCCAGCATGCGGGCATAGTCTTCCGGCAGGCCGGCCCCGGTCAGGATGCCGACGAAGGTCTCGTCGTCGACGGCCGTGTAGGTGATCGGCCTGCCGATGGTCTCAGACAGGATTTTCGCGGCGTCGGTATAGCTGAGGGCTTCCGGGCCTGTCAGGTTGAAGGCCTTGCCATCGAAGCGGTCGGTCGTGAGCGTCGAGACGGCACTTGCGGCGATGTCGCGCACATCGATGAAGCTCGATTTGCCGTTGCCGGCCGGCACTGCGATCTGGCCGTGGTCGATGCCGGCTTTCCAGTAGGTATGAAAATTGTCGCTGAACCAGTTGGGCCGCAGAATGACATAGGGCGTACCGGATTTTTCCAGAGTCAGTTCCACCTGACGATACGGGATGGCGTCATCCGCATCGACGCCGAAGACGCTCTGGAACACGACCTTGATCTTGCGTGCCGCAGCCGCCTCGATGACGGGTGTGAGCAGTTCTTTCGAATCGGCATAGCCGCCGGCCAGCAGGACATAGGCGCGATCGACGCCGTCGAAGGCCGGGCCGAATGTGCTGGGATCGGCATAATCGAAAGCGACACCTTCCGCTCCTTCGATAGGCTTACCGGCGCGCGAGGCCGCTTTTACTTTTTCGCCTTTGGCCAATAGCGCCGCAACAAGCGGCCTTCCGACATTGCCCGTGGCGCCGAGAACGAGAATTTTGCCAGTCATGATCCATCTCCTGAGTTTCCATTGGAAACCTTCTTTCGATTGGATACATACTTCCGATCCGGATCGTGCAAAAGAGAGCACTTGCGGGTCACATGGTTCCCTCAAGGAAACCGGCCACGGCGAACCGACAGGAAAGAGACGATGACCTACGCCTATGATGTATATGAGGATCGTTGCCCGACGCGTCTGGTGCTCGAGAGACTGGCCGACAAATGGGCATTGCTCATTCTGGACCGGCTGGAAGGCGACCCGGTACGCTTCAATCATTTGCGGCGGGACATCAAGGGCATCTCGCAAAAGGTATTGTCGCAGACCTTGAAGAAGCTGGAGCGCGATGGATTGATTTCACGCAGCGTCTTCGCAACGGTGCCGGTCACCGTGGAATATGCCCTGACGCCGCTCGGGCGAACGCTCGCAGACACCGTGCGGACGCTTGCTCACTGGGCCGAACACAATATGGACGCAGTTCTCGCCGCACAGGCGACCTATGACGCCGCCGCTGCGGCGTAGTGGTCGATCGCGCGGTTACGGGTCGAAACGGCTGACCTCTATCCCCATGCCGACGGGCAGCAATACGCTGGTGATTCCGGCTTTGGCGCGGACGGCTCGGCCATAGGCCTGCACATCCTCGTTTCCGGGGTGGATCATGTTGTCGGCGATGATGATCGCGCCCGGGTTGAGCTTGGGATAGAAGGCCTCCAGGCAGGGCACGTAGAGGTCCTTCCAGAGATCGACAAGCACGAAATCCACGCCGACCGTCAGTTCGGAGATCATCTGTACGGCATCGCCGATCTTGAAATCGATATGGTCGGCAAGGCCAGCCTTGACTGCCATTTCCTGTGCATAGGCTGACTTGTAATCATGCAATTCCATGGTGGTCAGCCGGCCTCCGGTCGCGCGGGCGGCTTCCGCCAGCCAGATGCCGGAATAGCCGAAGGAGGTGCCGAGCTCGAGAATGTTCGGTGCCGTCAGGCTCTTGGCGACGATGTTGAGCAAGCGGCCGGTTTCCGGCCCGACGGCGCGCATCCGGCGATCCAGACCACCATCGCGGCCGCCCGGCGGCATGTCGCGCGGCTTGCTCTGCTCTTCCCGGATCAGCTCGTGATATTCATCGAGCACTGCCAAGATTTTGTCGTCCATATCCGATCCTCTATCCAACTGCGGACTGCGGCGCGCACGATAGGAGTGAATTCTGTGGCCGTCGAGGCTGCCGGGCGGCAGGTACGGTTCGTGTCACTGTAACGTGATCGATCAAATCGCCCCGTCGACGATCACCATGGGACTGCCGCGGGAACATGTCTCGACGCGGGCATCTATCTTATAGATGTCGCGCAGCATCCCGGTGGTGATGACTTCAGGTGTGGCGCCGCTTGCCGCCATCTTGCCATGCGCGATCACGATAGTGTTTTCGCAGTAGCGGAGCGCGTGGTTGAGATCGTGAAGGGCGATCAGGACGATCATGCCGTCCCGCTTGGCGAGATCGGTAATGAAACTCAGCACCTCGATCTGCCGGTGGAGATCGAGCGCCGAGGTCGGTTCGTCCATCAACAGGATTTCGGGCCGGCGGATGAGCGCCTGTGCCAACGAAACGAGCTGGCGCTGGCCGCCGGAAAGCTCGCCGAGGCCGCGAAACGCCAGGTTTTCGATCCGCAATGCCTTCAGGATGGCATCGATCTCCGCAAGCTCGTCGTCGGCGACCCGCCAGCCGCTGCCTTGCTTTGCCGAAAGGAGAACCGATTCGTAAACGGTGAGAACCGCATTGGCGCCGGTATCCTGCGGCATGTAGCAAATCGAGCGAGATCCTCGTTCCGTATTGGAGAGTTCGACCAGCCCCGGCCCCTTGATCAGGCCGGCAATCCGCTTGAACAAGGTCGATTTGCCGGCGGCGTTCGGGCCGATGATCGCCGTGACGCTGCCGCCCTTGAGGTCGCTGAGGGTGACATCGGACAGCACTTTCATCTTGCCGTAGGAGGCTCCGACCCGATCGAGTGCCAGACCTACCATGAACGCCTCCTGCTGCCGAAAATCAGGATGAAGAAGAAGGGAACGCCGACCAGCGCGGTGATCACTCCGATCGGCAGGATCGCACCCGGAATGATGATCTTGCTGAGGACGGAGGTTGCCGACAGAAGCAGCGCGCCGCAGACGACCGATGCGGGCAGGAAGAAGCGCTGATCCTCGCCGACGATCATGCGCGCCATATGCGGCCCGACGAGACCGACGAAGCCGATCGTGCCGACGAAGGATACCGGGATGGCGGCGAGCAGGCTGACGAGCATCATCGTTCTCAGGCGCAACGCCCGTACGTTGACGCCCATGCTTGCGGCCTTGTCGTCACCGAGGCGAAGCGCCGTCAGCGCCCATGCGTCCCGCATGAACAACGGCAAGATGACGACAAGCATGCCGGCGATGATCGCGACCTTGGGCCAGGTTGCCTTGGTAAAGCTACCCATCGTCCAGAAGACGATTGCCGAAAGCGCCTGTTCGGATGCCAGATATTCGAGCAGCGACAGGGCAGCATTGAAGCTGAACACCAGGGCGATGCCAAGGAGGACGATGGTCTCGACGCTGACGCCGCGCATAGTCGAGGCAAAGTGGATAAACATTGCCGCCGCCATCGCCATGATGAAGGCGTTGATCGGCACCATGTAGACGACCGCGCCGGGATAGAGGGCGATGCCGCCGACCAGAGCGAGGGCCGCGCCGAAACTCGCCGCCGCCGAAATGCCGAGCGTGAACGGGCTTGCCAGCGGATTGGCGAGGATCGTCTGCATCTCGGCGCCGGAAACCGACAGAGCGGCACCGACGACGACCGCCATCAGCGCAATCGGCATGCGGATATCCCAGATGACGACGCGCAATTGAATAGCCGCATTGGCTGGATCGAAAATCGCGGCCAGAACCTGCTGCAGGGTATAGTTGGCTGGCCCGAGCGCCATGTCGAGCGCTATGCTCATGCAGAGCGCGACACCAAGAAGCGCCAGGATGATCAGGCGGCGGAAGACCCGGAAGCGATATTGCTCGCCTCCGGTCACGATCGTTTGAAACGTCCCAACGGACATGACGGCTTGTCCTTCGGCAAAATGCGAGAGGCCGGTTTACGCTCGAAGATCGACCGTAAGCTGGCACCAGGCTCGAGCCATCGCTCGATGAAAACTGAGACCCTCTATGCTTTTATGAGTAAAGCAGTCAAGTTCAATTTGGCAACGAGCAAGCGAAGGATCAGAAATCCGCAACCTTGCCCCAGACCGAGCCGTTCAACCGGTCCGGATAGTAGGGTTTCGGATCGACAATCGGCTCCGCGCCTGTCACAAGATCTGCGACGAGATGGCCCGCTCCAGGACCGATCCCGAACCCGTGGCCGCTGAAGCCTGCCGCCAGAATCAGTCCGGGCAGGGTCGGTATCTCGCCGATCGCCGGAACACCGTCGGGTGTGCTGTCGATATAGCCAGCCCACGCCGCGGTGACCGGCATCTGGGCAAGCGCCGGCAGCAGCGCTCTCGCCCGCTCCAAAGTCAGATCGATTTGCTGACGATCCGGACGGGGATCGAGAATACGATTGCGCTCCATCGGCGTCGGTCGATCCAGCCGCCAGCGCGACAGAGTCTCATGACCGCCCTTTATGCCTTCAAACCCACCGGGAGCGAGGCTGCGCCGGCGCTTGATGAACATCGGCACGAAATGGCGCGCGAAGCGAAGCTGCTGCAAGGTCGGATCGACACGGGCGCGGCCGCTGATGGCCAGCGTATAGCCGCCATCGCTCCGGCGCGTTGCCGAGACCGCGGCGGTGTGCAGCGCTGCCGGCAAGCCTTCGGCGCCAGGGCCGATCGAAAGGATCGAGGAGCGGATCGCGGCTTGCGGAAAACGGATGCCGAGTTGCCGGCAAAAGGACGATGCCCAGGCGCCGCCGGCCAAAACAACCGTTCGGGTGCGGATCGTGCCGGCTTCGGTGACGACGCCGCTGACATGGCCGCCTTCGACCTCCAGACCGCGAGCGGCACACATCTGGTGGACACTGCCACCGAGCGCCAGGATGGCGCGGGCGACCACCGGGGCTGCCCGCGACGGATCGGCGGTGCCGTCGGTTGGCGAGAAGACCCCGCCTTTCCATTGCCGGCCGGTCGCCACTCCAAATTCGCTGGCCTTCGTGCCATCGAGCATATGGGTGGTGACGCCGACGCCGCGGGCAAAGTCGCCCCAGCGTGCCCAGCCGGCGAGCTCAGCGTCGTCATTGCTCAGATAAAGCAAGCCGCAGCGACGAAATCCAGTATCCTCGCCACTGTCCTTGCCGAAATCCTCCCAAAGGGCCAGGCTCTTGGTGGAGATCGGCAGTTCGCGGGCATCCCTGTTCTGCTGCCGGCACCATCCCCAGTTCCGGTTGGACTGCTCCGCGCCGATCCGGCCTTTTTCGATAAGGGCAACCTTCAGGCCGCGCCGTGCGAGATAATAGGCCGTGAAGACACCGACGATGCCGCCGCCGATCACCACCGCATCCGCCACGTCAGGCAGAAGGGGCGAGGTTTCGATATGCAGAAGGGGGGCGGGCATGGCTTTCTCCGGGTTTCAGGCAAGCATTCTAGCCGAGCTTTCGTCGCACAAATGCTGCAGATCGCCGCTAGACAGCATTTCCTTTGGTGGTACCCGTCTATCGCGAATGCTTGTGCTAAGATCAGGATTTTACGAGATTATATCGGCACAATCGAAGCTGATTCCGCTTGCTAACCGAGGCTTTCCGCCTAAAATAACGGAAGATTATTCCGTATGGCGGCGTGCCGCTGCCGATAAGAGGGAGCACGCCGATGAAGCTCGACCGGATCGACATCAAGATTCTCTACGAATTGCAGAAGAACGGTCGCATCACCAATGTCGAGCTGGCCGAACTTGTCAATCTCTCGCCGAGCCCCTGCCTGATGCGGGTGAAGAAGTTGCAGTCGGAAGGCTATATCGCCGGCTATTCTGCGCAGATCAACATCGCCAAGCTCGGCCAGACGTTGACGGTCTTTACCGAGGTAACGCTCAAGAACCACCGCCAGATCGATTTCGCCCGCTTTCTGGCGGCCGTTGAGAAGGTGGATTCGGTTGTCGAATGCCATCTTGTTTCCGGTGGCTACGACTATCTGGTGAAGTTCGTCACCGCCGGGATTGCCGAATACCAGACGACGATGGAGCGGCTGATCGACATGGAGATCGGCATCGATAAGTACTTCAGCTTCGTCGTGCTGAAATCGCCCATTGTCAAGGCGCATATGCCGTTGACCAGCCTGTTTCCGGTCTGACCTCTCTTCGGAGTATGGTGTGCGAAACGCCTGTCAGCGTTTCGCGAAAGCCCGCATCAGTTCGGGATCCTGCTCCAGGCCATCCAGCCAGCCGGTGTCGAGCTTCGGCACGGAGGAGAAGAGCAGCTTGGAATAGGGATGCTTGGCGCCGCCGGCGAGATCGGCGGATGCAAGCTGCTCGATCTTCTCGCCACCATACATGACGATGATCTCGTCGCAGATCGCTTGCACCGTCGACAGATCATGGCTGATGAAGACATAGGAGAGGCTGAGCTCGCGTTGCAGCTCCTTGAGAAGGTCGATGATGGCGGCGGCAACGACCGTGTCGAGGGCCGAGGTGATTTCATCGCAGAGGATGAGTTTCGGCTCGGCCGCAAGCGCACGCGCAAGGTTGATACGCTGCTTCTGGCCGCCGGATAGTTCCGGGGGACGGCGATGCTTGATGGCTCTCGGCAGGTGAACCATGTCGAGGAGCTGGTCAATCCGCGCCTCGCGCTGCTTGCCGCTGAGATTGCTATAGAAGGAGAGCGGTCGGCCGAGGATATCGCCGATGGACTTGGCCGGATTGAGCGCCGTATCGGCGAACTGGAAGACGATCTGCAGCTTGCGGAGCTCTTCGCGCTGGCGCTGCCGGGCGTCGGCCGCAAGCTGCTTGCCGTCGAAGATGATATCGCCGGAAACCGGTGGCAGGATCCCGGCGATGGCGCGCGCGAGCGTCGATTTTCCACAGCCGGATTCGCCAATGACGCCGAGATTGCGGCCTGCTTCGAGCCTGAGGCTCACCGATTTGAGGGCCGTTGCTATGGGTAGGCCGTCCGGCTGGATCTGCCCATAGCCCGCCACGATGTTCGTGACCTCCAGAAGGGCAGGCGTCTTTTGTGGATCGGTCGTTGTAGGGGAGGCGTAGAGCTTCGGTTCGAAGGCGCCGAGCAACTGGCGCGTATAGGGATGGGCGGGAGCCGTGAGGATTTGTTCGGTCTCGCCGATTTCCTGGATCTCGCCGCCTTTCAGGACGACGATCCGGTCGGCCACCTGGGCGACGACGGCGAGGTCGTGCGACACGTAGACGCCGGCGATGCCGCCCTTCTTCATCACGGACTTGAAGGCGCGGAGAACCTCGATCTGCGTCGTCACGTCGAGCGCGGTCGTCGGCTCGTCGAAGATCACAAGCTTCGGATCGCCGATCAGCGCCATCGCGGCCGAAAGACGCTGTAGCTGGCCGCCGGACACCTGATGCGGATAGCGCGAACCGATCGTCTCCGGATTCGGCAGGCTCAACGCCTTGAAGAGCTCAACCGCGCGCGCCTTTGCCTCTTCCGCCGGCATGAGATCGTGGATACGGGTGATTTCGATCACCTGCTCCATGATGGTCTGCGCCGGGTTGAAGGCGGCGGCGGCACTCTGCGGGATATAGGCGACTTCGGTGCCGCGAATGCGGGCTCTCGCCTTTTCCGGCAGACTTGCCATGTCCTTGCCTGCAAGCAGGACCTCGCCGCCGCTGATCCGGCATCCCGGCCGCGCGTGACCCATCAGGGTGAGCGCGATCGTCGTCTTGCCCGAGCCGCTTTCGCCGATCAGGGCGACGATCTCGCCATCTTCGATATCGAAGCTGACGCCACGGATGATCTCGACCAGGCGGCCGGAGTCGGTCTTGGCCTCAACCTTCAGGTCGCGAATTTCGACGAGCTTGGCCATCAATTGCTCCGGTCTCGGATTTTCTGGGGCAGGTTGTCGATCAGCAGGTTGACGCTGATCGTCAGGCTGGCGATCGCAATGCTCGGGAAGATCACCGCCGGTGCGCCGAAGGGCAGGCCGCCGATGTTTTCGCGCACCAGCGCGCCCCAGTCCGCATTTGGCGGCTGCACGCCGAGGCCGAGGAAGGAGAGGCCCGACAGAAGCAACACGATGAAGACGAAGCGCAAGCCGAGATCGGCCATCACAGGCCCGAGGATATTGGGCAGGATTTCCGAACGGATGAGGTACAGCGCGCCTTCGCCGCGAGCACGGGCGACCGTGATGAAATCCATAGTGTTGATGTTGACCGCAAGCGCACGCGAAAAGCGGTAGGCCCCCGGCGTATAGATGACGGCAAGCGTCATGATCAGCACCGGGATCGACGAGCCGACACCGGCCACGACCACCAGGCCGAACAGCTTGCTGGGGATCGAGTTCAACGCATCGAGAAAACGGCTGAGTGCGCTGTCGAACCAGCCGCCTGTCACCGCCGCGATCATGCCGAGCGCGACGCCGGTGAAACAGGAGATGCAGACGGCGGCAAGCGATATGCCGACGGTATAGCGCGCGCCCATCAGGATGCGGGAGAAAATGTCCCGGCCGAGATAGTCGGTCCCCAGCCAGAACTTTGCAGAGATCGGCCCGAAATAGTCGAAATCGACGATATCGCCGATCGGGTAGGGGATCAGCAGCGGCGCGAAGATGGCGATAAGCGCCCAGGTGAGAATGACGCCAAGGCCGATCATGCCAACGACGTTGAAGCGGAAGCCGAGCTTGCGAGGAGTGAATGCGGTAAGGGCCATGGTCAGCGCAACCTCGGATTGGACATGATGGCGATGATGTCGGCAATGGTGATCAGGAGCAGATAGACCAGACAGAAAATCATCGCGCAGGTCTGGATCAGCGGCAGATCGCGGGTGGCGACGGCATCCACCATCAGCTTGGCGATGCCGGGATAGTTGAAGATGGTTTCGACGATGATCACGCCGCCAAGCAGGTAGGAAAGCGAGAGTGCCACTGCATTGACGATCGGGCCGAGCGCGTTCGGAAGCGCATGCTTCAGCACCATACGTCGTCGCGAAGCGCCTTTGAGCAGGGCCATTTCCACATAGGGCGTATTCAGCGTCTCGATCACGGCCGCGCGGGTCATGCGGATCATCTGCGCCGAGATCACGAAGCTCAGCGTGATCACTGGCATCGCGAAGACGCGCAGCATCTGCGAGAAGGAATGGATCTCATTGGCGAAGGCAAGCGCCGGCAGCCATTTGAGGTAAACAGCAAAGATCAGCACCGCAGAGGTGGCTACCATGAATTCGGGTACGGAAATGACGCCGATCGAAACCACCGTGACGATGCGGTCGTAGAGCGAACCGCGCAGCATGGCAGCGGTAATGCCAAGCGTGAGCGCGATCGGAACCGAGAAGAGCGCGGTGGCGGCGGCAAGCTTCAGCGAGTTTCCAAGCCGGGAACCGATGAGATCTGCGATCGGCATGTTGTTGGCGTAGGAAATGCCGAGATCGCCGGTGGCAAGGCCGGCGAGCCAGCGCACGAAGCGCAGGATTGCCGGGTCGTTCAGATGCATCGCGGCGCGCAGACCTGCGACAGCCTCCGGGGTTGCTGCCTGGCCCAGCAGGATCTGGGCGATGTCGCCCGGCAGCATTTCGGTTGCGGCAAACACCGTGAAGGACACGATGAGCAGTGTGATCAAGGCCACGATCACACGGCCGAGCACGAGAGAAAGAACGTGGCGGTTCATATCAGATCCCCATCGCGAGAACGAATGTGCCGAGCATACGGCAATGTACCCGACAAGTGGCATCGAAACACCACCGGTCGGGCACGAGGGCAGGGATCAAGCGTCAAGCCAGACATATTCCGCGAAGGCATAGCCCATCATGCCGCCGAGCGGGTTGGCTTCCAAGCCGTGCAGCTTCGAGGAGATCGCGTCGACGTTGGAGATATAAGCCGGGATGGCGGTGCCGGCATCTTCGGCGATCATCACCTGCATATCGCCGTAGATTGCCTTCCGCTTGGCCTGATCGAGCGAACCGCGCGCTTCCAACATCATGCTGTCGAACTTCGCGGACTTGAACTGGCTTTCGTTCCAGGGTGCGTCCGACGAATAGAGCAGCGAGAAGAGGATGTCCGGTGTCGGACGCGGGTTGATATTGCCGAAATGCATCGGCGCCTTCAGCCAGTAGTTCGACCAGTAGCCGTCGGACGGCACGCGCTGGACATCAAACTTCATGCCGATTTCAGCGCCGGCCTGCTGGAGCACCATCGCCATGTCGATGGAGGAGCCCGCCGCTTCCGACGCCACCACCGGAACGGACTGGCCGAGAAGACCCGACTTCTGGAAGTGGAACTTGGCCTTTTCCGGATCGAAAGGCTTCGGCTTCAGATCGGCATTGTGATAGATGCTGGCCGGCGGCACAGGCTGGTCGTTGCCGATTTCGGCAAGGCCGCGCAAGGCCGATTTCTGGATGATCTCGCGGTTCAGCAGATACTTGACGCCGGTCACGAAGTCCTTGCTGCTGCCGGGGTTCATGTCGAGACGCATGTTGAGGTCGGTGTAGTTACCGGAAGTGGTCTTCGACAGCGCGACCCCCGGCTGGCCGTCCAGAAGTCGCATGGAGCGCGGGTTGACGGCGGCGGCGAGGTGAATGTCACCGGATAGCAGCGCGTTAACGCGCGCTGAATCGTCGGCGATTGCGAAGAACTCGAAGGAGTCGAGGTGCGGACCACCCTGCTTCCAGTAGTTCTTGTTCTTGGTGGCGAGGGAACGGACACCCGGTTCGAAGACTTCGCAGACGAAGGCACCCGTGCCGTTAGCCTTGCTGAAATCCGTCGTGCCGTCGGCAAGGATCATGAAATGATGCATGGCCAGGATCGTCGGCAGGTCGGCATTCGGATTGGCAAGGCTGATCTCCACGGTCAGCGGATCCACGGCCTTGATGCCGGTCATCTGCTTGGCGATCGCATTGACCTTCGAGCCGACGGCCGGGTCGAGATGGCGGTTCAGCGAATAGACGACGTCGGCCGAGGAAAGGCTCTTGCCATTATGGAAGGTCACGCCCTTGCGCAGCTTCACGGTCCAGACCTTGGCATCGGTGCTTTCGATGCTTTCGGCGAGTTCCATTTGCGTGACGCCGGCCTTGTCGAGGAAGGAGAGGCGGTTGTAGAAGGCGCAGCAGCGGACATAGTCCGTGGAGAGCGACGCCTTGGCCGGATCGAGCGTGTCGGCGGTCGAGGAGGACCAGCCAGCCGCCTTCAGCGCACCGCCCGAAACCGGGGTGGCCGCAAGAGCTGACGAGGCGCGTCCGAAGATCGCGCCGCCTGCAACGGCTGCGACACCGCCGGCGAGCAGCATCTGCAGGAGATCGCGGCGAGTGGCGCCACGGCGAATGGCATTTTCGACCATGGCATCGTCTGCGCTGGTCCAATTCGTGATCTTGTCGTTCATTGCGTTCCCCTTGTTGTTAAGGTTGATTTGGCGTCCCGTCTTTTGCTGCGGGATCAATTCCGGGTAGTCGCTGCTTCAGGCGGCCTTCACTGCCTCCACTGCATCGGCAAGCCCAGCCATGGAGGTGAAATGGTAGTCGGGCTTGGTGAACTCCTTGGGCTCGATCGTGCCACCATAGCCGTTCTGGGCGTGGCGCCGCTGGATCCAGCAATTGGTCATGCCGAGCTGCCGCGAGATGCCGATATCGTGATACTGGCTCTGCGCGACGTGCAGGATGTCGTCCTTCGAAGCGCCTTCCTTGTCGACAAAGGCGAAGACCTGTTTGAAGAAGGCCGGATCGGGCTTTTCCGTGCCTGTATCGTCGGCGGTGAATGCGGCGTAAAACGGGTTGCCGAGCTCTGTAGAGAAATGCTCAAAGGCCCAGCGGCGGGCATTTGTCATGGCGATCAGCTTATAGCGCTTCGACAGGCGCTTGAGGGCTTCAGCGCTATCGGGAAAGCCTTTCCAGTCCCGGCAAGAATCGCGCAGGTGTTCGCCGTATTTTTGCTCCGCCAGCAGGCCGAGCTTCGAAGCGATGGCGAGATAGACGCGAGCCAGATCGTCGGGAAACAGTCCGGCGTCGCCGGAATAGCGTTCAGCGCGATAAAGCGCGAGCGCCTCTTCGCCGTCCACGGAGACGCCCTTTTCCGCCGCGATTGCGGAAAGGCAATCCTTGATGCCGCCTTCAAAGTCGATCAGGGTCCCGACGACGTCGAAGGTGAGATATTTGAAATCCGCTAAGCTCTTTACCAAGTGTCTGTCCTCGATGGAATGCGACCAATTCCGGTCGCCTCGGCTGGATGCAGAAGAAAATGCTGTTCCCATACTGCCGAGGATTTTCTTGTATCTCCCGAAAACCTTGGATTTTCGGGCTTTGGGTACCTTCAGCCGTTTCAGTTTCGCAGTTAAGGCTCACCGGATTCTCTGAATGGGAGAGCTGTGGCGGCACAAAATTGCGAATATGGCGGCAAAGCAGTATTTCGCTCATCCCGTCCATCGGCCGCTGCGAAGCGCCGGCCGATGGGGGAATGTTCCGTGTGTGCTCAGACGAGGGCCGCGCGAACATCAGGATCGTTCAGCGTCTGGTCGAGCGTCTTGGCGGTGCGCTCGACGATCGCGTCGATCTCAGCCTCGGTGCAGCAGAGCGGCGGCGCATAGCCGAGAACGCCGTTGCCGAAGGCGCGGATCACAAGCCCGTTGTTCCAGGCGCGATCGAAGATACGCCGCGACGGATCAGCGGCAGCGGGTAGGGGCGTCTTGCGCTCCTTGTCGACCACCAGTTCGATCGCGGCAAGCATGCCGCGCCCGCGCACATCGCCGACCAGCGGATGCGAGGACAGCGATTGAAGGCCGGCCATCAGCCGCGCACCGGCCTTGACGCCGTTTTCTAAAAGGCCGTTCTCGTAAAGGCGCAGAACTTCAAGACCGACGGCCGCGCTGACCGGATGGGCGGAATAGGTATAGCCGTGGCCGATCGCGGCCGCGCCGGCACCGTCAGCGATCGTCTGGTAGACCTTCTCCGACAGGAAGACGGCGCCCATCGGCACGTAGCCGGAGGTCAGCCCTTTGGCCGTGGTCATCAGGTCGGGAACGATGCCGTCGTCCGAGCAGGCAAACAGCGGGCCGGTGCGACCGAAGCCGGTGATAACCTCGTCGGCGACGAACAGAATATCAAGTTCAGTGCAGACATCGCGCATCGCCTTCATCCAGCCGGTCGGCGGAACCAGTACGCCGCCCGACCCCTGGATCGGCTCGACATAGAAAGCCGCCACGCGCTCAGCGCCGATTTCCTCGACCTTGGCACGCAGCGCTTTCACCGACGCATCGATGATTGCCCGCGGATCGGTACCTACGGGATTGCGATAGGCGTAGTGCGTCGGAATCTTATGCTGCCAGTCGAGCGGCATGCCGAAGCCGGCGTGGAAGACCGGCAGCGCCGTCAGGCCCGCCCCGACGGTGGACGAGCCGTGATAGCCCTGTTCGAGCGAGATGAACTGATCCTTCGTGGGCTTGCCCAGCGAGTGATAGTAGTAGCGGATGAAGCGAACCGTGCTGTCGACGGCGTCGGAACCGCCAAGCGTGAAGTAGACATGGTTGAGATCGCCGGGCGTCCGCTCGGCAAGTTCGGCCGCAAGCCGGATGGCCGGTTCGGAACCAAGGCTGAAATAGCCGGTCGCATAGGGCAGCTCACGCATCTGGCGGGCCGCGGCCTCGACGATGCTTTCATGGCCATAGCCGGCATTGACGCACCAGAGGCCGGCAAAGCCATCGAGCATCTGGTGGCCGGAGGCATCGGTGACGGTTGCGCCTTTGGCGGATTTCAGCACGCGGACGCCGGCCTGCTCATGGCCGCGATAGGAGGCGACGGGATGGACGAGGTGGGCGCGGTCGAGTTCGACGAGGGAATTGCTTAGCATGATATCTCTCTTCAGCCCAAAGCCTGGCTGGCCAGGGCAAATGTGTGAACGCTTGGAACAGTTGAAGAAGCGGACGAGGATGTGCGGCGCATCGAGATACCGCCTCCGACATGGACAAGGCCATGTTCGAGTAGGAAGGAAGCAAGGCCGGTTTCAACGCCGGTATCCACACGCATGAAGACACCGGGCCGGGCCGCGAACAGGAAGCGGAGGAGGTCTTCCGCAGCGTGGGCGGTCTCCGCGATTACCGGGCCGCAGAGTTCGCCGCGTCCGAAAGGCCGCCAGGCAGCATAACCGTGAATCACCCCCGCCTCGCGCAAGACCGCTAGCCGGCCGGCGCGAAACAGGCTCTGGATGAGCCCACTGCGATCTGCGGGATAGGCGATACGATCGAGAGCTACGATGTCATCAAGATCGGCCCCAGTCGCCCATTCAACCGTCTCAGGCGCTATGCAGGCGCGCAGCGTGCCCTGGTGCTGGACGATTGAGCCGTTCTTTCGGAAGCCGAGGCTCTCGTAAAGCGGCAAGCCATCGGCGGTTGCCACCAGCCGGCACTCCCGCTCGCCGACGATATCGAGAGCCGCCTGCATGATGCGCCGGCCAATGCCGCGTCCGCGCATCGATTCGTCGACGATCACCATGTTGATGGTGGCAATCTGATCGCCATAGGGGGTGACGAAGATCGTCCCAACGACTTTTTCGTTCTCGACGGCCACGAGGCCATGACTGAGCTCCAGCAGCATCTGCCACTCTTCCAGCCGGTGCGGCCAGCCGGCTTGGCGTGACAGCGCCAATGCTGACTGAAGGTGAGATTGGTCGAGGGGGCGAAGGTCGATCGCGGTTGCCTGCACAGGCTGTGTCTCCCATCCGTTGCTTTTCTTTTTGATAGACCCGCAACGGAAGAAGATCGTCCCGACGAAAGCATTGCGGCAATATCTTCCACCGTTCGCCGGCGCGCCCGCCGCATCTTATGCCGCCCGTTTGAGGCGATGGCGTGCTTTTGGACCTCATGTGGCCGATTATTGGCAGTCCAGCGGGGTCAAGTGCGCAACTCTCTGCCAAAGCGGAGCGCGGATACAAAACTTTCTGCTTCGCGGCGGCGCAAATGCGGTGAACCGATGGAGAAAGGCTGCCTATGATGTCTTCATATCATCAGCGCCTGCGCGGCACCCTGCAAGGATCCAAGACATGACGACGTTCCGGCCGAAATACATCACCTTCGATTGCTACGGCACCCTGACCAATTTCCAGATGGCCGAAGCTGCCCAGAAGATCTACGGAGAACAACTCGATCAGCCGCGCATGGCGCAGTTCATCAAGAATTTCGCCGCCTATCGGCTGGATGAAATTCTGGGAGACTGGAAACCCTATAATGAGGTGATCCACAACTCCGTCGAGCGCACCTGCCGCAAGAACGGCGTTACCTTCCGCGACGAGGATGCCCGTTCGATCTACGACACCGTGCCGAGCTGGGGGCCACATGCGGATGTTCCGGCCGGGCTTGCTAAGGTGGCCAAGGAAATCCCGCTGGTCATCCTTTCCAACGCCATGAACGAGCAGATCATGCACAATGTCGAAAAGCTCGGTGCGCCGTTCCATGCCGTCTTTACCGCGCAGCAGGCCAATGCCTACAAGCCGCGTTTCCAGGCTTTCGAATACATGTTCGACATGCTCGGCTGCAATCCGGAAGACGTGATGCATTGCTCCTCGTCGTTCCGCTACGACCTGATGTCGGCCTACGATCTCGGCATCAAGCATAAGGTCTGGGTCAATCGCGGCCACGAGCCCGCCAATCCCTACTATGAATATACCGAGATCAAGGACATTTCCGGCCTGCCCGGCGTTGTCGGGCTCTGATGGGAGGCCGCCATGCAATTCAAGTCCTACTGGCACGACACCGCCCCTCGCTTTGAGAAGCAGAGTACTGCGCCCCTCGAAGGTCACTACGACGTCGCGGTAATCGGCGGCGGCTTTACCGGATTGGGGGCGGCACTGCAGCTCGCTAAAGCCGGCGCCAAGGTGGTCGTGCTGGAGGCAGGCACGGTCGGCTCGGGCGCGTCCGGCCGCAATGGCGGCCATCTCAACAACGGTCTCGCCCACAGCTTCATCTCCGCCAAGGCGGAACTCGGGGTCGAGGGCGCGAAGGCGCTGTATCGCGCCTTCGACGATGCTGTCGATACGGTCGAGCGGATCGTCACCGAGGAGGCGATCGATTGTAACTTTCGCCGCGCCGGCAAACTGAAGCTCGCGTCCAAACCGGGGCATTTCGAGGGGATTGCCAAGAATTTCGAGGCGGTCAATCGTGAGATTGATCCCGATACCGCGCTGCTGACAGCCGATGATCTCAAAGCCGAGATCGGATCGTCATCCTTTCACGGCGCGATGCTCTCCAAGAAGAGCGCCATGATGCACATGGGCCGCTATGCGGTCGGCCTTGCAGAAGCAGCGGTTCGTCATGGGGCCACGATTTTCGAAAATGCCGCCGTCACCGATCGGAAGATCAACGGCGGCCGGCATGAGTTGACGACCGCGCGCGGCAAATTGACAGCCGACAATGTGTTCCTGGCGACGGGTGCCTATACGCCCGGTATTTTCAGCTATTTCCGCCGACGTATCATCTCCGTCGGCAGCTTCATCATTGCCACGCGGCCGCTGAGCGAGGCCGAGGTCGCCGCCACGATGCCCGGCAACCGCACCTGCGTCACCTCGCTCAATATCGGCAATTATTTCCGGCTTGCACCGGATAACCGCCTCATCTTCGGCGGTCGGGCGCGATTTTCCGCGACATCGGATCAGCGCTCCGACGGCAAGAGCGGCGAGATCCTGCGCGCCGGCCTTGCTGAGATCTTTCCGCATCTGGCCAAGGTCGAGATCGACTATTGCTGGGGTGGTCTGGTCGATATGACCAAGGACCGCTTTCCGCGCGCCGGCTATGTCGATGGGCTGTGGTACGCGATGGGTTATTCCGGACACGGCGCGCAGATGGCGACACATATGGGTATGATGACCGCCGACGCCATCCTCGGCAAGACGGATCGCAATCCGCTTAGGGATCTCGCCTGGCCGGCGGTGCCGGGGCATTTCGGCAAGCCCTGGTTTCTGCCGCTGGTCGGCGCCTATTACAAGACGCTCGACCGCTTTCAGTAGCCGGGGATTTCCGGAATCACGCCTTCGCTGGGATGCGGGCAATGACCTTGATCTCGAAATCGAAGCCGGCGAGCCAGTTCACGCCGATCGCGGTCCAGTTTGGATAGGGCGGCTCGCGGAAAACCGTCTGTTTCACGGCCATGATTGTCGGAAACTGGTTTTCAGGATCGGTGTGGAACGTCGTGACATCGACGACATCATCGAGCGTGCAGCCCGCCGCGCCCAGCGTTGCCTTGAGGTTTTCGAAGGCCAACTGCACCTGGCGTGCGAAATCGGGTTCGGGCGTTCCATCGGAACGGCTGCCGACTTGTCCGGACACGAACAGGAGGTCACCGGATCGGATGGCGGCCGAATAGCCATGCTCTTCGTAAAGCGCGTGCCGGTTGGCAAGCCGTAGACAAGCGCAGCACGAACTGTGAGCTTCACAGGCTGCCGCATCATCTGATATACGGTACGTATGTGAAATAGCCATATACGCCTCGTATGTCAAATTTATATACGAGGCGTATATGAAATTGAGGGAAAGATGGCCAAACGACGCGTCGAGACGATGGAGGAGAACCGTGCCAAGCTGATTGCGGCCGCACGAAAGGCCTTCGCCGAAAAAGGGTATTCGGCTGCCTCGATGGACGAACTGACCGCCGAAGTCGGTCTGACACGGGGCGCGCTTTATCATAATTTCGGCGATAAGCGCGGGCTTCTGGCAGCTGTTGTCGACCAAATCGACTCGGAAATGGCGTCACGCGCTCAAGAGATCGGCGTGCTCGCGGGCAATGATTGGAAGGGTCTGCTTGCCGAAGGGGCGGCCTATATCGAGATGGCGCTCGTTCCGGAGGTCCAGCGGATTGTCCTGCTCGACGGACCGGCGGTGTTGGGCGATCCGTCGAAATGGCCCAGCCAAAGCAGCTGCCTTCAGGCAAGCAAGCAGACGGTGGAGCGTCTCATTGCCCAAAAGGCCCTCAAGCCAGTCGATGCGGAGGCCGCCGCCCGGCTCCTCAACGGCGCCGCGCTCAATGCCGCTCTCTGGGTCGCTGCCAGCGACGATCCGCAGCATGTGCTGCCTAGAGCTATCGAGACCTTCCATGCTTTAGCTTCTGGCCTTCTTCTGAAGGCGTGAATTCCCGTCAGCAAGGAAGCAGCCAAGATGTCCGGGCCGCAAGTCAGTTAGGGCGCGGCTTTCACCGCAGCCCTTTTTTGCTGATATCTCAGACAAGTCCGCCGATGTGGAAGGTCTTGATTTCGAGATATTCATCGATTCCGAGTTGTGAGCCCTCTCGCCCAAGCCCGGATTGCTTGACGCCGCCGAAGGGGGCGACTTCCGTCGAAATGGCGCCGGTGTTGAGGCCAACCATGCCGAATTCCAGAGCTTCGCCAACCGCCCAGGAGCGCTTGAGGCTTTCGGTGTAGAAATAGGCAGCCAGCCCGAACGGCGTGCCGTTGGCGATGGCGATAGCCTCTTCATCAGTCTTGAAGCGGAACAGCGGAGCGACCGGCCCGAACGTCTCTTCGCTGGCAAGCAGCATGTCGGTGGTCGCGCCCGAGAGCACGACCGGTGCGGCATATTGACGGCCGTCCGGCAGGTTCGAAGCTCTGGCGATAATCTTGGCGCCCTTTTCGACGGCGTCGCTGACGTGGCGCTCGATCTTGTCGATGGCGGCCGCGTTGATCATCGGTCCGATATCGACGCCGACCTGCGTGCCGGGGCCGACCCTCATGGCGGAAACGCGAGCCGCAAGCTTGTCGGCAAAGGCGTCATAGACCTTGTCCTGCACCAGGATACGGTTGGAGCAAACACAAGTCTGGCCGCCATTGCGGAATTTGGAGGCGATGGCGCCTTCGACGGCAAGATCGAGATCAGCATCATCGAAAACAATAAAGGGCGCGTTGCCGCCAAGTTCGAGGCTGAGCCGCTTGATGTTGTCGGCCGCGCCGCGCATCAGGAGCGCGCCGACGCGGGTCGAGCCGGTAAACGAGATCTTGCGCACCGTTTCGTTGTGCATCAGCTCGTTGCCGATTTCGGTCGGCATGCCGGTGACGATGTTGATGACGCCGGCGGGAATACCGGCGCGTTCAGCCAGAACGCCAAGCGCCAGCGCCGAATAGGGTGTGAAGTCGGAGGGCTTGATGACGACCGTGCAACCGGCGGCAAGTGCCGGAGCTACCTTGCGGGTGATCATCGCATTGGGGAAGTTCCAGGGCGTGATGATGCCGCAGACGCCGACGGGCTGCTTGAGGACGACGATGCGCCGGTCGCGTGTCGGCGAGGGGATGGTGCTGCCATTGATGCGGCGTGCTTCCTCAGCGAACCACTTGACGAAGGAGGCGCCGTAGCGGATTTCGCCGCATGCCTCGGCGAGCGGCTTGCCCTGCTCGGTTGTGAGGATCAGGCCGAGATCGTCGCAATTCTCGATCATCAGATCGTACCAGGCTTCGAGCAGCAGGGCGCGCTCGGCATGGGTCTTCTCGCGCCAGGCCGGGAAGGCGGCATTGGCAGCGTCAATGGCGGCGCGGGTTTCCGCTCCGTCCATGTCGGGAACGGTGCCCATCACCGCCTGCGAAGCCGGGTCGATGACATCCACGGTCTTGCCGGAGGTGGCATTGTACCAGATTCCGCCGATCAGGCCTTGCTGGCGAAACAGGCTCTTGTCCTTGAGGTCCATTGGTGTCGCTTCCTTGTCGTTCAGGCGAGTGCGTTCAGCACAGCATAGGTGATTGCGTCGGTCTTGTCCTTGCCGGGAACCGTGCCGATACCGGCTTCGGTTGCGGCGGTGATGGCACGCATGATCTCGGCCGCGGCTGTCTTCTCGCCGAGGTGATCGAGCATCATGGCGGCCGACCAGATCGCGGCGATCGGATTGGCAATGCCGAGATGGGCGATATCGGGGGCGGAGCCGTGCACCGGCTCGAACATTGACGGTGCGTTGCCGTCGGGGTTGAGATTGGCGGATGCGGCAAAGCCGAGGCCGCCCTGGATGGCGGCGCCAAGGTCGGTCAGGATATCGCCGAACAGATTGGAGGCGACGATGACGTCGAGGCTTTCCGGCGCCATCACCATGCGTGCCGCCATGGCGTCGATATGGTAATTCGTAACGCTGACATCGGGATATTCGGCGGCCAGCCGCGCGGTCATCTCATCCCAGAAGACCATTGAGTACTTCTGCGCGTTCGACTTGGTGACGGAGGCGAGTTTTCCGCGCCGCGCGCGGGCCTGCTCGAAGCCGAAGCGCAGGATGCGCTCCACGCCCGCCCGGGTGAAGATCGAGGTCTCGACGGCGACTTCGTTTGCCGTGCCTTGATGCACGCGCCCGCCGGCACCGGAATATTCGCCCTCGGTGTTCTCGCGAATGCAGACGATGTCGAAGGCGCGCGCCTTCAGAGGCCCTTCGACACCGGGCAGCAGCCGGTGCGGCCGGATATTCGCATATTGCTCGAAGGCCTTGCGGATCGGCAGCAGCAGGCCGTGCAGCGACACCGAATCGGGAACTTCGGCTGGCCAGCCGACCGCGCCGAGCAGGATGGCGTCGAAACCGCGCAGCGTCGCAATGCCGTCAGCCGGCATCATCGCGCCCGTTTCCTTGTAGTAGGCGCAGGACCAGGGAAAGCTGGTCGGCTGAAGTCCGAAGTCTGCCTTGGCGGCGACTTTCTCCAACACCTGCCATGCGGCAGCGATAACGTCCGTGCCGATGCCGTCTCCGGGGATGAGAGCGATTTTATAGGTCTTCATGTCAGGTCCTCAAATGTTGATCAGCACGGACTTGCTGCGGCGATTGGCGAGATAGGCGTCTCGGCCGAGATCCTTGCCGATACCGGAGCTCTTATAGCCGCCGGTCGGCAGAATATGATCGCGCGAACGGCCATAGCGGTTGACCCAGATGGTCCCCGACTGAAGCTGGCGCGTCACGCGCACGGCGCGGGAAAGATCGCGTGTGAACAGCCCCGCCGCAAGCCCGTATGTCGGATGATCGGCAAGCAATAGCGCTTCTTCCTCCGTCTCGAAGGTTTGCAGCGTCAGCACCGGCCCGAAAATCTCCTCGGTGACCGCAGGCGATGCCTGGTCGACGCCGGCAAGCAGCGTCGGGGTATAGAAATAGCCCGGCCGATCCAGCCGCAAGCCGCCGGTCAGGCATTCCGCGCCGGCATCGATTGCGGCTTGCACAAGGCTGTCGATCCGCCCGATCTGGCGCTCCGAGATGATCGGCGAATATTGGCTTTGCTCGTCCCAGGTCGGGCCGGGCTTGATATTGCGCATATGGGTCATGATCGCGTCGGCCAGAGGCTCGGCGATCGAGCGTTCGGCGATCAGGCGCGAGCCTGCGACACAAGCCTGCCCGGCATTGGAGAGAATATTGCGGGCAATCGCCTCGGCGGCCAGATCGAGATCGGCGTCGGCAAAGACCACTTGCGGGCTCTTGCCGCCAAGCTCTAGCGTCATCGGCTTCACGCCGGTGCGGGCGATATTCTCCATGATCGCCGAACCGGCGCCCGTCGAACCGGTGAAGCTGATCTTGCCGATACCGGGATGGCCGGTGATCTCGGCACCCGTGGTCGGGCCGTCGCCGAGGACGATGTTGATGAGGCCGGCCGGGATCCCGGCGCGTACCGACAGCTCCGCCATATAGAGCGTCGAGAATGGTGTCATCTCGGAGGGTTTGAGCACGATGGCGTTGCCGGCCGCAAGCGCCGGGCCGATCTTCCAGCCGGCCATGGAAATCGGAAAGTTCCAGGGCGTGATCGCGCCGACGACTCCATAGGGTTCGGTCATGATCATGCCGAGGCTGTTGCCGTCGGTCGGCACGAGGTCGCTGCCTTCCTTGTCGGCGAATTCGGCGAGGAAGCGGATCTGTTCGGCGGTGATCGCGACGTCACCGGCGATGAGCTGTCCGATCGGACGGGTCGAGGACACCGCCTCCAGGCGCGCGAGTTTCACCGCTTCCTCTTCCATGAGGTCGGCCCACCGCACTAACGCCTTGGTCCGCTCGCGCGGCCGAAGGCTCGACCAGCCGCTCGTCTTCAGCGCCTTGCTTGCCGCTGCGACGGCCTGGTCGACGATATCCTTGCCAGCGATCGGGCAATCGGCAAAGACCGCTCCGTCCGAAGGGCGACGCATGGCCATTTCGCCGCGTGCCTCCACATAGCGGCCATCGATGAAATGTCCACTTGGAAGTTCGAGCGAATCTGGATCGAAACTGAGGGTCATGGCTGTTCCTTGCCGCCGGGTCGCCCAAGCCTATCGTCTGCGTCCTGGCAGTTTCCATCGAGTGCTTGCAATGTCGCGATGGAATATCCCGTTTGCCCCTGGTGTTTCAGTGCAAGATTCGGCGCCTCGAAGACCGGGAGGTCCACGAGGCCCGTCATCAGCTGACCGTTACATAGATCTTGCGGACAGTCTCTATCGTCCGCCATACGCCCTTGTAGCCCGGCTTCATGACAAAGCTGTCGCCGGCGCGATAGGTTACCGGTGCGCAGCCTTCCTCGGTCAATTCGATGACACCCTGAAGGATATGGCAGAATTCGAAGGTCTCACCTTTGATAGAATGGTTTTCGCCCGGGGTCGCTTCCCATACGCCTGTGTTGATCATCCCGTCGCGGGCGCTGTCCTGGGCCCAGGTCTTGAAGGATGGATCTCCCGAGATCAGCCGCTCCGGCAGGGCCTTGGACTGCTTCGGCTCGAAAGACGGCGCGGGGTCGATGGTTTTCAGCAGGGACATGAGGTTCCTTTCGCGATGATGATCAGTAGCCGCGGCTGCGATCGACGAGACCGATCGGGTCAAGTCCGGCCTCGTGGCGGCGAATATTGGTAATGACTGTCTGTGCCGCCGTTTCCGGCTGGGTGGCGCTGGCAATGTGCGGCGTCAGAATGATCCTGGGGTGGCGCCAGAGCGCGTGTTCGGCCGGCAGCGGCTCCGGATCGGTAACGTCGAGAACCGCACCGCTAAGGTGACCGCTGTCGAGCGCATCGATAAGGGCTGCCGCGTCGAGTTGCTGGCCGCGGCCGGCATGCACGAGGCCAGCGCCTTGCGGCAGAGCCTTGAACAGATCGGCTTTCAGGATGCCATGCGTTTCCGACGTCAATGGCAGCAGGCAGACGAGAATATCGACTGCGGCCAGGAATTCCGGCAGCTGGCCTATGCCGTGATGGCAGGCAACGCCTTCGACGGCACGCGGCGAGCGGCTCCATCCGGAAAGTGGAAAGCCGAATGGGCGCAGGCGCTCGAGGACGGCAAGGCCGAGATTGCCGAGGCCGAGCACCCCGACGCGCCGAGCGGGCGCCTGACGGACCGGCCGAGCGGTCCATTTTTCTGCGCGTTGCTGTTCGATATAGCCCGGCAGGTCGCGATGCAGGGCGAGCACGCCGAGCGTTACGTATTCCTGCATCATCCTGGCAATGCCGTCCTCCACCATCCGAACGAGCTTCACTTTCTCGGGCAGTGTGGCGAGCGGGAACTGATCGACGCCGGCGCCGATCGAGAACAGGATTTCGAGATTGCGATAGCGGCCGAGATCGGCCGGCGCCGTCCAGGTGATCAGATATTTGACCGTTTCCGGATCAACGCCTGCCGCATCGGTAATGAAGGGGAGGGAGGGCAGTTCGCGCGCAAAAGCGGCTGCGAAGATCTTCGCCCGTTCCACATCGGAATTGAATAGAAAAGCCATCGGTTCTCTCGCGCTTGCTCTTGATATTCTGCCGCCTTTGCGGCCGCAGGAAATGTCGAAGTGGGGCTGATCGACCGCATGTCGATCCGATTTTGTCTATTCAGGCGGCGTTGACCGCTCTAGCCGTCATCACAGCATTCCCGGCCTTCCGAGATCGGTTCCGTCGATCATGCGTTCATAGCGGAAGGGCGCGGGATCGACGGAAGGCTTGTCGCCGCGAATAAGATCGGCGGCGAGCATGCCGGCCCCAGGCCCGATCCCGAAACCATGGCCGCTATAGCCGGAAGAAATGAACAGGCCGGGCCGCGATGCGACCGAGGAAATCACCGGTATGGCATCCGGGGTGGAATCCACGATGCCGCCCCAGCTTTGCGCCGGGCGGATGCCGGCAAGCGCGGGATAGGTTGACACCAGCCGGTCGATACCGCGTTTGACGAGATGGGCGTCCGGCAGTGGATCGAGTGTGCGGATGCGTTCGAAGGGCGAAATACCATCCGCTTTCCAGCGGGTAATCGCTTCCGGGCCTTCGAAAAACGGTCGTCCGAAGGCATAGGTCAGGCCCTTTCGCCTGATTTGAAAGGTGCGCCAGAACTCGCGGGCCTGCAGCAGGCCGTAGGGCGTGATCTGCAACTGGCCGAGACCGCTCAGCCGGACGGTATAGCCACCATCGAGCCGCCGGCGCATTGTTACCTCCTCCATCGCAATGCCGCCTTCCGTCACGGCGGGTGCAGAGGTGGTATAGAACGAGGTGGATTTGACGCTCGCCTGCAGGAAGCGGATGCCATGATGCCGAAGGAACATGCCACTCCAGGCACCACCGGCAACAAGGACGGTGGAGGTGCGGATACTGCCCTTTTCTGTGATGACACCGCTGACGCACCCGGCTTCGGTTTCCAACTCGCGAGCCACGCAATTCTGGAGAATGACGACGCCAAGCCGTTGGGCGGCGCGTGCCAGGGCTGGCACAGCAAGCTCGGGTTCCGCTCGGCCATCGGTTGGGGAATAGACGCCACCGTTCCAGCGACGGCCGTTGCCGGGCAGCAGCCTGGCGCATTCGCTCCCCGTCAGCATCCGCGTGTCGACGCCGAAGCCTCTAGCAATGACACCCCATCGCTCCCAGGTGTCGATGCTGGCCTTCTGCGTCGAAGCATAGATGAGGCCGGTACGGCGAAAGCCGGTTTCCTCACCGAGTTCCGAATTGAGGTTTTCCCAACGGCGCAAGGCAAGCTGCGCCAGCGGCAGCTCTCTCGGATCGCGATTTTGCTGGCGGCACCAGCCCCAGTTGCGGCTCGATTGCTCGCCGGCGATCACACCTTTTTCGATGAGGACCACGGACGTGCCGCGCCTAGCCAGCTCATAGGCCGCCGCGACACCGGCCATGCCGCCGCCGAGCACGACGACATCGGCCGAGTCCGGAAGGTCGTGGTTGCTGGCGACGCGGCCGACAGGAGGAGACATCGATGAATCTCTGGAGCAAGGGGAAGGAGCGAATCCCCAAGGGAAGGAAACTTTCCCAAGAATAAGGCAGGGCCTGTCTCCTGTCTGCCGAAAGCTTGGCGGCTTTGGTGGAATCTTCTGATTTTACCGCGATTTCAAGCGCATTCTGTTGCGCGACCGCGGCTACAACCGAAACGAGGCATCATCGCCTCCGAAAATTCAAAAGCCTATTCATCCAAACACTCTGCAGGTGTTCGGGCTCGTGGGGAACGCGGTTGGCGGGAGGGGAGACAGTCATGGCGAAATCCAGCTCGATCCAACTGGATTCCTTCGAATTGACCATGGGCGAGATCAAGGACGCCGAGCTCGATGCCCTGCACGCGTTGTCCCTGTCGGTCGGCTGGCCGCATCGCGCCGAGGACTGGCAGATCGTTCGCGACATAGGACAGGGCATCGTGGCGCGTGATGCCATCGGCCGTGTACTTGGCTCGGCCATGTGGTTCGATTTCGCGCCCGATTTCACGACATTCGGCATGGTGATCACTTCACCGAGATTACAGACGCTGGGAACCGGCCGCTGGATGATGGAACATATCATCGCCGAGACTGGTTCGCGGGCGCTCGGTCTCAGTGCGACCCGTTCCGCCAAGCGACTCTACGATTCGTTCGGGTTTCGCACCGAGAGGATCGTCTATCAATGCAACGGCGAGGCAGTCGCTCCGCCTGCGGAATCCTTGCCGCCGGGTACGTTGCTGCGATCGGTCGATGAAACCGATCTTGCCGAAATCGCGGCTCTGGATCTGGCGGCCTATGGCGCGGATCGCACGCGCATTCTTGCGCGCTTGCTGAGCATCTCAAAAGGGGTGGCACTCGTCCGGGGTGGCCGAATAGTTGCCTTTTCGCTGTGTCGCCGCTTCGGGCGCGGTCATGTGATCGGCCCCGTCGCGGCGGCAAGCGACGAGGAGGCGATCGCCGTAACGCGACCACATGTGGTCGAGCATGCAGGCAGCTTCCTGCGGATTGACACCCGTCAGCAGAGCGGTGCCTTTCCACGTTTCATCATGCAATCGGGATTGCCGATCTACGATACCGTTACCAGCATGTCGCTGCGGCGTTCCTGGCTGCGCGGTGACGGCGCTCCGCCCTGTGATGGGTTGCCACTGACCTACGGTTTGGCCAGCCAAGCGCTGGGCTGAGCGCCGTCACCGGTGGTTTGTCGCCGGGAAATTCCTCCCCGGTTCGAACGAACTCCTCTTCGGCGCGTTGAATGAGGTGCGAATGCCCAAGGAGGAAACCTCATGAAAAACTTTGTTCTCGCTATCGCTGCCATATCACTGGCTTTTAGTGTCCCCACCGCCGATGCCCAAACGATGCATCGGTCACACAAGCAACCCCATAAGGAACAAGCCGCAGCCGGCCCGAGAGAACGCCTCGGCACGTTATCCTGCCAGATTGCCGGGGGTGTCGGGATGGTGATCGGCTCCAACAAATCGGTCGACTGCCTGTTCAAACGGCGAGCCGGACCGGCTGAACGCTATGTCGGATCCATCGGCAAGCTCGGTCTCGATATCGGCATTACGGGCAAGTCCTATTTGAGCTGGGTGGTTTACAGCACGCAGGCGACCCGTGCCGGAGAGGGCGCTTTGGCCGGTAGTTATGTCGGAGCATCGGCAGGCGCCGCGGTCGGCCTCGGTTTGGGGGCAAACGCGCTTGTCGGCGGAAATTCGAAAAACTTCGGCTTGCAGCCGTTGAGCGGCGAAGCGGGAACGGGGCTCAACGTTGCCGCCGGCGTATCGAGGCTGCAATTGCGCTCTGCCACGAGATAGAGTGTCGGTAAATTCCTCACGCTGCGCGCCATGGGAGTGCGCGCTGCGTAAGACAGGCCACCGTCTGGGCACGCTGACGAATCGGAAAATCCAGCTCTCGAACCGGGTGAATTGTCCCGACAAACTTCGGCACTTGTTTGCTAAGGATCTATGACTATATTGGCCGGGCGCTCGACCGCGTCTGTTTAGGTCGAGATTGCTCATGGCTGCATAGCTGCCTTCACCCGGCAATTTGGCTTGCCGGTGGACTTTGGAAGGAGAAATTCATGTCCATTACTCCCAGCAACCTCAATAGTTCGAAAGCTTCCGTCGTTCCCCATTCTGAAATCGGCACCGCCGTCAGGCGTTCCCGCGAGGCCATCGGCTATACGATCGCCGATCTCTCAGAGACCTGTGGCCTGACCCAAGACGAGATTTCCGAGATCGAGCTTGGTGCTGACGCAGATCCGGCAAAACTTCGGCGGCTCGCTGCTGCATTGCAGGTTGCGCCATCGACCTTTCTGGTCATGTGAAAACGGGGCGCACCCGAATGGGTGCGCCACCCCACGATCGTTCAACGATCATCTCTAATGCCGTTCCGAATTTTCAGCGGGTTCCCATATGCTTCGATCGTCCATGATCGACGGTCGAAGGCTGGGTCAGATAGCATTTCCCCGCCGCGTCAGTTCCGATTTCATCTGATCGAGAAGATTGCCGATCATCTGGTTGAGCTCATCCGTTGCCATGCTTTCGGGGTAGGAAATAGCGACGCCGATGATCTCGCCGCTCTCGGGATCGCGCAACGCGATGCCTTGCGAGGAAACGCCGTGCAGTGTCTCGTTGGAGGAAAAAGAGCGTCCGGTCGCCCGAATGCTTTGGAGCAGCTTCAGGAGGGCCTCGTGGTCGGGCGGGCAGTTCGGGGATACGAAGGGCAGGGGATCCGGGACCCGGCGTCGCCATTCATGGTCGCTTAACAAGGCCAGCATGGCGCGGCCGTTTGATGTCGCATGTGGCGGCATCCGGTAACCGGGCCCGGTTGCGATTGCCAAGGGGCTGGAGCCGCGAACAATCCTCAGAACAACCATTTCCGCGCCATCAAAGACAGTGATGTATCCTGTGTGCCCACCAATTCTGCAAATGTCTTCGAGCCGCTTCTGGATGGTTTCCAGGAAATTGTGATTGGAGCGACAGATCTGTCCGAGTTCGAAGAGCCGAAGGCCAGGAGAATAGAGCCTGCGTGTCGGTTCGAAATCCAGGATCCCACTCTCGCGCAAGCTGCGCATAACACGGGAGACCGTTGCCTTCGGGCGTCCAACTCTTCGCGTCAGTTCGGCCTGCGTCAGCGCCGGTTCTTCCAACGAGAAGCAGGCCAGAATAGCGACGGCATCCTCAAGGGAGCTCATTTCAGTACTCTTCAATGGTGCGAACTTACTGTTCCACTATTGGAACTCGATGTCAAATATGAGACTGTCGCTGGACTTCACAACCAGAAACACGTATAAATATGACGATCTGGAGATAAGCCTAACAATTCGGCACATACCAATCGATGACTTTTATTGGTATCATGTCTGTCAACAAATGCCGGCAAGCCCTAATTGGGCCATGAGAATTGTTTTAGTTTGACTGGAATTATTGGTGAAGCACTGTATCGCGGCTGTGCAGGTCCGCTAGCTAGGCGGGTTTGGTAGGCAATTGTTAGGAAATATTGGCATGTGGCAGAATAATAAGAGCCTTCGCCCCGATATCGATCTTGGCGGCACTTTTACAGATTCCATCCCTGTCAACATCTCCCGTTCCGCAGACCATATGCACGCATGTCTGGCGACAACAAAAGACCCCTTGCCAGGTGGCTCCGATAAGTTTGTCGAAGACGCAAGAATTGCAACCTCCAGCAGCAGTGACGTCACTTTAGGCACGGAGATCGAAAAAGAGATAGAGAGGCTCGGCCGGGTTGCCGCCAAGCACTTTCGAGAGATGCTCGAAAGCGGCAACGATCCGGCGATAACCAATCTTCCTGGCTTCGCGCCAGTCCAGATTGAGATCCATAGCGGTGGCGGATATCACCTCGTCGATACCATCGAAAAAGCCATCGAATGTCTCACAGACCAATGGCACGGTCTCAAAGGAGAAGCCTTCGAGGCAGCCCTTCAGGCCTGCATCGACGGGATCAATCATCGGGTTTCACCGGAAGAGGTCCGCCAAGCCTTTATCAAGGCCGCCAACGAGGCAGGCATCCGCATCATCCTCTGACATTTCGAAATTCCGCCGGTCTCTGACAGCCCGCTCCGGTATGGAGCGGTTCCGTTTGTCGTAGGTGGAGGTCCGACCATCGCTCCGAGCCATTGCCGGACCTCCCGCCATCGCAATTTGGCGGTTGCGACAGCGGCACAGATGTGTACCGCTTATGGCGCGCAGTCCATCCGGGAAACGACAGAAGAGGTCTGATTGCGCACGGCGGATCAAATCCGTCTCGGGATGAAAGGCAGGGCACTCTCGGCCGGCACTGAGGCATAGTCCATCCACCTTGTCCGATATCGCGTCGAGCCCGTTTTATGCGGTTGCCGATCTGCATCGGTATTTGCGCAACGGACCGGCTTTTCGACCGGATCACCCGCAAGCGGAAAAATCGTGAAGTTCTGCGAGCTTGTTCGTTGGAAGGCGCGGCTGACTGAGTGACGGAGGGGAGGCTCAACGACCCAATTGAGTGGTCCGCCCCGTTGAGCCTCCAGCTACCACGAATCTCAATCTGCGGCAGCAGGACAAGCCTGACGATTGTGGCAAAACCGGTCTATTTGAAAAGCGACAGAACAGGCCCAATGACGCCAGTACTTGGGCATATGACCATAGGCAACTGGCGTGAAAAGAGGGCCGTGTCGGTCAAACAGTTGCGCCTGTTTTGCGTTGATACGACATCGCTTGGCGGTCCGTCAGAATCGGCAACGTCATATCAGCGCTTTCGCATCTGCGAACTAAGTCGCGCATTGTCAGCTCTAAGCCGATGGTTCGAGATATTTTTCAATACGGATTACGACATGCTTATACACGTAAAGCGTACATATCGGAAATATATATAAGTACCTTCGTATTTACACATATAATCAAGTCTATATTATGGCTGCGACGTCAACTTGCTGAAGTTGCATGTTAATCCGGAAATTGCCTGAGGAGAATATAGAATGCATAAGGTGCTTGGATCTGCTGCTTTCCTTTTCGCGGTTGCTATGTCGAGTGCGGCTTACACTGCCGATCTCTCGGTCTCAACCCCACCAGCCGCGCCGATAGAGCAGCCGGTATTTACCTGGACAGGCTTCTATGTCGGTTTGAATGGTGGCGGCGCATTCGGCGGCGATGACAAATTCGGCTTGCACTCCGGCGATACGTTTCTCGGAAAATTCGGCAAGATCGAAGGCTCCGGTTTCTTCGGCGGCGGCCAGATCGGCTACAACTATCAGATCGATCCGAATTGGGTCATCGGTCTCGAAGCCGATTTCCAGGGGGCTGATATTCATGACTCCCTCACCAACGACGGCGCGCATGCCGCCTCGAAAATCAATTGGTTCGGCACGCTCCGTCCACGTCTCGGTTATGCCTACGACAATACCCTGTTTTACGGCACCGGCGGTCTCGCCTATGGGCATATCGACTACAAGGCATCGCTCGACGGCGTCGGCAGCTTCAGCGAAGACAAAACCAAAGCCGGTTGGGTACTCGGCGCCGGCGTCGAACACGCCTTCACCGATAATGTGACTGCGAAGCTCGAATACCAATACGTGAATCTGGGGAGCTTTACCGCAGGGGGAGACGCTCTTTCAACCAAAGCAACTGCCGACTTCCACAGCATACGCGTGGGGGTGAATTACAAGTTCTGACAAGTGGCTCGTCATAGTCTCAGAGAGAGGACAGTAACATGGCTTTGATTAATATTGGTCTCCTAAACGGTGGTACAACCACCATTAACAGCGCCAATGCTGGTACCAGTTCCGACACGATTTCGCTGGGGCTTGTCTCCAACGGCACGGTGATTGTCGATGGCGTCAATGTTACCATCAGTGCCCTTGTTGGCGGAGGTATCCTGTCGAACACGGTCGTTGAGGCCGTCAACGGTGCACATGTAACGTTTACCGGTGGCCTGGCAGGGGTAGCGGCAGGTTCGACTTTTGTCTATCAACCCGGCGCGAATTCCACCATCGAAGTCCAGACCGGTTTGCTCAATGTCGGTCTGCTGAACGGGGTTACCGTCGACTTCGCCCACGCTGGCGGCACCGGCACCTTCATTTATAATAGCGGCGGGATCAATTTGAACCTTTCGACGCCGCCGAACGTCATCAATGTTCAGATCGGTGACAAGATCGAGGTTGTCGGGACGACCGCTGTCTCGCAATCGGGGAACACGATTACCTTCACGACACCGGGGCTTCTTGGCATTCCTACCGCGGTTGCCTCTTACACGATCCCCGCCGGCGTGACATACACCTACGACGACGCTTCGGATACGCTGACTTTCACAAGCTGCTTCCTGCGCGGCACGCTCATCAGAACGCCGGAAGGAGACTTGCCGGTCGAGGATCTGCGGGTCGGTGACCTGGTGGTCACCCATAAGGGCGTGGCGGAAATCAGGTGGGTTGGTCGTCGCAGGCTTGATCCGAAGGCGATCGACAAGCCGCGTGACACACTGCCGGTTCGTATGATGGCAGGCTCGATCGCGGAAAATGTTCCGGAACGTGACCTTCTGATTTCTCCGGATCATTGCATGTTCATGGAGGAGTCGCTCATTCCAGCGAAGTTCCTCGTCAACGGAACGACGATCACGCAGGAAACGGTGCTCGAGCCGTTCGAATATTACCACATCGAACTGGAGCAACACAGCATCATCCTCGCGGAAGGCGCGCAGACCGAAACCTATCTCGATCTCGGCGGGCGTTTGTCCTTCCTTGAGCCTGGCGTTCTGCGGTTCGGCTCCTATGCCGGCACGCGGAACTGGAACGACTGGTGCTATCCGCCGGTCTACGCCGGTGCGGTGCTCGAAAAAGCCCGTAATGTCCTCAGCACCCGCGCTCAGGAACTGGGCTACATCGTCGAAGACGCGAAGGCTTCCTAAGCCGATTGAACCACAGGGCGGACGGCTTAGGCCGTTCGCCTCAAAAAAACGAACCGGGAGGCGGTGGTTCCAGTATTCAATTCTTCGCCTGACAGCGAAGCCTTGTTGGTACGGCATCCCGCCTGTTTCCTTTGTAGCAGGGGCTTGGGAGTGGTGAATGCGTTATGAAGGTGTCGTGTCGCCCTATTCGCTCGATGCTGGGGGCATCGACGAAAGATCGTTGATTGAGAAATTTTCCGGCAAGACCGTCTTTTTCGACGGTGTCTTCAAGGGCGACTATAGCCTTGCGATCGTCAATCGCCATCTGGCCCGCGCACTGATCGACCTCGGCATCAATCTCATATGCCATACGGCTGAGGAGGATTGGCAGACCGACGCCCGCCTCGTTGCCGCGCCGGACATCATGCGCCACATGCGCGAGGATTATCCCGCAAACGAGCGGTTCGACATTCATCTCAGAAACACCTGGCCGCCGAAGACCCACGACATGATTGGGCAGGTCAATGCCTATATCGGGTTTGCGTGGGAAGAGCTCGAGTTCCCGCAATATCTGGTGGACAGGTTCAATCAGGATCTGGATCTCATCATGGTGACTGCGAACTTTGTTCGCGACGCCTTCCAGCGCTCCGGCGTGACAATTCCGATCGAGGTCATCGGCAACGGCTGCGATCATGCATCGACCTCCAGCGGCAATACGATCTCGCCCTTGCCGGAAAACGGGCGCAAACGTATCCTCCATGTCTCCTCCTGCTTCCCGCGCAAGGGCATCGATGTCCTGATTGACGCATATCTGCGAAGCTTCCGGGCAGACGACGCGGTGGAACTGGTGATCAAGACCTTTCCGAACCCGGACAGCATATTGGCGTCGGTTCTGGCGGAAAAGCGCGAGCAGCTTTCGGGCGCGCCTCCGATCGTGATCGTCGATCAATATTATGACGACCAGCAGCTTCTGGCTCTTTATCGCTCTGCCGCCATGGTGGTGGCGCCAAGCCGTGGCGAGGGCTTCGCTTTGCCCTTGGCCGAAGCCATGCGGCTCGATGTGCCCGTGGTGACGACAAATTACAGCGGGCAGCTCGACTTTTGCCGCCCCGACACCGCCTGGCTGGTCGATTACCATATGTCGGCGTCCCGAGCCCATGTGGCGGGCTCCTTCAGCCTTTGGGCCGAACCGTCGGTGGAACATCTGGGCGCACAGATGCGTGCGGTGCTGGATCAGCCCGGCGAGGCACAGGCCCGTAGCGAACAGGCGCAAAAGTTGCTCGCGGCGCATTTCACCTGGCATGCCGTGGCGCGCCGTGTCCTTGCCGCCCTCGCCAAACCGCCCCGTGTCGCTGCCGAAGCAAAGCTCGATTGGACCATCGATCTGGTCTCCTCGTGGCAGCAACAGTGCGGCATTGCCACCTATTCACAGCACCTCTATTCGCAACCGGCTTTTTCGAAGAAGATTGATCACATCTTTGCGCGGCGGATCATGAACGACGCCTTGCCGGAAGAACAGCCGGAAGAGACGGACGCGGCGGCCTACGGCCTGTCTCGGCTCTGGGGTTACGATCTCTCCTCGCTGAAGCGGTTTGCCGCCAGACTCGAGCACGGGCGGGCGGATGTGCTGTGGATGCAGCATCATCCGGGTCATTTCTCCACGCCCGACATGGAAATGCTTGCCCAGGTACTGCCGTCAACCAGGCACCGGTTGCGGGCCATCACGATGCACAGCGTAAAGGAGGCTCTTCGCGGCGGCCCGTTGCGGTGGACGAAAGCCTTCGATGTCGTTTTCGTGCATTCGGCGGAAGACGCAGCGACCTTGTCGGCAGCCGGGCATCCGAATGCGATCGTCATTCCACATGGCGTCCTTCTCGAACCGGAGAATGCGCCCAAGCCGGATCCATCGCAATTCACCATCGGCTCTTTCGGCTTCCTGATGCCGCACAAGAATATCGATCGTCTCGTGCTCGCTTTTGCGGAGGCTCGAACCTACGATCCAAGATTGCGGCTGAAACTGCTGAACTGCATGGTTCTGAATGATGAATCGCGCGCCGCGCGGGCCGCCATCGAGAACCTGATCGAGTATCTTGATTTGTCGGAGCATGTGACCGCGCGCTTCGATTTCGTGCCCGAGGAGGAGCTGCGTCGCGAACTGATGACCTGCGACCTGCTTTCCTTCCTTTACGGTCACTCCACCGAAACGGCGACAGGGGCCGCGCGCATTGCAATGAGCGTGAACCGCCCGCTGCTATGTTCCCGCTCGCCGGTTCTGCGCGACATGTGGCCGATCAGCCATGTGGTCAAAAGCACGGAAATCGAATGCATCGCCGAGGCACTCGTCAGTCTCGCGCAGAACCCGCTCTTGCTGAAAATGCGCGATAGCGAGCGCATTCAGGCGGCACATTGGTATTCCTATCCGCGCACTGCCGCGCGGCATGTCATAGCGATCGAACAAATGTTAGGGGGCAATATTGACCGTCGCCGAGTTGCATAGACAAAAGCCCGTGGATATCGTTCCGAAGGACATATTCACCTTGCCGGCAGAATCCTTTGTTGATGCCTGGGCCGCGGCATTGGATCTGACGGAGATCGATCTTACTCAGGAAGACAGGCTCGCTCTGGCAAATGCCATTCGCGCTGGAACAAACCGGTTGCGTGTTGTCGATGCGATCAAGGCGCGCCGCCCCATCCCACAGGCGCTCAGCGAACGATCCGGCGTTCAGGCAATCCGGCGTGAGCCGGATCATTATGCCATTCTGGAAAACTTCACCCGCTTCGCACCGGGCGATGATCCGACGTTCCTTCGCTATGCTTTCTCGCGAATTTGCGGCCGCGATCCGACGTCGGCCGAACGGCTTGGACTGGAATTTGACCTTAGACGCGGCGTGACCACCCGGGCGGCGGTGGTGAAGAAGATCGTTGCCATTGCGCGCCGGGATGGTCAGACGGCTTTCTGGGACACACTGCTGCCCGGAAACGAAACCGAAAACGAAGTTCATGCGGACTCTGATCCGTCCGATGCCCGCCTCTCACCGGCGGGTCTGCTGGTTGATATGGAGGGCCAGGCCACGGCTATCTTTGTCCGCGAAGTCGAGAATGTCGGCTGGATGATTGCTCCCGATCATCTGCGCCAACCACTTCAGATCAACGAGGGGAACTGGAAAGTCCATCCCGGTTGGCTGCTGACTGGCCCCAAGCGCAGCTTTGCGGAGGGAACCTGGCTGCTCGATCTCGATCTGATCCAGCCGCCGAACGCCATGCTAGATGTGGAACTTGTCGCAAACTCGGGCTTGGACTTTCTGCAAAGCATCACTTTGACCGGCTCGTTTTCGGGAACCTTGTGTGTCGCGATCCGGCGGGACCATCGCTTCGTCGAGTTGCGCATACGCGTCCATGAGCGCAGCCCGGAAGATTCCTGGCTGCGTCCTCGCAACATCTCCATGCGGCAGGTACCATGAGACGAGAGCTTCGCATCGCATCCACATTTCTGCGCGCCGGCCACGCGACGGGTGACAAGGCAGAGGCCGGCATATCAGTCAATGCCTTGGCGGAGGCCGATAGCGCCCGCGATCGGCGAGACTGGGCAAACGCGGCATTTTATTATCATGAGGCGCTGCAGCACAACCCGACTCGGATCGATCTGTTCGTCCAGCTCGGCCACGCCAACAAGGAACTCGGGGACTTTGACGCTGCACTGGAAGCCTATCGGCGGTTCCTCGACAAGGAGCCGCACGATGCCGACATTCATCTGCAGCTTGGCCATCTCCACAACCGGATGGACGATCCGGAAACGGCGCTCGAATGGTATAGCCGCGCGAGCGCCCTGGCTCCAAATGATCCCGAAATCGCGCGGCACGTTGATACGGCGGGTCTGCGACTGTCTCGTGCAGGCATAGAGCGCAGACGCCAGAAGGCTCTGGATCTTGTGCAATCGGGGCAATGGCAGCAGGCGCGCGAGCAGTTGCGCAACCTGGTCACGGTCGACGGTGAGGTCGATCTGATCGCCGTCTATGCGAATGTGACCAAGGAGGCCGGTGATTTCGAGGAAGCGCAACAGCTTTACGAAGCCTATCGCGAGTATGCGAAGACCAACCAGCCGACCTCGCTAAGTGATGTGGAGATCCAGCTTGGGCATCTCAACAAGGCCAAGCGTGACATAGGCGCTGCCTTGCAACACTATATTCGTGCTCGTGACGCCGAATTTCAGCTGTATGGTCACGTTGCCCCCAATTCCATTTGCGAGCGCGAAATCCGTTCGTGCATTGGGGAAATCTATACCTGCTTCTGGCAGGCGGACTGACATGGCCGGCCGGCGCCGGCCATGTTGCATTATGCTCAGCCGCTGTCGTGATCGCGGATCGCGGTCAGCAGGAGCCAGCCGAGCAAGTAGGCGAGGCTGGTGGTCAGGAACACGATGAGGATGTTCTTGAGAGCCAGCGGCAGCTCTGCCTCGTCAGGCAGATGCGGCGGCACCACCACTTCCAGATAGAGTTGCTGCCGGCGCGCGTCGGCTCTTGCTGCTTCGAGTGCATCGAGGGCGGTGACCATTGCCTTGTTGGCGAATTCCCGCATCAGGACCAGGCTCTCGTAATCCGCGATTTTAGGGGCAAGGGAACTATCATTGCCGACCATCTTGCCACGCTCTGTCTCGATCTGTTTTTCAAGCGCGGCGATCTGGCTTGTGACGAAGGGTACGGCGTTGCTGTCCGGCGCGGTTTTGCGCATCTCGGCGAGGCGGGCTCGTGCGGTGGCCAGCTGCACGGAGAGCTGACCGATGAGTTCCACCATGGAGGTGGAACTGGCATTCGGGTCGATGATCAGTTCCTTGTTGCGGAAGATCGTGATGTTTTTCTGCGCGCCGATAACCTGCTGTTCCGCCTCCTTCACTTCGTTATCGGCAAACCGGACGGCGTCGCCACGAGCGCGATCGTTCATGCGCAACAGCAGCTTGCCCCCAAGCGCAAGCAGGGTGTTGTTCAAGTCGTAGGCGTCGCGCGCGTGAAAGGCGGTAGTGCGCAACACAGTTATGCCCGTCGTATCGTTGTGGATGACTTCGACGCGATCCGAGTAATACTGATAGAGTTCCTCCTCGCTATTGTTCTCCCAGAAGCGTGGATAACGCATCAGCCAGTCGGCCTGCGGACTTCCGAAGATTGCGCGCACCGGCATTTCTTGCCCAAGCTCCTTCAGGGCTTCGCGCGAGCGTATGTATTCCTGAACGGAGAAGGTGTCGTCCTGCGAGCGTGTTATGCCGCTGTTCTGCAGCAGGTTGCCGAAGGCACTTGAGGATGGCGGTGCAGCCATACGCACGACAAACGAGGCTTCCGACACGAAGATCGGTGCGGCGAAGAAGGCATAATAGATGCTGACCGCTAGCGTCGGAAGGAGGACGATAAGCATGAACAGGTATCGCCGCTTGGACTTCTTTCGACGTTTGCTGGCTTTCGCCGGCCTGAAGGCTGGCGATGGAGCCCTGTAATCGAATGTCTGCGGGCGTTGCTTTTCTTCAGGCAGCTTGTCCTTAGCCTCTGAGGTTATGAGAACCATGGCACCACCTCTCCAATTGATTGTTTGCGGACATATCGAGACATCCGCGCGTCACGTACCGTAATTGTCCAAAGCTGACGCAAAGAACATTGAGCGGGGAGCCTTCGCCGGTATCGTGGGACAACCCATCGACAACGCATGGGCGAGGAAAAGGAGACGCCCGCATGGACCCGACATATGGTGAATCTCAAGGCCGCGGGCAGTTCATCACAGGATTGAAGATTCAGGCCCGTGTTCTCGGCGCCATGATCATGCGTGAAGTCGTGACCCGCTACGGTCGGGAGAATATTGGTTTTCTCTGGCTGATGCTGGAACCGATGATCCTCACGGGCGGCGTGATGATCATGTGGACTCTCTTGAGGCACGAGGCGCACGGACTTGCGGTCGTCGCCTTCGTTCTCAGCGGCTACATGCCGTTGACCCTCTGGCGCCATGTGACGGGTCATGCCGTCTCGTGTCTGCGCCAGAATTTGCCATTGATGTATCACCGCCAGATCCGCCTGCCTGACGCTCTCATTTCCAGAGCGCTTCTGGAGATCGCCGGCACGACGACGGCGCTGATCATCGTCTACACCGTGGTTCGGCTGGCCGGGTTCATGCCGCCCTACGAGAATCTCGGATTGCTCCTGGCGGGTTGGCTGTTCATGGCATGGTTCGCCTTTGCCGTCGGGTTGATTTTCGCTGCCGCCTCGGAAAGATTCGAGTTCGTGGAAAAGTTCGTCCAGCCGATGCAATATCTCACGCTGCCGATCTCCGGCATGTTTTTCATGGTCGCCTGGCTGCCGAGCGGAGTGCAGAAGCTTGCGCTCTACGTTCCGCTCGTCCACTGCTTCGAAATGTTTCGCGCCGGTGTATTCGGGGATACGGTGAAATCCTTTTATGATGTCGGCTACATTTTCAAATGCTGCCTGTTCACCACCGCCGTTGGCCTCTTTCTCGTCAACTGGGCGCGCCATCATGTGAAGTTCGAATAGAACGTCATTGGTCATATGGCCGATGGCTTCACTGCTTGGCATAATATTTTACCTGGTTCTGGAACTCGAACGAGCGTAGCAGCGTGTCTCGCAGCTCCTTGCGATTGGCGAGGGCATAGTGATTGAGGAAGGTCAGAGCCGATTCCGGCTCACGCCCGAGGATCCAGCGAAAAGCCGCGACGACGTCATGCGATTCGATAGGCTCGACAAAATGGCTGGGAGCGGGGCTCTGGATTTTAGCAAACAAATAGGGCAGTGCGCCATGCAGGATATCGAGACCGAACCTCTGCAGGTCCGGCTTCGATAATGCGGTCTTGGAGAAGGCGTCCATCAGGCCGGAGTAGTTGGTGAGCGTCGACACGAGGTCGCACGAACGCGACAGACCGCTGAAGCCGCCATTGGCGTGGTAGATCGCAGCCGTCTCCATCCAGACTTCCACCGCATAATGCATCGGCGCCGGGCCATAAAGCGCGGCGTCGTCGGAGTAGATCGGGACCGGCGGCGTCAGCACGCGGCTGTTCTTGATCCGCGTCAGGCAGAAGTCGATCAGCATGCGGCAGATCGGATAACGCATCTGCCACCGGCAGAAATCCGTCATGTAGGTGTTGCTGTCGGTCAGTGTCCCACGGTAGTCGGCCGTGGGCGGGACGTCGAGAAAGACTACCTCCGTCTCGGGCAGTTCGGCAGACAGGAAGTCGCAGAATTTCTGCATGGCGTTGGTCACGAGCGTCCAGAATTCGCGACTGCCGAAAGGCATGATCTTGAAAAGGCTGAACGCTTCGAGTTGTTGATACGGGCCGGCTTCGAGCAGTTCGTAGGGAACCGTCAGAACGCTATTTTTGTAGCGCATGATCGAGGCCCGCGACGCGCGGGAAAAATCCACGACAAGCGTTTGCGGGGCCGCCTCCTTCAGCCTGTCGCGGAAGCCCTTTTTTGCCTCATACAACAGCTTCTTTTTGATTTGCTCAGGCCATTCCTCGATGCCCTTGATGCTGGCTTTCCTTTCATCCATGAAGCTGGCAACGTTTATCCCATAGCAGAAGAAACCAAGCCTGCTTTCCGGAAAGGCATATTTTACAAATTCCTCGCTGGGACATGAGCCATAATAGGCGATGACGCTCATGCGATTGACCCGTTCATTGTATTTCCCCCATATCAAACACCAGCGATCCGGCATCCCCGACGAACCCCGGTCGCGGCGGCTGGTTAGAGCGCAGCCTCCTTCACGCGGCTGCGCTTGGTCTTCGGCTTCATTGCTTTCACTGAATTGTCAGCCGTCCTGGGCTCTGCCGGCACACCTGGTTTTCTGGCCAATTCCACGCCGGAAGACAGAAGGCGTTCACGCACCTGATCGATACGATCCTCGTGAATGGCCAGAATATTCCCCACCTTGCCGATCGAGAACTCCATGTCGAGCTCCGTGGCTGTCTCTACCTGCGTTACCTGCTCCCGGGCACTGCTCCAGATGCTGTAGCCCAGTTCAGAGAGGCGTCGGTGAATGGAGCCCGGCGTTGTTTTCGACAGGACTGCGAGCATGTCGCGATTGATCTCCATCAACAGCGTCGGCTTGTGCGTGGTGATCGTGCGTTTTGCGCCATCGAGGAAAAGGCCTTCGGCGCCCTCGATGTCCACTTTCATCGCGTCCGGCCGCATACCGCCGATCACCCGGTCGAGCGTCTCCACTTCGACCGACCGATTGGTTTTCGCGGTATCGCTGTCGGCAACCAATCTCGTCGCACCTGCATTACTCGTATCCTCGGCATTGCTGAGCCGCATTTCTCCTGGTCCGTCGGCAAGAGCCTGCTGCCGGACGCTGACCCGGTCGGCGAAGCCATTCTCCCGGATCGAGCGATTGAAGAGCTCCCACAGCTTCGGCAGTGGCTCGAAGGCAAGTATCTTGCCCTTGAATGCGGGGCGGGCGGCCACGGAGAGCGAATAATAGCCGACATTGCCGCCGACATCGATGAAGTGTCCGTCATCCGGCACAATCGCCTTGATCAGGCCGACGTCGAATTTTTCATACTCGCCGCTCATGATCCCGAAGGAGATATGGTACTGCCGGAGGTCGAGATACAATTTGAAATTGTACTTTGTCTCGAAGAGCACGAAGATCGATTTCGGAATGAAATTATTGAAAAGCAGCTCGCTGTGCCGGTGGTGAAACTCGCCGGAAGACAGAAAGCGCTTGCGATGCTCCTCCAACGGAATGTCGGTGAGCTGTAGGAGATTTTTGGCTATGGCATCCCTTTCGTCTGCATTGAGCGGACGGCCGAGGATGAATTTGTAGCAGTTTTCAATATCGTAATAGCTGGTCACAGTGCTGGCCCTTCCTCCTGCTGGCGACGTGAAAATGTCCCGTTCCCTTTTGATGCGGCGATCGCCTCTTGCTGAATTCATCTTCATGTTCATGACAACGCTCCAAGTGACATCGTCGGCGAACGCTGCGGCGCGCGCTGCGCGGAATAGCGGCGGGCCGCGACGTCACTTTCGATCAGAGTCTCCAGGTCGGCAAAATGCATATCCCATCGGTTCGCGGCGCTTGCCCGCGTCCGGCGCAGCGGCGAGGCTGTGATCGCATCTACCGCCGCGCGCCAGTTGAGCCCGTCGAGCGGGTTCAGGAAGATCGCCTCGTCGATGCCGGCAGCCTCGCGATGCGATGCGATATTGGACGCGATAACCGGTGTGCGCAGTGCCAGCGCTTCGGTGATCGGCATGCCGTATCCTTCTGCGAAAGATGGCGCGAGTAGCGCCGCGGCGCCGGAAACCAGCCGTGCCAATGCGGCATCTTCCAATCCCGGCACCTCGATCACTAGCCCTGGCAAGGCGGGGCAGCGTTCGAGCATCGCGAGTATGTGGCTGTTCTCCCATCCTCTTTTCCCGACGATTACCAGGCGCGGCGCCTTGGGACCGTCGCGCTCGGCCAGATACTGCCAGAGGCTGAGCAGCAACATGTGGTTCTTGCGGGGTTCGATGGTTCCGAGCGTGACGAAATAAGGATTTTGAGGGCGCTCGATATCTTGCGGCGGCTTCAGGAAGCACTGCTCGACGCCCGGCGGCAGCACGGCGATCGAGGGCAGTTTCCGGTTGCTTTCCTGGGCATAGGTGCGCAGGGCACGGGCGGTGACCTGCGAGTTACAGAGGACGAGCGCGGCATGCCGCAATACCGTGTCCATCCTGCGCCGATGCCGTTCCGGCTCTTCTGGCCGGACAAACTCTGGATGGGACAAGGGAATGAGATCATGCACATAGAATATGCCATTACGGCTGGTTTCCTTGAGCCAGGAAAATGCGGAGGTTCGCTCGAGCCGGCTATGGGAGACATGCATGAATGAGGCGTCGCGGGGTACCGACAGGCCATGGGAGAAATGGGTGGTGACCATGTGCGCGAGCTTGCGCAGCTTGCGGGAAGGGGCCTCGATCCCCTTCGGCGCAGGCGTCGGTTGCCAGGAAATTTTGCCGTCGATCGCTGCGAAGATTTTCTCCAGAAGGGCAGTCTGTGAGGATGAGAGCTCGGTTGTGGCCCAGCGGTCGTTGAGGGTGGAGATCAGGCTATCCGCCCGTGCGGCTCCGACGGATATCGCCCCATGATAACCCGTTTCGATGAATGACGGCGCCTGCGAAAGCTGGATGTTATTCGATAGCGCAGCCTGTTTACGGCGCTCGTTAAGCCAAAGCGCATAATGGAGTTCGTAGCGATCAATACCGGTCGGTGTCGGGCAATGCGACCGCTCGATGAGCCGGGAAATATCCATGACAACAGATTTCATCGCAGCCTTCTTACTCCGGACATGTGGATCAGATGGGCCAGCCATCGGCGCCTTGAGGGATCAGGCGCAGTGCCTTGGCGGGCGCGGTACAATTCGGCAATGACGTCTTCCACCTCGCAAGGCAGGTCGGCGATATTCGACCAATAGTGCGGGTAGAGGATCAGCGCGCCGGCCACGAGCGCATCGAGGCTCAAGGTCCGCTTGCGTCGAAGCGAGACGACGGCATCGTTGGTCAGACCCCAGCCGGCGTAGAAGGGCAGTCCGTAGCACCAGACCGGGCGTTCCCGCAGAAGCGCTTCGAAGCCGATCTGCGAGGTCGCGACATGGACCTCATCGGCTGCGTGCAGCAAGCTGTTCAGATCGACATTGCCGACGACCAGGTCGGCAATATCGCGCGGCGGCCGGCCTCGACCCGGATGCATGAACGGCTCGGCGAGGAGATCAGGGTGCTGCTTGTAGACGATGAATGCATCGGCGCGTGCGCGCCGAACGGCTCTCAGAAGTTCGGTATCGGAGTCATGGCTTGCCATGCCGAGCCGTAGCGACGCATCGTTCGGTACCTGTCCGGCCACGAGAACGATGGATCGACCCTTGGCTTGCTCGCGGTAGTCCGGGGAGGACTGCGTCGGCAAGTTATACTTGGTGATGCCCATCGAAACGATGGCGCGGCGGAGCCTTCTCGCACGCTCAAGGAGGGTGTTGTCGAAGTCCGCGGTGCTCAAAATAGTTTCGAGCCTGCTCGGCTTGGACGCGTCGAAATAAATACCTTCGGCATCGAAGCAAAGCGAAGAGGGCGGGACGAGCGATGTTCCGAGCCCGGCGGAGCGGATAAACCCGTCTTCCACCCGAATGACCGGCCGCCGTCTTCCCTGCTTCCATAGGGTGCTTTCTTCAGGTGGAGCGCTGTTGCCCCATAACACGATCTTGTCCGCCGCCTGGATCTGGGCAACCGTGGGCCTGTTCGTGAACTGCACCTGCGAGGACGGGCTGGTCAGATAACGACGCAGGACCGAGCGTTTATGCAGCGCAAAATTGAGGCAGAGATAGCGACCGGACAGGGAAGCTGCGCGCCGGCGCCATTCGAGCAATCGTTCGACAGCCTGTTCCGCCTGGACTGGCTGGCGCGTTACCGGATCGACATACAGACTATATTGAAGAAGCATCGCATGGGCGAGTTCGTCGATGCCGACGTGGCGTGTCCGGCGGACACGCGCGGCGGTCGCGACGATGCTGTCGGCGCGGTCCTGCGTCAGGCCCCATCCGGCATAGGCCGGCATGCCGAATGTAACGACGGTCATGCCACGCAGCAGCGCATCCAGGCCGAGCTGGCTCGAGACCGTCCAGACTTCATCGACGATATCGAGGATCGAATGAGGGGAAACCGCGCTGTCGACGAACTGGACGCGGCTTTCGCGCGCATGCGAGGTCAGATAACCGCGCGCGCGGCCGGCCACGACATCGGGGTGGCTCTTGATGATGATGTCCGCGTTGCTCTCGGCGCGCGCTGCATTCCACATCCTCAGAAATGTTTTGGCATCGGCACCTGAGCCGGTGATGGAACGGTCACCGACGACCTGGTCCACCAGCAGGATGCGCTTGCGGCGTGTGGGCCGAAGCGAGATATTCCCGTCCGTGAGATGGTTGTATTTGGAAAGCCGCTCACGGACGATCCATTCACGCAGTCTTTTCGCCCGCGCCAGATCGGCGCCGAGGGTCCCGTCCTGCAACAATGTCTCCAGTCGGGATGCCGCGTGAGCCGAAAAATGAATACCGAGGTCATCTGCGATCAGAGAGACTGAGGGGGCTCCAGCCTTGCCGAGACCGACAGAGCGCAGAAAGCCGTCTTCCAAAGTCCAGTAGGGAAGCTTGCGCATCTGAGCATAGCGGCGGGCGATGCGCGCAAACGGCTTGTCGCCCCAGCCAACCACGCCGTCAGCCGTTCCTCGCGCAAGTTCGATCGGTTGAAGCGATGCGGAGAGCGTGGAGCCGATCAGCGGGAAGCGCCAGCGGGTTGGAAGGAAGGCAAGAAGTTGTGCATCCGTCGGCGGCAGCCAGCGTGCACGCTCGTTCTGTTCCGCCAGCCCCGGTCGCTCCTCGTTGGGAAAAAGTGTGAAATCTGAGAACATCTGCAATCTCCCGATCCCACATTATGTTCCGCTGCGACTGCCGAAATCCGGCTGTTCCAGCAGAATCGTGTTGTCCGGGTGCAGGAAGGCGACCGTCTTCGCGTCAGCGGCGGACGGAAGTTGTGCCCGAAGGCGATGCACGACGCGTTCGGCGGTATCTTCGATATAGGCACGGAGATAGAAACTGCCGTTGATAAGGCTTTGCCGATACATGTGGCGCACGAATTGCTGGACCCGCTCCTTTTGTGGAGCGATCGGGTTTTGCCAGAAGT